>CAMMRL010000090.1 GCA_946499275.1 uncultured Clostridia bacterium | reverse complement strand
GGGCCCCCGTACTGTATTACAACCTTTTCTGCGCACTTGGGGCAGAAGAGCATCTTTCAGGATGCGGCGGGAATCCTCGTACCCGAAGCTCACATGGTCGAAGCGCACATCCCCCCGCAGCGGGACCAGCCCGCCGTCCGGTCTTTTCCACGCCCAGCAACCGGTCTTTTTATCGCAGGGAGTCAGCCGTCCCGCTTCCTCCCGCACGTTGACCAGCACGGTTTTCCCCTCGTCCGTCTCCGGCTTTTGGAGCATCACGGTAAAAATCCGCTCCGCCCCCGCCAGAGCCGCTAAAAGGAAATTGCTCTGCTGAGTGAACTGGTTGATCGGCATTGCCGCCTGCCGGACAAACACCAAATAGCTGGCAAGGCTGCCCACATCGGTCATCCCCTGCATGGCCATGATACCGCCGAGTACCGCCACAATCGCATAGTTGACATAGGAAATGCTCACCACGGCCGGTACCATCGTGGCGGCGTAGCTTTGCGCCCCGGTCCCGGCTTTGCGGAGCTTTTCGTTCTTCTCCCGGAACCGCCGCAGGTTTTCCTCCTCGTGGTTAAAAACCTTGACCACCTTCTGGCCGCCGACCATTTCTTCGATGTATCCGTCCAGGTCGCCCAGGCTCTCCTGCTGGCGGTTGAAATACGCCTTGCTGCGCTTTCCGCTGTACCGGATATACCAAAACATCACGATATAGCATACCACAACCACCAGCGTAAGCTGCCAGTTGAGGATAAACAGCAGGGTAAGGGTGCCCACAATCTGGATAAAGCTCTGGATCACCATGGCAAAGCTGTTATTGAGCGCGTCCGAAATGGTGTCCACGTCGTTGGTGAAATAGCTCATCACGTCGCCGTGCCGCTGGGAATCGAAAAAACGCAGCGGCAGCTTCTGTAGATGGCAGAACAGGTCCCGCCGAATATCAAACAGCACCTTCTGCGCCGCCTTCACCATCGTCTGCGTGTAGCCGTATGCCGCCAGCACGCTCGCAGCGTAAATCAGGGAGGTGATCACCACCCCCCGCACCAGGTCGGCTATATTCCCACCGGCCAGGGAATTGACGACCGGGCGGAGCATATAGGTGCCGAGCAGGTTTGCCAGGGCGCTGACCGTCACCAGTACCGCCACAACCGCCAGGAGGAACCGGTGGCGGCCCATATAGGACAGCAGCGATTGGATGGTGAATTTCAAATTCTCCGGGCGTTTACCGCTGAACTGCCTGGCCATGGCCCTCCCCTCCTTTCATCTGGGAATCGTAAATTTCCTGATAAATCGGGTCGGAAGCCAGCAATTGCTGATGCGTCCCCGCCGCATGGACGCGGCCGTCTTCCAGGATGATAATCTGGTCGGTATCGATCACCGAAGTGATCCGCTGGGCGATGATGATTTTGGTCACGTCCCGGCGCTCTGCCAGCGAAGCGCGGATTTTTGCCTCGGTGGCCGTGTCCACCGCGCTGGTGGAGTCGTCGAAAATTAGGACTTTCGGTCGTTTGAGCAGGGTGCGGGCGATACAGAGCCGCTGCTTCTGCCCGCCGGAAACGTTTACCCCGCCCTGGCCGAGGTCGGTATCCAGTCCCTTCGGCATCCGTTTCAGGAATTCGTCCGCACAGGCGGCCCGGCAGGCTTCCCAGATCGTATCGTCGTCCGCCTGCGGGTTCCCCCACAGCAAGTTTTCCCGCACGGTGCCGGAAAACAGCACGTTTTTCTGCAGCACGATCCCCACTGCATCCCGCAGCGCCTGCAAGTCGTATTCCCGCACATCCCGTCCACCGACCAGAACCTGCCCCTCGGTCGCGTCGTACAGCCGGGGGACCAGCTGCACCAGCGTAGATTTTGCGGAGCCGGTGCCGCCGATGATTCCCACCGTCTGCCCGGGCTTAATCTGTAGGCTCACGTCCGAAAGCGCGTATTCCTGCGCGTCCGCCCGGTACTTGAAGGAAACATGGCGGAACTCCACGCCGCCGTCCTCCACCTGGGTACACGCCCCTTCCGGGGAGGAAAACGCCGGCGTTTCTTCAAGCACCTCACTGATCCGGCGAGCGCTGGCCAGCGAGCGGGTCAACAAAAGGAAGACGTTGGAAATCATCATCAGCGAGTTCATCACCTGCAGGACATAGCTCATAAAGCCGGTCAGCTCCCCCACCTGCAGGCTGCCCTTCAGGATCATATTGCCGCCAAACCACATAATCAGCACCGCCGCGGCGTACATGGTAAACTGGAACGCCGGGAGATTGAGCACCGCGTAATGGAAGGTTTTCTGGCTGGTCTGTTGCAGCTCCTCGTTCACCGCGCGGAACTTTTCCTCCTCATATTCGCCGCGGACAAACGCTTTCACCGCGCGGATGGCGGTCAGCCCCTCCTGCACCACGTCGTTGAGCCGGTCCATCGCCTTCTGCAGCCGGGTATACATCGGCGCAATACGGTGGACGATAAAGGCCAGGATAACAGCCAGAATCGGCGCACTGAACAGGAAAACCAGGGCGAGCGTGGCGTTCATATATATGGAAAGCCCCACCCCCAGGACCAACATCGCCGGCCCGCGCACCAGGGGGCGAAGCCCGCCGTTCAACGCGTTTTGCAGCACCGTTACGTCGGTCGTCATCCGGGTGACCAGGGAGGACGTTTCAAAACGGTCCAGGTTCGAAAGCGCGTACCGCTGCACCT
>CAMMRL010000089.1 GCA_946499275.1 uncultured Clostridia bacterium | reverse complement strand
GTAGCACAGCCCTTGGAGAGGGGCTTTAATAACTACTACTCTATTATACAAGGAGGGAAATTAATAATCCCCAGTCTATTAAAATTTTGGCTGTAATATTTAACAGCTGATTGAGGGAGAGCAATCTTATCATCTTGTATTGCTAAGCTCATTTTTTCAATATATGGTTCAGAAAACAAATCTGATGAATTGTTCACTTTTATGTGCGCCAATATATGAAACACCAAATCAATATGTTTTTGATAAATGAAATCGATGTTCAAATCAAAATTCACCTCGCATTATATAAATAATCTCCACGTACATTGGAACACAAAAAAGTGGCAGAACACAATGTTCTGCCACCTTAATAGATCCTTCGTTACCGCACTTTAACTTGTAGCAGAGACTATTTTTTATAAATAGCAATGGTGTTGTACGTCTCGTTCACCCAGTAGTTCTCGTATTCCCACATGGTCAGCCCTGTGCCTTTCAACTGTGCGTTTACCTTTTGGGTCAGCAGGTCATGGTTGTTAACAAATAAACGGGCGCTGGCGAAGGTGGAAAAGGAAAAACGCAGGTCGATCTCTTCACTGCCCTTTTCAATTTCCCTGGCGATCACTGCCGCAATCTCATCCCGCCGGGCGGTTTCCAGGTACATCCCCTTACGGCGGTAATAATTGGCGTCGATAGCCGTGCAGGTGTCCACCCCGATATTGCCCGCGTCGATGGTGTGGGTGCGGAGGATCTCCTCCGTCGTCAAGTTAAAATACGCATGGCTCAAACGGTCGCCGCTGTCGTTCCAGGTGGGATCGAGGTGATAATTTTTCCCTTCCACCGTCACCAGGTTCCACATATGGGCCACCCGGTTTTCATCGGTCCCGGTAACCAGGGTACATTCCATCCCGGCATGGTGTAAAAGCAGCTGCATGGCACGGGCATACCCTTCGCACACCGCCCGGCCTTCTACCAGCGCACCGTAAGCGGTAAAGGCGGAGGGATATACCGCCGCGGGGTCCTCCTCTCCCGCAGCACGCGTCTCATAGGTGCACCGTTCCGCCAAACGGTCGTGCATCAAAAGCTCCGCGTCAAACCCCGTCATTCCCCCATTCGGCGAATCCGCCACCCCTTCCATCACCAAATCCACCGCATCTTCAAGCTGGCGGGCGGCGCGGTCACGCTCCTGCGCGTTCATGGTGAAAACCAAGCAAAATACATCGTAATTATCCACGTTTCCCGCTCGGTATCCTTCGTAACTGTAGGTGTTGCCGATATAAAAGAACTGAGGATTGTCCCACGTAATGGCGGTATACAGCCGCTCCGCCTCTTCCCGGCTGTGAAGCGGTTCGGACAAATCCACCCGCAGTCCGAGATATTCCCGCGAAGAACCCTGCACGCTGTCTGAAATCGTGACCTGCTCGTCCCGCCCGAAACTGTCCCGGATAGCGGTATATACTTCCACATATCCGGTCTTCAACCGGTCATCCAGCCGCTGATAACACCAGCCGCCGCTGTATTCCGCGGAATATCGAGTCGGGTCCGGTTCGGATACCCCTCCGGAGGAATCCTCCACCCCCGGAAAAAAGAGGGAACAGCCGGAAAGCAATAAACAACATCCCGCCAGTAGCGCGGCCAGTAATTTTTTCAACAGCGGTTCTCCTCTCCGGCCGGCTATTTCCTTTTAAAAGCGGGCCTGTTTCTCCTCTATTATTCTAACATACTCACGATTTTTTTAGTACTGCAAACCGGAGAATCCACCGCCAAACTTGGCGGCGGGTACCGTTCCGCTTTCGTCCGAATTAGCCAAACGTCTCTTGCAGTTTGTCGACAACACGGCCCTTCGCATAAAAGCGGAGCGCTTCGCCGCTTCCCTGGTACTCGCCGTCAACCGCCAGCACCTGGCAGATGTCCCCGGTATTACGGGAGGCGAGATAGGCCAGCCCCGGCTTCGCCTGCGTATAATGGGACACCATAATATCCGATTTCACCAGATTTACCAGGGCGCTGAAATCGGAATCCGCCTGCGCGGCGCGGGATTCCCTTAAATATTGGTTTATCAGGGCGGCGACCACTTGCGCCTGTACGTTCGCCTGCTGTTTGCGGCCTGCGTGCCAATTCGGATACCGCAGGACATCCACCACCTGCGACGAAGTGAGCGTTTTCAGCCCCCCGCTCATCTGAATAGACAGGCCGTCCCCCTGATAATCCAGGTCTTCGTTTAGTGTGAATATCAGCCCCGCCTCAAAGTGGTCGATCACCCGCTCGATATTATCATAGGTAATCACGGCGTAATTATCGAATGTTACGCCGCTGGTATTTTCCAACGCAGTTTTGGTTACCCCAACCCCTTTTTGCGCGTACAGTTCATATAGGCGGATCTCGCTGGTCTCATAATCCACCACCATGTCCCGCGGGAAGGCTACCGCACCGATTTTAGTAAGGGACGGGTCCTCCCGCACCGCGACGAAGCCCTGCGCCGCCCCCTGGTCGGTGGTAACGATCAGGAGGTTGCGGGCGTCCTCCTGCGTAAACGACACCGTTTTGCTCGATTCAAACCCGCTGGCTGTGGAGGATTCCCCCGCCCGCCTTTCTTCATTGATCTTAACAACCGCCCACAGGCATAGGCCTCCGAACACAAGCAAAAATACGATGAACGCCAGCAGGAACACCAGCGTATTGCTCAAGCGTTTTTTCTTTTTCTTCTTTTCCCAAAGCGCCATGTTTCCGCTATCCTCCCGACTGCATCGCCATATACTTTTCCATTTACGGAATTAGTATACCAAAGCTATCACCAAAGCGCCAACAACAGTTCTGTAATATTTGGCTACAGAACTGTAAAACTTGAAACAGTCCCCTGCCTTACCGTTCCCCGGAAAAGAAAAATCATGTATGCCGACGGCATACATACGGCGTCCATCTGTGAACGGGGCCACAGCCGCCGTCCGTTCTGCGCCGTCTACGCCCCCCTCGCGTCTTTATTAACCGGGCTATGCGGACCCGCATAAATACGGCACTGGCGCGACAGTCGAGCGGCCAAACGCCCCGATTTCCTTGACACGGCAAAGAGGGAATGCCTACAATGGGACTATCCCAAACGGAAGGAAGAATGCACAATGGATACATTAAAAGCCCCGGCGATGATGGATAAAAAATCCTTCGCTTCGTTTATCGCCCAAAAGCGAAAAGATGCGGGCATGACTCAGGAAGAGCTGGCCCGCCGCCTATTTGTTACCAACACCACCGTGTCCAAATGGGAACGCGGGGGTTCACTTAGATAAAGATACCACATCAATCCCACGCTGACTTTTGCTCA
>CAMMRL010000088.1 GCA_946499275.1 uncultured Clostridia bacterium | reverse complement strand
AGGGAATCACACCGACACTGAACGATACACTGGATCAGGCGAAGGCGGGCGTCGTCCTCACCCTGGACAGCGAAATTCAGAAGATCGCGGAGAATGCGGCGAAGAAACACATGACCAAAGGGGCGGTGGTGGTGATGGAGCCGGAAACCGGACGCATCGTCGCCATGGTCAGCCTGCCGGATTACCAGCCCTCCACCGTGGCGCAGAACCTGGACGGGGAGGACGGTGCGCTGCTCAACCGCGCGCTGTGCAATTACAACTGCGGTTCGGTATTCAAAATCGTAACGGCGGCCGCCGCTATTGAATCGGGCATATCCCTGGATACCACATACAACTGCACCGGTAAAGTGGACGTAGGTGGCGTCACCTTCCATTGCCATAACCGGCTGGGGCACGGCACGCTGAATATGACCCAAGCGTTCGCGCAGTCCTGCAACCCGTATTTCATCCGCCTGGCTCAGAAGATGGGCGGTCAGACGCTATATACTATGGCGGTGGAACTGGGGTTTGACCGTCCAGTGATCCTGGCCGAAGGATGGAAGACCGCCCGGGCGGTCCTGCCCTCCGAAACCGAACTGATGTCCCCCGCCGCGGTGGCAAACCTGTCGTTTGGCCAGGGGGCGCTGATGGCTACGCCGGTGCATATCGCCCAGTTGGTGGCCGCCGTGGTTAACGACGGGGAGATCATCCGTCCCACGATCTTGAAAGGCACGGTGGATGCCTTGGGGAATCTGACGGAGGAGACGGTTGCCCCGGCGCAGCAGGCCTTCTCTGCGTCCACAGCCCGTACGCTGCGGGAGATGATGCTCACGGTTGTGGAAGAGGGAACGGGTCGGTCGGCCCGCCCTTTTGAACTCGGCGGCGGAGGAAAGACCGGCACCGCGGAAACCGGCTGGGAACAAGACGGGAAAGAAGTGGTCCAAAGCTGGTTCGGCGGGTTTTATCCAGCCGAAAACCCGCGGTACGTCGTGGTGGTGTTGGCGGAGGATACAGACAATACAGGGGGAAAGTCTTCTCCGGTGTATAAGCAGATTTGCGAAGAAATTACCATGCTGGAAAAGCAAAGGGAGACGGAAAAGAAGGATGGGAACGGCTAATTACCGGCTTTTTTAAAGATCCCGTGGCAATATAAAGTGGATGCGGAGTTCGGTGAGGGACGATATTGCAGTTTGTCGACTATGCAATATCGTCCTTGCCTTTATATTTTGAGTTATCAGGGAAATAGAGGGTATTTCTTCAAGTTTCGCTTGATATCCGTCCTTTAATAACCGCATATGGTGATAAAATTTGGCTATATTTAGTCGTATACATTCCTATAAGCCCGGTAGAATAAAGGGCAAAAGGAGTGATTCAAGTTATGCTTGATACGGAAATGGATGTTTACGATTTTGGCCGCCGTCTTCGTAGACTAAGAGAAAATTTGCATCTTTCACAGGCCAAAGCAGCGAAAAAGGTCGGCATCAGCAAAAACTCCCTGTATCGCTACGAAAACAATTTACAGGAACCAACTCTTGGGACCCTCAAGCGGTTTGCGCTCTGCTACGGCACCACGCTTGATTATCTCGCCGGGTTGGACAATGCCGCCGTTGTAGCAGTTCACGGCCTTACGCCGGAAGAAAGAAATCTATTCTGTACATTCGCCCGCCATTTTATCGAAAAACAGGAGGAATAACACGGCTGATCCCCCGCAAGGCAATTATAGCCTGCATGGATGCCAGGCCGTTTCGATAACCGGAATCTTTGGCTGGTTTCTTGCGGTTCGTCCCCAAATAGTATACAATAGAGGAAACAGTAAAATTCCGTGCACCCTCGGATGCCGCACGGAGAAATGGGGATTGTATGCCGCTGGAAAAGAATCAGAATATCCGCCTGGAAATCACGGGAATGACGGCGGAGGGCAGCGGCGTCGGCCGCGCGCAGACAGGGGAAGAAGGCCGGCCGGGGATGGCGGTGTTCGTCCCCTTTACCGCGGTGGGAGACGTGATTGACTGCCGGATCGTGAAAGTGATGCCCAGCCATGCTTTCGGGCGGATGGAAACGCTGTTGAGCGCGTCTCCCGACCGGAAGGAAACCGGACAGGGGATGGAATGCCCCGCATTCGGCAAATGCGGCGGTTGCGTTTACCGGCATGTGGGGTATGAAGCGGAACTGCGTTACAAATGGCAGCGGGTCGCCGACGCCCTCAAGCGGATCGGCGGGCTGGATCTGGCGCCGCAGCCGATTGTAGGGTCTCCCCAGCCGGACGGATACCGGAACAAGGCCCAGTATCCCGTTGCTCCGGGACCGTACCGGCCGATGGTCGGCTTTTACGCGCCGCGCAGCCATCGCCTGGTGGAGGAGCACCACTGCCGTCTCCAGCCCGCCGTTTTCGGGGAAGCGGTGGATCGGGTGGTCCGTTGGGCAAAGAAAGCGGGGGTGGAGGGCTATGACGAACAGACCGGTTCCGGCTTGCTCCGGCATATTTACATCCGTCAGGCGGAAGCAACGGGGGAAGTGATGGTCTGCCTGGTCTGTACCTCCGGCAAAATTCCCGCGCCGGGGGAGCTGGTTGATGCGCTCAGGCAGGGGGTGCCGGGCCTGGCGTCGGTGATGGTGAACATCAACCGGGAGAGGACCAATGTTATCCTAGGGGGGAACGAGTTTGTATTGTGGGGCAAGGACCATATCACCGATATGCTGTGCGGCATGCGGTTCCGTCTGTCTCCCCGCTCCTTTTACCAGGTGAACCGCCGGCAGGCGGAACGGCTGTACGGCCTGGCGGCCGAGGAAGCGGCCTTAACCGGGAAGGAGACCCTCTTGGACCTATACTGCGGCACGGGGACGATCGGTTTGTCCATGGCGGCAGACGCGGCCCAGGTCATCGGGGTGGAAGTTGTAGCGCCCGCAGTGGAAGACGCCCGGCGGAACGCGCAGGCGAACGGCATCGGCAACGCCCATTTCCTGTGTGCGGACGCGGCGAAAGCGGCGGCGCAACTCAAGGAGGAAGGGATATCACCCGATGTGGTGATCCTGGATCCGCCCCGCAAAGGCTGCGACGTGCCGCTGATTGCCACCGTGGCGGAGATGGCTCCGGATCGGGTGGTGTATGTTTCTTGCGACCCGGCCACGCTGGCTCGGGATTTGGCCCGCTTTGGCGAAAAGGGGTATGCCGTCCGACGGGTTACGCCGGTGGACATGTTCCCCCGTACGCCGCATGTGGAGACGGTAGTACTTTTGTCCAAACTTAATACCAAGCAGCATATCGAGGTGGAGTTGAATCTGGACGAACTGGATTTGACATCGGCGGAAAGCAAGGCTACCTATGACGAGATCAAAGCGTATG
>CAMMRL010000087.1 GCA_946499275.1 uncultured Clostridia bacterium | reverse complement strand
AGCGGAGATCGTCTTCCGCGGGGCGGAGGTGCTCAATGTGTTCACCGGCGAATGGAGACGAGAGGATGTGGCGGTTTCGCAGGGGACTATTGTGGGCGTCGGCGTGTACGAAGGGGAAAGGGAGGTCGACTGCCGGGGAAAATATTTGGTTCCCGGGTTTATCGACGCGCACCTGCATGTGGAATCCTCGATGCTCACCCCGGCGGGGATGGCGGCGGAGGTGCTTCCGTCCGGAACCACAACACTGATTGCCGACCCGCATGAAATCGCCAACGTCTGTGGCTTGGCTGGGCTGCGGTATATGCTCGACGCGGCGAAGAGCCTGCCGCTGAGCCTGTTTTTCATGCTGCCTTCCTGCGTCCCCGCCACCAAATGGGACCAAGGAGGGGCGGTGCTCGGCGCCAAGGAGCTTTGTAGTTTGCTGGACGATCCCCAGGTGCTGGGGCTGGGAGAAGTGATGGATTTTCCCGCCGTGTGCAGGGGAGAGCCGGGTCTGCTCGACAAACTGCGGGCGTTTGAAGGACGGGTGATCGACGGCCACGCGCCGCTGCTTTCCGGCAAGGCGCTGCAGGCATATCGCCTGGCAGGGATCGATACCGACCACGAATGCTCAGACGGAGCGGAAGCCCTCGAAAAGCTGCGCGCCGGCTTTGCCGTGCTGGTGCGGGAGGGATCGGCTGCCCACAACCTGCAAACCATCCTCACCGCGGTGAAGGAAGCGGGGGGGGGGATCGATCGGCTGGCCTTCTGCACGGACGATAAGCATGTGGAAGACATCCGGCGGGACGGTCACATCCGCCATAACATCCGCCAGGCGATCGCGCTGGGGATCCCGGCCGCCGACGCCTACCGGATGGCGAGCTGGAATGCGGCCCGCATATACGGACTGCGGGGCTACGGAGCGGTTGCGCCGGGCTACCGCGCCGATCTGGTGTTGCTGGATAACCGGAATCAGGCGGCGGTACACGCGGTGTACACCGGCGGGGTCTGCCGTTGGCAGGCAGGACAGCCGATTCCGGCGGTAGAGGGAATACCGGTGCCCGCATCTTTGCGGGATACCGTACACCTCCGGGCGCCGGAGACGGAGCCCATCGGGACAAAGCCGCTTGTTCTGCCGGTACCGCCGGACGGCGTTTTTCCGGTGATGGAACTGGTTCCGTACCAGATCAATACCCGTCGCCGCGATCTCGTGGTGCCTGTACGGGACGGCGTTTTCCAGGCGGGTGGGGAATTTCTCAAGGCGGCGGTGCTGGAACGGCATCACGCAACCGGCCGGATAGGGCTTGGCGTGGTCAAGGGGATGGGGCTGCGGGGGACGGCGGCCTCCACTGTGGCGCATGATTCCCATAATCTGATCGTTGTCGGCGATCGGGATGAGGACATGCTGCTCGCCATACGGGAATTGGAGCGGTGTGGGGGCGGCTATACCTTGGTACGGGACGGTGAGGTGATGGCGACGCTGCCGCTGCCGGTCGCCGGGCTGATGACCGACCGGCCGGCGGACGAGGTCAACGCTATCCTCCGCCGGATGGCGGACCTGGCGCGGGGGATGGGGGTACCCGAATGGGCCGACCCGTTCCAGACGATGTCCTTCCTCTCCCTTCCGGTGATTCCGGAACTGCGGCTGACCGATCACGGCATTTTTGATGTAATGGAACAGCGGTATGTATAATAGAAAAGCCCAAAGGAACGCTTGCGCTTTGCGCAAGCGTTCCTTTGGGTGATAAACGTCCCGGCTGTACCGGGGATATTGACTATGGATCGTAAACCGTGTCGGATTACCTCCGCCCGGTCTCGGTTAGGAAAAAGCCTACCTTGCGGTGCATATCACCGTTTTAGGTAGCGGTTCTTTCCCCGCAATGTTCCAGAATCCGTCCCCTGGAGGAACCGCGTTACTGGCGGCACGCCGAGGGGACACCGGGTATTATCCGGCGATGGAACTGTGTTTTTGTGCGCTGGGAGGATACCGATATTAAGGCAGGCGTCTTTGTCTCCAGGGCCGCTGCGCTTTGTCATCCAACATCTCGGCTTCACCAATTGCCTTGGCCTAAGCGTATACTCTTAAAAAATGAGGAATGCGGGCGGAATTCCCCCGGAAATGCCGATCATGAAGGCGGTCAAAGCATGCCGTTCCATATCTGGCCTGCCTTCATTTCAAATCACCCAGATTGTAGGGTGTGGGCTGATAGACACAATAATTCAACCAGTTGCCGATTAGCAGGTGTGCATGTCCACGCCAGATGAGGGGAGGGACGGCTTCCGGATTATCGTCCGGAAAATAATGCTGCGGAATCGCAGGTTGGATTCCCTTCTGCACATCCCGGTGGTATTCGTTGGCCAGGGTATAGCGGTCGTACTCGCAGTGGCCGGTAACAAAAAGCTGCCGCCCGTCACTGGTGGAAACGATCGCCGCGCCGGCCGTTTCCGACAGCGCAAGGACGCTGAGCCCCGGGACCTTTTCGATATCTTCCTGCCGTACTTCCGTATAGCGGGAATGCGGCATATAGAAGATTTCGTCGAAACCACGCATCAAGGGATGCGTCGGCTCCAGCACCCGGTGCCGGAAAATGCCGGAGAGCTTTTCCGGCAGGGGATACTTGGGGATATGATGATGATAATACAGGCCGGCCTGCGCGCCCCAGCAAATATGGAGAGTGGAATAAACATGGCTAATGGTCCAATCCATGATCATGCGCAGCTCTTCCCAATAGTCTACATCCTCAAAGCGGAGGGCTTCTACCGGCGCGCCGGTGATGATCATACCATCATATTTTTCATCCTGAATTTCATCAAAAGTATGGTAGAACTCCTCCAAATATTTCGCAGAGGTATTTTTGGATATATGGGTGGCTGCCTGCAGCAAGGTTACGTCAACCTGGAGCGGGCTATTCCCAAGCAGCCGAAGCAGCTGTGTTTCCGTTTCCTCTTTGGTTGGCATTAAATTTAGTATCACAATTTTCAGAGGCCGGATATCTTGGTGGACAGCCCGCTGTTCCGACATAATGAAGACGTTTTCTGCATCCAGAATCTTTGCGGCGGGTAGGTTGTCCGGAATCTTTATTGGCATAAACAGCACCTCGTTGGCTTCAAACCTATGGACTATATTTTTATAATAGGTAAAATTCTGCAATTGAAAAGGACTTACAGGTTTTCTTCAGTATAACAAAAGCTTCTGGCCGATTCAAGACGTTTTATCTTCCCCTATTCTAGTTCCCGCAGGGGGAGAACAAGAAAATGTTAAAATGACTAGTATATATGCTGGTAGTTTCAAGAAATCAGAGAAAGTGCGATTTCTAAAGATTTATCAATATAGGTGTTGACTTCTAGGGAAGGTCATGGTATTATACCAAAGTCGTCTGAAACAACATCGCCAACCACTTGACAAATCTCGACAGATGTGTTAAGATAATACACAGTCTATTCCCTCTTGTGGAAAAGATTAGTGAAAAGGCCGATTGTTTATTCGACTGATGGGACCTTGAAAATTAAACAACGAGAGAGAGCAAAGGAAAGACCCGTAATTG
>CAMMRL010000086.1 GCA_946499275.1 uncultured Clostridia bacterium | reverse complement strand
ACTACCCGAACACGGGCTTATCCCCCAGATTATGTTTATGTTTTTTCTTTTTTAACTTTAAAGTATGGGCCTTTTCAATGTCTTTTGCTTTTTTGTCCAGAAGAGACTTTCTCTTCTGGATCTTTTTATATATAAAAAACTGCCGAAAAACTGGTGGGGGTGTCCTGCAAAGAAGCTTGAGCTTGAAACAAATCAACGCAACAGACTGTGGTATAAGCGGTCATCTGCCTGTTGGGCTATGTAGAAAGCAATAAAATTTGAAGCACTGACTGTAAGCGGCTCCATATAAGAGACCGTTCAGCCCTGACTTTACCCGCCTTAGCCCATTCGCTAAAATCCCGTTCCCATTTCGAACTAAATCTGGTATACTTATCAACCGATGGGGTTGGGAGGATATTTGTATATTGGCCAGGAGAGCTAAGTAATGGACTGTTGTTTTGTTACATAAACGTATCATATTCCCCATATGGTGGGGATACTCCGGTTGGGCCGTGACACTAAATCGGGCTTGGCGCTGGAGGATGCTTTTATGAGGGCGCTGCCAAACCCATTAGAGACGAGCACTGTCTCTTCCTGCTGCTCTGGAGCTTTCCCGTGGTCTGCTCCACTGAGCGATAAACCGTATCTCCTGGCGGTACGGGAAGGCGCGATGGTTCATAGACGTTATACGATAAGAGAAATGGGAAAGGATGGGACGACATGCAGACGAATATTCCTGGGTTTACAATTCGCTTTGCTACAGAAGAGGATACGGAGCTGTTGCTTTCCTTTATCCGGGGAATTGCGGAATATGAAAAGATGGAAGACCAGGTGGAGACAACGGAGGAAACGCTGCGACAGTCGATGTTTGTCCGCCGTGAAGCGGAAGCGGTGATTGGGGAATATGAAGGAAAGCCGGTGGGGTTTGCTCTATTTTGTAAAAATTTCTCCACATTTATCGGCAAAGCGGGATTGTACCTGGAAGATCTCTTTGTCCTTCCTTCCATGCGGGGGAGGGGGTTCGGCAAGTGCCTGCTGACCTATTTGGCTTGCCTGGCGGTGGAACGGGGCTGCAAGCGAATGGAATGGCAGTGCCTGAACTGGAACACCCCTTCCATCCAGTTTTATAAGAACCTGGGGGCGCGGCCGATGGACGAATGGACGGTCTACCGTCTTGCCGGGGAAACGTTGGCCGACGCGGCGGCGCAGTTTTCCAGTGGGAAGGGATAGACGCTGTGCGCAAGGTCCCCGCTTATCGAAGAGACATATACACGCATAATCCCACCAGCGGTTCTTGTGTTCGGGAGAATTTTTCCGCCGGGCGGGAAAGCCTGATCCGGTTATCCTCTCGGCTGAGTGAAGGCCGTGCGGCGCAGCGGCCATTGCAGCGCGGAGAATCTTACCGTGTCGCCCATCTTCCACAGATTGTCCACGATCCGGATTTTTACATTCTGCTTTATCAGCTTCCTAAACAAGCTGCGGAGTTCGGAGGGGCTATCGGTGTCTGGGCGGTTTTGGCGACGTAATAGCTGGCTGTCTCATCCTGAAGGGCAGCATCGTCTGGACAAAATTCGTATACAGAGAGTGTTTTAGATTTCATAGTGGAACCAACGGCATTCGATCACCAGCGCATAGCGGATGGACGGGGAGGAAAAGAACCGGATCGCGTCGCTTGCCGATATGTCCGGACGGGCGTAGTGCGTCCTCCAGGGGCAGTTCCGCAGAATCAAAAAATTGGGCAGCCGCGTGTTGTCAACCGCCCGAATGGGCCCCACTGTTTTATCCAAACCCTGCCGTTTTGGAATCCTCTTTTAACACCGCGGATACGGCATCTTCGCTGACGTAAAATACTCGCATGGTTTGTGACTCCCACCGCGTTTCCTGCCCTGGTGTCCGGATAAAGGGAGAAAGCGCTTCTATTCAAAGATACAGTGCGTTATCCTTGCGGCTTTCGCAGGCTTTTTTTAGCTTGAGGGTGGAAGCGAGCAACATAGCTGTATTCAATTTTCGCGCGTGCCGAGGACATAGGGTAATGCAGCGCATACAGGATATACAGCGGCTTTCCCCGGTGGTACGCGGGTTATCCGACGGGATGGCCTGCACGGGACATTCCCGGGCGCACAGGCCGCAGGCCGTGCAGGAGGAGCCTGCCTTCGGCTTCAAGGGGACGCCGTGGTATTCCCGATAGGGAATGTTTCCGGGGACATGAACCGTGCAGGCGTCTTCGTCTCCTATGTCCATGAGCTTTCGCCGTATCGCCCGAGCGAATTGACGCAGCTCCGTTTTGTCCTGCGCGTCCGGCCGTCCGGCGCCGTACTGCCGCATAATGGAATGTTCCGCCACGGCGGCGATCGCCGCCAGGACGCGGAAGCCCCGAGCTATCATCTCCTGCTGCAGCTCCAGCAGCGTATCGTCAATCGCGCGGTTTCCGTACACGGCGACGATCACGGCGAAAGCGCCGTTTGCCGTCATTTCCCGTAGGCGTTCCAGTGCGACCGCCGGCACCCGTCCGCCGTAGGATGGAACGCCGATCAGGCAGAGATCCTCCGGCCCAAAGCGGTAAATGCTGTAATCGGTGTTCGGGCGGGACAGGTCGATCCGGTCTTCCGCCTTCAGGTCGGCAGCCAGGAGGTCGATTACCCGCTGCGTGCCCCCGGTGGGGCTGAAATACAGGGAATGGACATGCATTAGTAAGCCTTCTTTCCATTGGTGTGGGGTATCCGTTGTTTTGGCATCATTATACCCCGCTTTGCCGGTTTTCTCAATAGATCTTCCAATCCGATAGGTGGGAACAAAGCCCAAAAGGCAATCTGTGTTTATACGGGCGCATTCGAGCGCCCGAAGATCTATTATAAAGGAGCGTATACCGATGAAAAAGGTGAAAATCACCGTACTGAAAACCACGCTGGATCGGGAACTTGCCGCCGAGTACGGCGTGAAGGGTTTAAAGGAATGTCCCATGCTCAAAGCGGGGCAGGTGTTCTATGCGGATTACGCGAAGCCGGCGGGATTTTGCGACGAAGCGTGGAAGGCGATTTATCAATATGCGTTTGCCCTGGCTCACAATGTGGGCGACGAGCTGTTCTACTATGGCGACTGGATACGCAAACCGGGCGTGGCGATTTGCAGCTGTAACGACGGGTTGCGTCCGGTCATTTTCAAGCTGGAAACCACCGATGAGGAAGCGACAATAGACTATACGCCGGTGCGGTGACGGTTCTCCGGCGGTCGACGTTAAAAACGACGGGATTTATCCCGTCGTTTTTCGCTTGTATCAGGCGTTTTCCACTTCGCCGGTGAGGATGTAGGCACCGGTGTTGTCGGCCGAGACGGTGACGTTTTTCCAGCCTGCCGGGATGGAGAGCGTGCCGTCCTGCGGCGTCTGCCGGCTGATGCCGTAGCCCGGAACCGTGTAGAATTTACCGGGTTCTAGTTGCTCGACGTATTCCTCCAATGTCCAGCGGTTGGCGTAGATCAGGGCCGCGTGCGGCTTGCCTACGTAACGGATGTGCCAGGGTTCAAACCCAATCCCGGTTACGGATTTTTCACCGAATGGGTACCGGATGATAAAACCGTATTCCTGGGCGTGGTCTTGGATCCATACCCCGGCTTTGGATGTGATGAATTCCCGCTGTGCTTTTTGATAGACGTACAGGTCGATTGCCAGGCCGGTCTGATGCTCGCTGGTCCCGGCGGGGGCGGCGACCGTCGGATCAGCCAGGTATTCGGCTTCCTGCTCTTCCCTGGTACGATAGGTACTCATCAGATAGACGGTTTCGCCGGTTTCCTCCTTGGCTTTTTCCAGCAGTTCTTGCAGGCTACGGACAGCGGAACGGTCCAAAAGCAATTCCGTGTCCTTGTACTCGGTGAGCGCCGTCTGGGCGTCGTCGGGAAGGGGATACGTGGTGTTGACCAGCCACAGGCTGTTTTGATAGGCGACGCCTTCCGCCTTTCCGTTTTGGATATCGGCGAGCGATATCGATTGTGTTGTGCCATTCGGGGAGATTTCGGCCAAAGCAAGCGGTTCCCGTTTGCGGAATAGGGAATCCTGCAGGCCGTAACCGATATCCGGCCGGATTTCGGTTACATATACCAGCCCGCCGGCCAGCAGGAACAGGGGGATCAATACCGCAATGCTGACAATGAGCAGGCGCCGGGAGCGTTTTGCCGGGGTTTGCCGTGTTTTTTTCATATTTCTTCGTTCCTTTCCCTAGGTACCGAAACGGTTTTCTCATCAGAGTATAGTGTACCAGGGGATTCGAAGAAAAGATGGTGGGATTCCGAAAGAAATTCTTAATGGAAACGGAGAAGTTGCTTAAAAACGGGCGGATGAGCAATCATCCGCCCGTTGGGAATACCCTATTCCATTTTCTGCGCCCTGATCTGTGGGGCGGAAACCGGGCCGGCCGAAGCCACCCGGGCGGACGGCCGTCTCCGGCGGCGACGGCGCCCGCCGCTTCCCTGCGCCTTGTGCGGAACCGACTGGCTGGATGTACCTCCCGGAGTTCCCGCCCGGTTTCCGGCCGGGG
>CAMMRL010000085.1 GCA_946499275.1 uncultured Clostridia bacterium | reverse complement strand
GAAATCCCCCAGAAAGGACCGAAAGATGTATCCCCCCTCCCCTATCAGCAGCGTATCGGCGAATCTCCGGCTCTCCGCTTCCATAACGGAGGAATGCACCCCGCCCATCGCCACCCAGGATCCCTGGGAACGGTATTCCTCCGCGTAACGGTAAGCCCGTTTAACGTTCGGAGTTACGGTATACATACAAACCAGGTCAAACGTACGCCCTGTCGGCGCCGGTGCGAAATCTTCGTCCACTACCGTCGTTTCGAACCCTTCCTGTTCAGCGATGGCAGCCAGCAGCAAAAGGCTTGGTGTAACGACTTTCCAACGGTTGTGTTCCACCATCCGGTCAAGGGCGGCGGGCCATGAAGCGTTGTAGGGGCGTCCCCCGGGTCCGTCCATCCCCGGGGCCAGGAACAGTATCGTTTTCATCCTATCCCTCCGCCGGGACGGTGCACCCTTTTGAAATACTGCATTCTCTCCTTGGAAGCCTCAGGGGAATAGATCTGGCGAAGTGTATAAGCAAATCCTTCCTCCAATTCTTGCACGCTCATGTTCTTCGGCCGGACTACTACGTTCCACAACGTGTAGTCCCCCCAGTGTTTGGACAGAATGCGGTTCTCCCGATTCAGCCGTTCGAAAAGAGCCGATCCCGGGAAAGGGGTGGGGACGGAAATCATCGCGCCGTATAGATGGTTTTCCAAGGTGAAATCCACCACCCTCTGGAAAACCGACCGGTCGTCGCTATCCAGCCCGACGATGAAAGTTCCCCATACGCCGATGCCGTACGACTGGATAATCCGTATGGATTCCGCGTAGTTTTCCAGCTTGCGGTATTTCCAGCGCTCCAGGGACCGCAGCGATTCCGGCACGATGCTTTCAAATCCGATTACAATTTTTCGGCAGCCGGAGTCGTACAGCCGGCCCAATACCTCCCTCTTTTCCGCCAGGCTGATATCGGAATGAGTCATCCAATGGACGCCCGCGCCTTTTAATTCCTGTAAAAGTTCCAAGGAGAACGCCGTATTCACCAGCATATTGTCGTCGGTAAAATAGATGTGGGGATACGGACGGTACCGGCGGATTACGTCTAATTCCGCCATCACCTGATTTACGCTTTTATGGCGGTAGGCCGGTCCATATACTTTAGTGGAAGCGCAAAATTCACAGTTGTGGGGGCATCCGCGTGATATCTGTACGGGAATGGTACGGTAACGGTCGAATTTCAGCAAATCGTATCTGGGCATGGATACGGCGGCCATATCTACCGTCTGCCGGTTTGTATACACCCTTTTTGGCATACCTGCGCGGTAATCGCGCAGAAATTCATGCCACGTGTGTTCCGCCTCCCCTATAAACACCGTGTCGAAGTTCTGAAGTGTCTGGTCCGGCAAGTTGGTAGGGTGCATCCCGCCACAAACGGTATATACACCCCGTTTCCGAAACTTTTCCGCCAATTCGTATGCCCTGGAAGCCTGCTGCGTCATAAAGGACATACCGACCATATCGAAAGGGGTTTCCCAGTCGATGTCTTCAATTTCTTCGTCAATATATTCGATTTCATCGAAATACTCGGCAGCCAGTGCCGCGATGGTCAACAACGGGGAGTTGGGACAAGACATCAATTCCTGCAGAGACTGGATATTGGCCAGTTCTCGGTAAATGCGGGAGGTCTTATCCATTTCCTCCGGCCGCCCCATCTTAACCCCTTTGGGCGATATCAAGGCGATCTTCATTCGTTTTCCTCTCAATATGGTTTTTCTGCAGGTTTGTCCGGATTTTCCGCAGACGGATCTGAGAGTTTGCTTCCGAATAAAATTGGCCATACATCCAGGCGACGCCCCTGGCCAATTCATCCCCCGTCATATTTTGGGGCTTATAAACCACATCCCAGAAGGTATAGCGGCTCCAATCCAGGTCGGTCAGGCGGCCGGCCGCCTTCATTTGTTCAAACAAAGCGGTCCCGGGAAGAGGTGTCAGAATGGTGAAGCTCCCGGAATAGATGCCGTTATCCAACGTAAATCGCAGCGTATCCTCAAAAACGGCAGGTGTGTCATTATCCGTCCCGAACATGAAGGAACCCCAAATATACACACCTGCTCGGTGGATGGCGTCAATCAGAGCCGGGTATTCCCCGCACAACCGAGCTTTCCACTGCTTCTCGTCCAGCAGTTCCAAGCTGCGGCGGTTTACATTTTCCAGTCCGATAAAAAGCCAGCGGCAGCCTGCTGGACGGAGTAGGCGGAGGATATCCGGCTGACTAGCCACCGAAATGTCGGTCTGTGTCCCCCAGGCAATGTCCTCCTTGGCGATCGCCCGCAATAGCCTTTGAGAGTGTTCCTTATGGATAAACATATTGTCGTCGGCAAAAAAGATAAAGGCATTGGGTGAAACCGCCTTTATCGCCCGGATTTCCCGCACCACCTGTTCCACGCTTTTATGACGGTAGACCGAACCGTAAATGACCGGCAATGTACAATAAGCGCAAGTCCTCGGACATCCCCGGGTGGTCTGGATGCTGTATGAAGAGTAGAGTTCCGGGGCGGTTAAATCATACCGTGGGACGGGCGACAGCCCCAGATCCGCATACCGGTCGGCACGATACCGCTTTCGCGGTTCCCCTTTCTGAAAATCGGACAAAAACCGGGCAAAGGCGATCTCCCCTTCTCCCAGAGTGACGGTATCCGCATGCTTTACCGCCTCGTCCGGATAAATACTGGCGTGGATGCCTCCGAGCACAGTATACACCCCTCGCCGCCGGAACGCGTCGCATATCTCGTAGGCGCGGTTGATCTGTTGGGTCATCCCGGTCACCACCACAAGGTCGAATCGCTCGTCCCAGGGGATTGCCTGCCCGTGGTCTTCGTCGATAAACCGTAAATCATACGAATCAGGAAAAAGCCCTGCAATCGTAAGCAAGCTGAGGTTGGGCGTTTCCCATGCTCCATAAAATTTGGAGACGATATCGTTCCGTTCTAAAAACTCCTTAAGATAGGGGTTTTTCCCATATTTTGAGCCTTTGGGTACGATCAGCGCCGCTTTTGTCATAGACGCTCCGCTCCCTCCTCATTGTCTTGGGGATCGCCAGCGTGCCGCAGAATGCGGATACGCCCCGTATTCCCATGGATTTCCACCAAATCACCGTTATGAAACACACGCGGCGCATCTCCGTTGAAAACCACAACCGGGATGCCGTATTCCCGCGCTACTACGGCACCGTGGGATAGCATATTGCCGTAGCTCATGATAATCCCTGCCGCTAATTTCAGCGCCGGAGTCCAGCTCGGGTGAAAAGTATCCACTACACAGATATCCCCCTGCTGGATCGCACCGATATCCCGGACGTTTTGAAGCCGACGCGCCGGCCCGCTCGCCGTTCCTAAACTGATCCCCGCCCCCTTGTAGCTTGCGTAGCCTTCCTTTTTTTGGACGGCCACCTCCTCGGAATCTTTCCAAAGATAAGGTGGCGTTGTTTCTTTTTCCCTTTCAAACAGCGATCGCCGGGCAGCGATTGTTTCCCGATCAGGTACATAACGGGAGCATGCGAGGGCGGTTCGGATTTCCTCAATCGAAAGGTGAAAGATATCCTCCCTCATGCCCAGCCGGCCGTCCTTAACCCATTGATCGGCAATTTTTAAAAAGAGCCGGCGGAGTAGTATCCAGCTTTTATCAAAATAATACCGCTGGTTTTCCCTTAGACGCATATATTCCCCCGTCAAACGGATCAGGTCTCGCAGATTTTTCCTCTGCTTTTTTCCAATCGGCCCAAGCGATTCAAAAAGGCGGCTCTCCGTTTCCTTCCAGCAAATCTCTCCTGCCGTCTCATCCGTTAGCCCGCCGGCCGCCATCTGCTTGATCAGAAGGACTACGTTTTCCGGCCTTTCCCGCCAATGCGGCTCATATAAATCGTCGCAGGACACGCCGCGATGCCCATGCTGTTGGAGAAACCGGTTAAACTGCTCCCGAAAACCCGCTGAAAAATCTCCGGATTCGATTCGCAGCAACAATTCGTCCGGCCCTGCGTTCTCCCATAAGGCCCGGGTCGATTCGTTCTGCCGGATCTGCTCTGCCATGCGCTGGAGATCCCGATTCGCCCGGATAGTCATATTGTCCATAGATAACCTTCCGACCGCCGTTTCAGCCAGGCGTACCGCTTCCTCCCTACTTGGCGGCACCCCTTCCCCAGAACCACTGCTTTGCAGAAAGAAGGGCAGCCGTTTGTACAAAAGCTGCGCAATACCTAGGAAGAGGAAATGGTCTTTACCAAGGTAGCCGCAAAAATTTTTAATGGTTTTTTCCAACAACCGCCGCCACGCAGCCGGCGTTTTTGCCGTGCATATCTGTTCGTCCAGTCTCTCCACCCGTCTTTCATAGACAGGCAGCCTGCGGTACCAGGAACGGTAACCTTTATAAACAAGACGGCGCATTTTCTTCCGTTTTCCCGGTGTGTCCGCCGGATCCTCAAAAAACTGTCTCTGATAGTGTACATTCCAGTACACCCGGTTGTGAGCAAACTGCAATGGTTGTTCCTCAAAGCAGGAACCGGGCCGATGCTGATAAAAACTCAGATAAACTTGTTGCTGCCAGGAATTCAGAAGGGAGAGGTAACAAACACTGGCGGGCTGGGCGTAGCGATCCAAAAGGACGGCGTCCATACGTTCCCCTTCGCAATCATTATATACCCTGGCATTGGCCGGGGCCGTCATCGGACGCGCCTGGAAAACCCACATTTTTCCTCGCCAGAATCCCCATTCCACATCGCAGGGAGAACCCAGTTCCAGTTCGAGCTTCTCTCCTGTACGCAGCAGTTCTCGGCGTTGGTGGTGTGTCAGCTGCGGCTCGCCTGGGGCCGGTTGTTCCTCCATCCGGCCGGAACGCCGTTCCGTCCGGTACCCCCCGACAGCTCTTTCGCCGCCCGTTACCCCCTCCTTGGTGGCGTTCAAGAACTCCACCACCATCTCCTCTTCC
>CAMMRL010000084.1 GCA_946499275.1 uncultured Clostridia bacterium | reverse complement strand
TGCAGGACGGCGAGGTCGAGATGATCGAAAACGTCTGCTTCCATAAGGAAGAAGAAAAGAACGACCCGGCTTTCGCAAAGGAGCTCGCCTCCTTGGCGGAAATTTATGTCAATGACGCATTTGGCACGGCACACCGTGCACATGCTTCCACCGCTGGCGTTGCCGACTATCTGCCGGCTGTCTGCGGCTATCTGATCCAGAAGGAAATCAAGGTGATGGGCGGCGCGCTGGCCAACCCGAAACGCCCGTTCGTCGCGATCCTGGGCGGCGCGAAGGTTTCGGATAAAATCGGTGTGATCACCAACCTGATCGACAAGGTGGATACCCTGATCATCGGCGGCGCGATGGCGTATACCTTCAATGCGGCCCGCGGCATCAAGATCGCCGATTCCAAGTTCGAAGCAGACAAGCTGGACCTGGCGAAGGAGATTCTCGCCAAAGCGCAGGCGAAGGGCATCCAATTCCTGCTGCCGGTGGATAACGTGGCGGCGGATGCGTTCGATGTGAACGCCAACACCAAGGTGTTCGAAGGGGATATCGACGACGGCTGGATGGGCCTGGATATCGGCCCGAAGACCCAGGCGCTCTTTGCGGAAGCGGTCAAGGACGCCGGCACGGTGATCTGGAACGGCCCGATGGGCGTGTTTGAAATGGCTCCCTTTGCGAAGGGCACCATCGCGGTGGCGAAGGCGATCGCGGAATCGAACGCAATTTCCATCATCGGCGGCGGCGACTCCGCGGCGGCGGTGGAACAGCTCGGCTTCGCGGACAAGATGACCCACATCTCCACCGGCGGCGGCGCGTCGCTGGAGTTCCTGGAAGGGCTGGAGTTGCCAGGTATCGCCTGCCTGAACGACAAATAAAATACAGGACGCGCCGGGCCGGATGAACGGACAGCGGGAAAGCCCGTTTTCTGCACGGCCCGCAGGGCGCTCTGCCGGGGGTGCTGTAAATAGGTTTTGCAGCACCCCCCTGTCTCATGCGGATAGATATAAGAATATTGGGAGGAAACATGACAATGAGCCGTAAATATGTGATCGCCGGCAACTGGAAAATGAACAAAACCCCCGCGGAAGCGACCGCGTTGATTAACGAACTGAAGCCCCTGGTGGCGGACGCTTCCTGCGACGTGATTGTGGGCGTGCCGTTTGTGGACCTGCCCGCTGCGCTGGAAGCGGTGAAGGGGACCAAAATCGGGGTCGCCGCGCAGAACTGCCACTGGGAAAAATCCGGCGCGTTCACCGGCGAAGTGTCGGCGGAGATGCTTAAGAGCATGGAAGTGGGCTACGTCATCCTCGGCCACAGCGAGCGCCGCACCTATTTCGGCGATACCGACGTGACCGTGCAGAAGAGGGTGCGCGCCGCCCTGGACGCTGGGCTGACCGTGATCCTCTGCGTGGGCGAGTACTTGGAGCAGCGGGAACAGGGCGTGACCGGCGAAGTGGTGGCGATGCAGACCAAAATCGCCCTTGGCGGCGTTTCGGCGGAGGAAATGGCCCGCGTGATCATCGCGTACGAGCCGGTCTGGGCGATCGGCACTGGCCGCACCGCGACGGCGGAACAGGCCAACGAAGTGTGCAAGCTGATCCGTGAGACGATCGCGAGCCTGTACGATGCGAAGGTGGCCGACAGCGCCGTGATCCAGTACGGCGGCTCCATGAACGCGGCCAACGCGGCCGAGCTGCTCGCGCAGCCCGATGTGGACGGCGGCCTGATCGGCGGCGCCTCCCTCAAACCCGTGGACTTTGCTGTGATCGTTAAGGCAGCGAAATAAGCATAGCCTGAAAACCCGGCGACAGAACCGGCCCGGCGGGGCGGCGTTTTCACTGCCGCCCCGCCTTTTTCTCACATAAGCGGCGAAAGGAAGGGAAGCAGCAATGCGGTATACGATTGAAGGCGACAACCTGCCGGTGGTCATCTGCACCCTGAGCGACGGGGAACAGATGCTGACCGAAAAAGGGGCCATGAGCTGGATGACCCCGAACATGGAAATGAAAACCTCGATGGAGGGCGGGCTCGGCAAGGCGTTCGGCCGCGCGTTCAGCGGGGAATCGATGTTTATGAACACCTACACCTGCCGCGGCGGGGAGGGGCTGATCGCGTTTGCCAGCAGTTTCCCCGGCCGGATTATGGCGGTGCCGATCGCACCGGGGTCCGAGATCATTGTCCAGAAGACGGCGTTCCTGGCGGCGGAGGCGGGCGTGCAGCTCAGCACCCACTTCAGCCGAAAAGTGGGAGCGGGCTTCTTCGGCGGCGAGGGTTTTATTATGCAGCGCCTGTCCGGCCAGGGGATGGCGTTCCTGGAACTGGACGGCCATGTGGTGGAATACGACCTCGCGCCCGGCCAGTCGCTGATGATCGATTCCGGCCATCTGGCGGCGATGACCGCAGGCGTGCAGATGTCGGTGGAGACGGTCAAAGGCGTGAAAAACATGGTATTCGGCGGCGAAGGGCTGTTCAACACCCGCCTGACCGGCCCCGGGCATATCTGGGTCCAGACCATGCCGTTCAGCAAGCTGGCCGGACTGCTCGCCGTCGGCAAACAGTAAAAAAAGGCCGCCGCCCTGTGGAAAGGCGGCTATCCCGGAGAGAGGGCCGATTCCCGCAAGGAGACCGTCGCCCGGGAGGAAGACCGAAATCCCAAAAGATGGCAAACGCAGAGCCTGCAAAAAGAAAGGACGACCTTGCAATGAAAAAACCGGTTACGTTAATCATCATGGACGGTTTCGGGATGAACCCGGAAACCCGCGGGAACGCCATCAAGGCGGCCCGTACCCCGAACCTCGACCGCCTGTTTGCGGAGAACCCCTTCACCACCATCGGCGCTTCCGGCATGGACGTGGGCCTGCCGGACGGCCAGATGGGCAACAGCGAAGTAGGGCATACCAACATCGGCGCGGGCCGGGTCGTGTACCAGGAGCTGACCCGGATCACCAAAGCCATCCAGGACGGGGACTTCTTCCAAAACCCGGTGGTGACGGAAGCGATGGAGAACGCCAAAAAACCGGGCGCGGCCCTGCATCTGATGGGCCTGCTGTCGGACGGTGGCGTCCACAGCCACAACTCCCACCTGTTCGCTTTGCTGGAGATGGCGAAGAAAAACGGCGTGGAAAATGTGTACGTCCACGCGATGCTGGACGGCCGCGACGTTCCGCCGGCATCCGGCAAAGGGTATGTCGAGGAGCTGCAGGCGAAGCTCCAGGAAATCGGCGTGGGCAAAATCGCCACCCTGATGGGCCGGTATTACGGCATGGACCGCGACATCCAGTGGGGCCGCGTGCAGAAGGCGTATGACGCGATGGTCCTGCGGGAAGGCATCCAGGCGGAGGATCCCGCCGCGGCCGTAGCGAAATCCTATGAAACTATCGACGAAGAGGGGAAGAACATCACCGACGAATTCGTCATCCCCACTGTGGTCGCCGGCGGCGAAGCGGTGAAGAACAGGGACAGCGTGATCTTCTTCAATTTCCGCCCCGACCGCGCCCGCGAGCTCACCCGCGCGTTTGTGGATGCAGACTTCAGCGGTTTTGAACGCAAAGGCGGCATGCTTTCCCTGGACTTTGTATGCATGACCGAGTATGATGCGACTATGCCGAACGTGAAGGTCGCTTTCGCGCCTAAGGAGCTGACCATGACCATGGGCGAGACGGTCAGCAAAGCGGGCAAGACCCAGCTCCGCATCGCGGAAACCACCAAGTACGCCCACGTCACCTTCTTCTTTAACGGCGGTGAGGAAGTCAAGTTCCCCGGCGAGGACCGGGTGCTGATCCCCACCCCGGACGTGGCGACCTTCGACCTTCAGCCAGAGATGAGCGCGTACCCGGTCTGCGACGCGGTGGTGGAACGGATCCGGTCTGGGAACTACGACATGGTGGTCCTCAACTTTGCCAACTGCGATATGGTCGGCCACACCGGCATTTTTGACGCGGCGGTCAAAGCGGTGGAAACGGTGGACGAATGCGTCGGCCGCGTGGTAGAGGCTACGTTGTCCATGGGCGGCGTGGCCCTGATCACCGCCGACCACGGCAATGCGGATAAGATGAGCGAGCCGGACGGAACGCCCTTCACCGCGCATACCACCTTCCCGGTGCCGTTCTGCGTGGTGGGCCATCCCTGCAAGCTGCGGGAAGGCGGCCGTCTGGCCGATATTGCCCCGACCATGCTGCAGCTGATGGATCTGCCCCAGCCGGAGGAAATGGACGGTAAGAGCCTAATTGTGGGATAATTCTCTCATGAAATGTGAAAAAGCCGGTTTTGGTTTGTAAACCAAACCCGGCTTTTTATCGCGCGGCTATCCATGCACAATCGCAAAGTAGATTACGTATACCCAGCTTAACAGGCCGTGGAAAATAGCCCAGGGGATGGAATGCCACCAGGTGTAGGAAATCACCATCGCCAGGCAAGAACCGAAGGAGATTCCTACCTTGGCCGTGTTTTTCACCGTCCGGGAGATGACCCGGGTATGGCCTTGTTCGTCCACCTGTTCCACCGTATGGATCTCCCGTTTCATTGAGGGTGCGCCCCTTTCCCGAAAAAGGGATTCGTCCGGATTTTACTGGGCCGTTTGTTCCGGCTTGGGCGGCTTCATGGTCAGGGAGATCCGCTTTTTGGCCGGATCCACCGACAGCACCCAGACCTTCACCACGTCGCCCACCTTGACGGCTTCGGAAGGGTGTTTGATAAACCGGTTGGTGATCTGCGAAATATGGACCAGCCCGTCCTGGTGCACCCCGATGTCCACGAACGCGCCGAAATCGATCACATTGCGGACGGTGCCGTCCAGTTCCATGCCGGGCTTCAGGTCTTCCAGCCCCATCACGTCGG
The DNA here is from genome assembly GCA_946499275.1 of uncultured Clostridia bacterium. Classification (GTDB taxonomy): domain Bacteria; phylum Bacillota; class Clostridia; order Oscillospirales; family Acutalibacteraceae; genus Avimonas. The sequence continues at coordinate 257 of CAMMRL010000084.1, read as the reverse complement.
TGCGCAGCAGCGGGGGCGGCAGCTCGTCCCGCGGGTCCCGCCCGGGCTTGGCCAGCTCGGCGGCGATATCGTGCAGGGTGGGGACGCCCACCCCGAGTTCGGCCGCCAGGGCTTCTTCCCCCAGCTCCTGGATTTTTTCGGGCAGGGAGCCCAGCGTGCCGTTTTTCACGTCCTGCTCGGTCGCCCCGCAGCGGGCGAGGAGGAGCTTCGCCGCGCCATAGCTTACGGGATGCACGGCGGTGTTGTCCAGCGCGTTT
>CAMMRL010000083.1 GCA_946499275.1 uncultured Clostridia bacterium | reverse complement strand
CGCAATCCACCGGAGGGAAAGGAGGATGCGTCCGGTTCGCCTTTAATCAGCTCTTTGCCGGAGAATTCCATAATCACGCCGCCGTCGGGCGAGGGGAAAATGAAGCTGTCGTGCTTTTCCGCCGTGATACCGGTCAGGGACTGGAACCAGTGGGTGTAATGCGTGGCACCGTTGGCGACCGCCCAATCCTTCATGGCGGCTGCCACCGCATTGGCGACGCCGATATCCAGCTTGGCCTCTTCGTCGATGGTTTTCCTGAGCGACTGATACACATCGGCGGGCAAATTGGCTTTCATCACCCTATCGTCGAAAACTAGGCTGCCGAAATACTCCGCTACCGTTCGCATAGTAAGCTCTCCTTTACATAATAGTAAAGGCAAAGACGCCTTTCGGGACTTCCCTTGAAAGACGTCTTTGCCTTATGCATTCAATCATACACCTTCCGGCAAGATTTGTCAATCTATTTTGCAATTTATTTTTTGATTTCTTGCAAAAAATCTGTTTTTTTAAAATTTATTCTCCTAGTACATTGACAAAAAGAAATTGTTGACATATAATACTTGCAAATGAACAAAGGCGTTCATTTCCATGCAGCGGCAGGTCTGCATGGAAATGGGCGCTTTTTGTTTTCACACTTTCTCCGAAAGGACAGAGACCGACATGAAAGTAGAAGGTCAAGTACGCATCCCCTCCGGCTGTGCCATTGCCGCCGTTATCTCTAGGGAGGGCAACCGGATGACCGGTGAGAGAATCATCAACGCCATGAAGCCGATGCACGAGCGTTCCAACGGGCTCGGCGGCGGGTTCGCCGGTTACGGCATTTACCCGGAATACAAGGATTTTTACGCCCTACACTTGTTTTTTAACGAACGGGCGGCGCGCAAGAATTGCGAGACCTTCCTGAAAGAGCGGTTTGAAATTGTGCAGACCGAAATCATCCCCACCCGGAAGATCACGAGCATAACGGACGAACCAATCATCTGGCGGTATTTTGTCGCCCCCTTAAAATCGGCCCTCATCTCCCAGCAGCTCGACGAAAAGGAGTTCGTCGTGAGAACGGTGATGAAGATCAACACCGAAATGCCGGGCTCCTATGTGTTCTCCAGCGGCAAAAATATGGGCACCTTCAAGGCGGTGGGCTTTCCGGAGGACGTCGGCGTCTTTTATAAGCTGGACGAATACGAAGGGTATTCCTGGACGGCGCACGGCCGTTATCCTACCAACACGCCAGGCTGGTGGGGAGGGGCCCACCCGTTTACGCTTTTGGATTACTCGATTGTCCATAACGGGGAGATTTCTTCCTATGATGCCAACCGACGTTTTATTGAAATGTTCGGCTATACCTGTACCCTCCAGACCGACACGGAAGTGATTACCTATATCATGGATTACCTAACCCGGGCGCAGGGGTTGACGCTGGAGGAAGCGGCGAACGTGATCGCAGCGCCGTTTTGGAGTACCATCGAGACCAAGAAGGATGAAACGGAACGGAAAAAGTACGCCTACCTGCGCACCGCTTTTTCCAGCCTGCTGGTGACCGGGCCTTTTTCTATCGTGCTGGGCTTTCGCGGCGGCCTGATGGCGCTGAACGACCGCTTGAAGCTGCGTTCTATGGTGGTAGGCGAAAAGGACGACATGGTGTTTATCGCCAGCGAAGAGACGGCTATCCGCACGATGGAACCGGCCGCGGAAAATATCAGCGCCCCCGCCGGCGGTGAACCGGTCATTATTCGAGTAAAGGACGGTGCCTTCTGATGGGATTGGCATTTATCTCTCCGGAGTTTGAGGTTGTCCGAAACGACGGACGATGCACCCGCTGCCGGATTTGTGAGCGTCAGTGTGCCAATGAGGTGCATGCCTTCGACCCGGAACATGGCGTGATGGTCAGCGATGAAACCAGGTGTGTCAATTGCCAGCGTTGCGTATCCTTCTGCCCAACCAGGGCGCTCAAAATCGTGAAAAACGAAAATTCTCTGCGCGAAAACGCCAACTGGGGGATGGACACGGTCAAGGAAATCTACAAGCAGGCTGGCAGCGGCGGCGTTCTCCTTTCCTCGATGGGAAGCCCCAGCCCCCTTCCGGTTTATTGGGACAGGATTTTAATCAACGCTTCCCAGGTGACCAACCCGCCCATCGACCCGCTGAGGGAACCGATGGAAACCCGCGTATTTCTGGGGAAGAAGCCGGATCGGGTTCAGCGAGGTGAAAACGGCGAGCTGCTATGCGATCTGCCGCCCCAGCTTGAACTGTCCATGCCGGTGATGTTTTCCGCGATGAGCTACGGGTCGATCAGCTACAACGCCCATGCGTCGCTGGCCAGGGCCGCGAAAGAGCTGGGGATTTATTATAACACCGGGGAGGGCGGGCTCCACGAGGATTTTTACTGCTATGGGGAGAACACCATCGTCCAGGTGGCGTCCGGGCGCTTCGGCGTGTATAAGGATTATCTGGAGACGGGCGCCGCGGTGGAGATCAAGATGGGGCAGGGCGCGAAACCAGGGATCGGCGGGCACCTGCCGGGCGCAAAAATCGTCGGCGACGTTTCCCGAACCCGGATGATCCCCGAAGGTTCCGATGCGATATCCCCGGCGCCTCACCACGATATCTATTCGATCGAGGATCTCCGCCAGCTGGTGTTTTCGCTCAAAGAAGCGACGGAGTATGCCAAGCCGGTGATCGTCAAGGTGGCCGCCGTCCACAATATTGCCGCCATCGCCAGCGGCATCGCGCGCAGCGGGGCGGATATCATCGCCATCGACGGCTTTCGAGGCGGCACCGGCGCCGCTCCCACCCGAATCCGCGACAACGTCGGCATCCCCATTGAACTGGCGTTGGCGGCGGTGGACCAACGGCTGCGGGACGAGGGGATCCGGAACCACGTTTCTCTGGTAGCGGGCGGAAGTATCCGCAGTGCGGCGGATGTCGTCAAGGCCGTTGCACTTGGCGCGGACGCTTGCTATGTGGCGACCGCCGCCCTGCTCGCCCTCGGCTGCCACCTATGCCGCACCTGCCAAAGCGGCAGATGCAACTGGGGGATCGCGACACAGCGTCCGGAATTGGTGAAAAGGCTGGATCCGGAGGTCGGCAGCCGGCGGCTGGTCCATCTGATGGCCGCCTGGCAGCACGAAATTAAGGAACTGATGGGCGGTATGGGAATCAACTCCATCGAAAGCCTGCGCGGCAACCGCTTGATGCTGCGCGGCGTCGGGCTCACCGACAGGGAACTGGCCGTTTTGGGGATTTCTCACGCGGGTGAATAAGCGGGGACGCCGGCGGTTGTAACGGCCTGCCACGAAACTGTGTGGCTTTTCTCTTTAAGGCAGAGTTTTGCAGCGGATTTGCTGCGTTTTACGCAATATCCGTAGAAAAACAATCGGAGGTGTAGTATACTATGGTAATTGATGCGACGAATCGGAGTTATCGGGCTATCAACAATATCCTCCGCCAATCCGAGGGGAAGTTTCATATCATCGGCTGCTGCGGCCAGCGATTCCTCGGCGCGGGCATGTCCGGCCGGGCGATCACAATCGACGGGGTTCCCGGGAACGCACTGGGTGCCTATCTGGACGGTGCTGGCATTACGGTGAACGCCAATGCACAGGACGCTGTCGGCGATACGATGAACGACGGGGAAATCGTCATCCACGGCAGCATCGGCGATGCCGCCGGCTACGCTATGCGCGGAGGCAGGATCTTTGTCAAGGGGGACGCGGGCTACCGGGCCGGCATCCACATGAAGGAATACGAGGGGAAGGTCCCTGTTATGGTGATCGGCGGCGTAGCGGGAAGCTTCCTGGGGGAATACCAGGCGGGCGGCGTTATCGTCGTCCTTGGATTGGGCTCGGCCGGCCGGCGGATCGTGGGAAGGTTCCCCTGCACCGGCATGCACGGTGGAAAAATGTTCCTGCGAGGGGCCTGCGGAAACATTGCGTTCCCCCCCCAGGTTACCGCTAGGACGGCGGACGAAGCCGACCTGGAAGAAATCCGTGGCTATGTGTCGTCGTACTGCGCGTTGTTCGGCTGCCGGTTGCAGGAGGTACTGGACGCCCCCTTTACCGTCGTCACGCCCGACAGCAAGAACCCATATCAGCAGATGTATGTGGCAAACTAGAAGAAAGCGGTGGGAGTATGAAGTATACCAAACGGGAGGTTATGCAGTACGTCCGGGAGGAGGACGTGAAGTTTATTCGTCTGGCTTTTTGCGACGTATTCGGTAAGCAGAAGAACATATCCATTATGCCGGAAGAGCTTCCCCGCGCGTTTGAATACGGTATCGGGATCGACGCGTCGGCCATCGCCGGATTCGGGGACGAAGCCCATTCCGACCTTTTGTTGCATCCGGATCCCGAAACGCTGGCGATCCTGCCCTGGCGGCCGGAACACGGGCGGGTGGTCCGGATGTTCTGCGGCATAGCCCATCCCGATGGCCGCGTATTCGCCTGCGATTCCCGCAGCCTTTTGCAGCAGGCGGTCCGGCGGGGGGAAGAAGCCGGGTTCCATTTTTCCTTTGGCGCGGAACAGGAATTCTACCTGTTCAAGCTGGATGAAAACGGCGAGCCGACGAAAGAGCCGTACGACCGCGCCGGCTATATGGATATTGCGCCGGAGGACAAAGGCGAAAACATCCGGCGTGAGATCTGTCTCACGCTGGAACAGATGGGGATCCGTCCTGAGAGCTCCCACCATGAGGAGGGGCCGGGGCAGAATGAAATCGACTTCCGTTACTCCGATCCCGTCACGGCGGCGGATAACGCCCTGACTTTTCAAACGGCCGTCAGGACCGTCGCCCACCGCAACGGGCTGTACGCGGATTTCGACCCGAAGCCGCTGGCAAACGAACCCGGGAGCGGTTTCCACATCAATATGTCCGTGCAGGCGGCGGACGGGTCGGACTGCCTACCGTACATGATCGCCGGTATACTGGATAAGATGGAGGATATGACCGCCTTCCTGAATCCTGCCGAAAACTCTTACAAACGCTTCGGAAGCCATAAAGCGCCCCGTTACATCTCCTGGTCCAGCGAAAACCGTTCGCCATTAATGCGAATCCCCGCGGGGACGGGCGAGTACCGCCGCGCGGAGCTCCGCTCGCCGGATCCGGGGTTAAACCCGTATATCGCCTTTTCGCTGATGATTTACGCCGGGCTGGACGGCATTGAAAACAAGCGGGAATTGCCGATAGCGGCGAATTGCAATCTGTATAAAGCCGACGCCGAGACG
>CAMMRL010000082.1 GCA_946499275.1 uncultured Clostridia bacterium | reverse complement strand
TCGGGACGGGGGCGCAGATCGGGCCGTTCGCGGTGCTGGACGACGGCTGCTGCGCCGGCGCGGGTGCGAAGGGACGGGATACCGTGCAGCTGGGCTGCGCTTATGTGGGGGAGAGGGCGGCGCTGACCGGCGCGATCCTCTGCCATGCGGCGTCGGTAAGACGGGGGGCATCCCTGTTTGAAGGGGCCGCTTTGGGTGCGGGCAGCGTGGTCGGGGAATACACCACCGTGTTTCCGGATGTGAAAGTATGGCCGGACAAGCAGGTGGAAGGCAACACCGTCCTGCGGGACAACCTGCGGGAAGGGAACAGCCCCTGCCTGGTATTCGACGACGCGGGCATGACCGGGGAAACCGGCGTAGAACTGACTCCGGAGCTGTGCGCCCGGGTTGGCGCGGCGGTGGGGAGCCTGTCCCGCGGGGGGAAGGTGGCGGTCGGCTGCTCGCACGACCACGCTGCCGCGGCGCTGAAAATGGCGCTGAACGCCGGCGTTCTCTCCACGGGGGGAAGTGTTTGGGACTTCGGCTCCTGCATCGGGCCGCAGTTCGATTATTTTGTTAATTTCGGCCGGATTCACACCGGCGTATATCTCTCCGGCGGGCCGAAAACTTCCATCCGCCTGGTATCGGTAGGTGGCCTTCCGGCTGTGCGCTCGGTGGAACGGGGGATCGAATCGAGATTGGCCGGAGGCGATTTCCTGCGCGCGAGCTGGGATACGGTCCGGGAACTGACCGATATGGGCTCGATGCAGCAGCTCTACCGGCAGGAATTGATCGATCTGGCGCCACAGGGGTTGTCCGGCATGACGGCAACAGTCAAAGGTTCGGATTACGAATGTGTGCGGCTGCTCTCCTCGGTGTTGACGACCATGGGGTGCGTCCCTGCTGCGCGGGAGGGGGAGGGAATCCGCCTGCATATCGGTGCGCAGGGCCGGCGGCTTTCCCTGTATAGCGAAGAATACGGTTATCTTTGGCCGGAGCAGGCGCTCGCCCTTTGCTGCTTGATCGAGCTGGAAGCCGGCCGGGACGTGGCTGTGCCTTATGATGCGCCGTTGGTCATTGAGGAAATTGCAGAAAAATACGAGCGGCGGGTCCGGCGGTATTACGATTGCCCGGCCGGAAAGGACGACGAGGAAGCGCGCAAGCTGGCTTGTAGCCAGCTCTGGGCGCGGGACGGGCTGATGATGGCGGTCAAGCTGCTTCATTATATGAAGACGCGCCGTCTCAGCCTGGCGGAGCTGGCGGCCCGCCTGCCGGGCTTTGCGGTGGCGACGAAAACCATCCCCTGTACGGATAATCCCGGCCGGGTTCTCCGTCGCCTGTCGGAAGGCGGCGAACTAGTGGAGACGGGGGAAGGCGCCCGTATCCGGCTGAAAAAGGGCTCGCTCCTGATCCGGCCCTCTAAGCGGGGGAAGAAACTGACCCTGACAGCCGAGGCGCCGGACACCGAAATGGCGGCCGAGCTGTGTGGGGAGCTGGAAAAGCGTCTGAATACGGTTTTCCTTGACATGTCCGACGAAACAAAGTAATATATATTGGACGAAATGTAGAACTGGGGGCCGTTCGGCCATTGGTTCTGCAGCTTGTGGTCGGTTACCCCTGGGAAATGTGTTCGGATGAAATGAAGCAGGGATTACGGACAGCCCCACCGCGCGTGGGGCTCTTTTTCCCGTACCTTCCGCCCTCTTTTGCTTTGCTATGCCGCCGAAGATTGCGGCTTCAAAAATAGACGGGCGGTTTTGGCAGCCTTTCTCTCCCAATACGGGGAGATATTCGTTTGCCGCTTTTCTAGCGGCGCTTTTGACAGGGCGGATTCGGGTTCCGTTGTGCATGATGAACGGGTCTTCCTCCAGGGGACGCCCTCTCTCATTTGCGAGACGGGCCGCTTCCCTTGCGGGAGACGGATACTTAACGGAACGGCTTTTATGAAGAGAACCCTTTCCACCAAGAAACGGAGGATTTTTTGTGACAACCGAAGAAAAAAAGAATACGGCGGGCGGTGCTTCCCAGGCGGGAACCCGCTCCGCGAGCCGTCGTGGCCGCGCCCCTTCCAAGCCGAAGGACGCTACGGACAACGCTACGGCGAAGACGACCGGCAAAAAAATCACGTCCGGGATGGATAAGGGAGCGGCTGCTCCCGTCGCCCAGACCAAAGCGGCATCCGGCAAGAGTGAAAAGAGCGGGAAAACCGGCGGACGGGGCCGAGCTTCCGGCACATCCAAGGGAAAACGGACTACCACGCAACCTGCGGCGCTTTCCAACGCGGGCGAAGCGGCGGCGACAGCCCCCGCCGCCCCGCAGGGGCAGAATCGGGGCCGCCGCGGCCGCCCGAAAGCGCCGGTGACGCCGGTCCGCCTGACCATGCTGGGCGGCATGAACGAGATTGGGAAGAACATCACCCTGTTCGAGTATGGGGACGACGCCTTCCTGATCGACTGCGGCATGGCTTTCCCGGACGATGAGATGCTGGGTGTGGACATTGTGCTGCCCGATTTTACCTATGTGGAGAAAAACCGCGACCGGATCAAAGGCATTGTCATCACCCACGGGCATGAAGACCATATCGGCGGCCTTCCCTACCTGCTCGGCCGGGTGAACCTGCCGCTGTACGGTACCCGGCTGACCCTCGCATTGGTGGAATCTAAGCTCAAGGAACACGGGCTTTCCGGCAAGGTAAAGCTCAACGTGGTGCAGCCGGGGGATGTGGTGCGTTTCGGCAAGGTGTCGGTGGAATTTATCAATGTCAACCACTCCATCCCGGATGCGGTGGCGCTGGGGATCCACACCCCGATCGGCAATGTGGTGCATACCGGCGACTTCAAGATCGACACCACCCCAATCCTGGGGAACATGATTGACCTGGCCCGCTTCGGCGCGCTGGGGAACGAGGGGGTCCTGGCCCTGCTGGCGGACTCCACCAACGCCGAGCGCCCCGGCTATACGCCGAGCGAGCGGGTGGTGGGCGAAAGCTTTGCCAACCTGTTCAAAAAAGCGGAGAACAAGCGGATCATTATCGCGACTTTCTCCTCCAATATCCACCGGATCCAGCAGATCATCGACGCGGCGGTCAAGGACAACCGGAAAGTGGCCGTCTCCGGGCGGAGCATGATCAATGTGGTGGGGATCGCGACCGAGCTCGGCTACCTGACGGTGCCGGACGGCGTGATTATCGACATCGATACCATCAACCGGTACCCAAAAGATAAAGTGATCCTGATTACCACCGGTTCCCAGGGCGAGCCGATGTCCGCCTTAACCCGGATGGCCTTTTCTGACCACCGAAAGGTGGAGGTCGGGCCGGAGGACTACATCATCATTTCCGCCACGCCGATCCCCGGCAACGAAAAGATGGTCGGCCGCGTGGTGGACGAACTGATGAAGCGGGGCTGCGAAGTGGTGTACGAGCGGATGTACGACGTCCACGTTTCCGGCCACGCCTGCCAGGGGGAACTGAAGATTATCCATGGCCTGACCCGCCCCAAATTCTTTATCCCGGTCCACGGTGAGCAGAAGCACCTGCAAAAGCACGCCGCATTGGCCCGGTCTATGGGGATGGATCCGAAAAACGTGCTCATTGGCGACATCGGCAAGGTGGTGGAGATCACTCCCGATAAGATGGAAGTGGTGGGCAGCGTGCAGGCCGGCCGGATTCTGGTAGACGGTCTGGGCGTGGGCGACGTGGGCAGCATCGTGCTGCGCGACCGCAAGCATCTGGCGGAGGACGGCCTGATCGTCGTGGTGGCGACTATTGATCCCGAAGCGGGCGAAGTGGTTGCCGGCCCGGACATCGTCTCCCGCGGTTTTGTGTATGTGCGGGAATCGGAGAAGCTGATCGACGACGCGAAGGCGATTGCCCGCAATGTGCTGGAAAGCTGTTGCCGCGAGCACGCCTACGATTGGAACACCATGAAGGGCAAGGTGCGCGATGAGCTTTCCCATATGCTATTCCAGAAAACCAAGCGCAGCCCGATGATTTTGCCGATCATCATGGACGTGTAAAGGAAAGTGCGGTATAATAGGCGCGGCCCGGAATATTTTTGCGTTTCCAGTATCCGGCCGCGCCGTCCGTTTTCCGCAAATCACCGTCCCTTGTTGGGAGATGGCTTTCGCGCGTTTTTTCGCGCAATCCGGTTTTCGGCTCTTTTGTCTAGGCCAGGTTGGTCGGGAAATGGGCACAGCTTCTGCGCGGTTTTAAGCCGGTGGGACGGAAATCCCCGGCCGGCGAAGGGAGGAGCCCGATGAAATCCACAAAAAAGCGGTTTTGGAATATTACACCGGTGGTCGGCTTACTGGCGGCCGTGTTGCTGTTGACGGTCGGCGTCACCTTCTTTATCAACCGAATCGTGTTTTACATAGAATTGGGAGCGGCGGCGCTTACCATTGCTTTCGCCGTCTGGCGGATTAACCGGATCAACCGGGATATCCGTCGGTATCTGATCCGGGTCGCAGGCGGCCTGGATCAGACGGAGCAGGCCGCTTTGGGCGCGTTCCCGATGCCGGTGGCGGTTTGCAACCGGGATGGGGAGGTCGTCTGGTATAACGAGCGGTTCCGCAGCGAGGTGCTGGACGGGGATGATGTGTACGGTTCGCCGGTGGAGGATTTGACCGGCGGGGTCCCCTTGGCCGACCTGGTCCGCCGCCAGACGGGGGACGCCGCCTGCCACGGCCGGAAATATACGGTTTACGCCAGCCGTGTCCCGGTGCGCGATACCGAACTGACCGTGTTGTATTATGTGGAAGATACCCGGCTGAAGGATATTGCGGAGGAATACGCGCTCAGCCGGCCGGCGGCGGTGCTGCTGTATATCGACAATATGGACGAATTGCTCCAGAATGCGCGGGACAGCGAGCGGGCGCAGTTATCCGGCCGGGTGGAGACCCTGATTGAGGACTGGGCGTCCTCCACCACCGGCGTGCTGCGGAAATACAGCTCCGACCGTTTCCTGCTGATTGTGGAACAGCGGCATTTGCAACAGATGATCGACGCCCGCTTCGATATCCTCGACCGGGTGCGCGCGGTACAGGCGGGGGACCACCAGTGCGTAACCCTTTCCATTGGCGTGGGGCAGGGGGAGACCCTGCGCGAATCCGAGGAGATGGCCCGCCAGGCGATCGAGATGGCGTTGGGCCGGGGCGGTGACCAGGCGGCGGTGAAAACCCGGAATGGGTTCGATTTTTACGGGGGCGTGTCCAAAGGGGTGGAAAAGCGCACCAAGGTGCGTACCCGCGTGGTGGCGCCCGCCCTGCTGGAGCTGATCCAGGGGAGCAACAATGTGCTGGTGATGGGGCACCGTTTCTCCGATTTGGACTGCGTCGGTTCCG
>CAMMRL010000081.1 GCA_946499275.1 uncultured Clostridia bacterium | reverse complement strand
ACCGCGCGGGCCTGCCGCGTTTTGCAGCACCGTTACGACGGTCGTCATCCGGGTGACCAGGGAGGACGTTTCAAAATGGGCCAGGTTCGAAAACGCGTACCGCTGCACCTTTTCGTATTCCGCTTCCCGTACCCTTGCGCCGAAGCCGTAGGACGCACGGGCGGCAAACCGGGCGTACAGCAGCCCGGTCAGCAGCGCCAATAACGCGCAGGCCCCCATCAGCAGCCCCTGCCGGAGAATGTAAGCCATATCGTGATGGACGACGCCCACGTCGATAATATCGGCCATCAGGATAGGGATAACCAGCTCAAAGCAGGTTTCCACCAGTACCAGCACCGCCGCTAAAATCAAATCCCGGCGGTACGGCCCTAGATAGCACAACAGCCGTTTCAAGTCTTTCATGCCTGCCCCTCCTCGCCGTTATCCGGACGGGAGGACTTTTCCGGGCCGCCGGCTTTTGGATCCCGAAAGTTGCGGTACACCCGCAAAAGGTACTGCGCAAACCGCTCCCGCTCCTCGGGAGTAAAACCATCCAGCATAATCTGTTCCATCTCCCGGCAATGGGCCTGCCAGGCGTCGTTGGCCTCCCGGCCCTTTTCGGTCAGCTCGACGATATCCGCCCGCCGGTTGCTTTCGTCCACCCGGCGGGTGAGAAAACCGCCCTTTTCCAGCGAATCCAGCATCCGGCTGACCGCCGCAGGGTCAATTTCAAAGTAATCGGCCAGTTCCCGCTGACAGCAGGCCCCCTGCGCGGCCAGATACGCGATCATTTTCGGCTGGCCGGAACCCAGGCCGATCTCCGCTACAAACGGGCGCAGATAATTCCGCTGCGCGTGAAAAGCGCGGTATAACAGCATGTGGAAGGTCTTTTCCATGCCGCACCCTCCTCGTTGATATATCAATCATTGACTTATCACAAATTACCATTCACCATTATAAAAGGAATTTATTCCTTGTCAAGCCCCTTCGTTCCCTCTCCTTATCCCTCAAATTTTACCCGTAACCGTCGGCGGATGCGTGGACGGACGCTTTATAGCGCGCAACCCAGGGGTCCTTTCCCTTTATTTTTCAGATTGTCTACAGTGCAAAAACATCTATACCGGGTTACGGCGGACTTTTGTCCCGTTCCTGCGGGCCCTCACGTCCCTGTTTTTTCTTTATGCGGCTTACCCCTTTCTCCTTTGGCAATACGGGTACAGGCAGGCGAATACCGCCCGGAGACATGGTGGCTCCGGCAGGCCGCACAATCGCCGTGGCGCTCGCACTGTATCCTCTTGCAGGGACACGCTTCCGTTTTTTCTCTCCTTGCCATCGCTTTCCTCCTATAAACGCTTTTCCCTAACGTACAGGGCTTCCTTAGTCTTCCGAACAGCAGCGGAATCATACCAGCATTCCAAAGCCCCGCTATACGGGTTGTGCGGAGGATGGAATCTTGCTATAATGAAACAATGGAAAAAGAGGGCTTTTGTTCGAAAGCCCTCGATACGGAAGGTCTGAGTTGCATTGAACACCGATTCCATAACCGCGGGAGTACAAAACGCCCCCCTTTTCAGCCGGCAGGCGCTGATCCGGCTGATAATCCCGCTAGTAATCGAACAGTTCCTGCTGATGAGCGTTGGCATGGCCGACACCGTGATGGTAACAACGGCGGGGGAAGCGGCGGTATCCGGCGTTTCCCTGGTGGACGGCATCAACCTGCTTCTGATTCAGATATTCGCCGCGCTGTCCACCGGCGGTACGGTGATCGTCTCGCAGTATCTGGGGCGGCAGGACTACGACAACGCCCGCACCGCCGCCAAGCAGCTTTTGTATACCGTAACCATCGTTTCCACGGCGCTGATGGTGGTAGCGCTGGTTTTCCGCGAGCACATCCTCACCCTTGTCTTCGGGAAAACCGAACCGGACGTGATGGAAAGCGCCCTGGCATATTTCCTTTCCACCTCGCTGGCGTATCCGTTTATGGCGGTGTACAACGCCGGGGCCGCCCTGTTCCGTGCCATGGGAAACAGCAAGGTTTCCATGTTCAACTCCCTACTGGTCAACATTGTCAACATCGGGGTCAACGCCATATTGATCTATGGATTCCAAATGGGGGCGCTAGGGGCCGGTATCGGCACCCTGGTTTCCCGTATCGTCGCGGCGGCAGTCATCCTGGTGTTGCTCCAGCGGAAAAACGACGTGCTGCGGATCGACGGCTTATTCCATATCCGGCTAAAGGGCAGCATGATCCGGCGTATCCTCGCCGTGGGGATCCCCAACGGGCTGGAAAACGGCCTGTTCCAGATCGGCAAGCTGCTGGTGCTCAGTCTGATCACCTCCTTCGGCACCAACGCCGTAGCGGCGAACGCGATTTCCAACAGCATTGCCGGGGTCATCAACGTCCCCGGCCAGGCCATCGGCTTGGCAATCATAACGGTAGTCGGGCAGAGCATGGGGGCGGGCCGGGTCAAAGAGGCGGTTTCCTACACCAAAAAGCTGATGGGCATCACTTATGTGTCCATGGGGGTTTTGTGCCTGACTTTGTTTTTCACCGCCGGGCCGCTTGTCACCTTATTCAACCTGACCCCGGCTTCCGCTACGATGGCGACGCAGGTGCTGCGCTGGTGCGCGGTCCTTACGATGTTGTGCTGGCCGCTGTCCTTCACCCTGCCTAATGCATTGCGCGCTTCCGGCGACGTAATTTTCACCATGGTTGTTTCCATGGTGTCCATGTTTGTTTTCCGTATCTGCCTAAGTTATGTGTTGGCCAGCCCCTGGGGGCTGGATATGCAGCTCCTCGGCGTGTGGATGGCGATGTTTGTGGACTGGATTGTGCGGGATTTCGCTTTTGTCATCCGGTTTCTGCAGGGCAAATGGAAGTCGATCAAGGTGATTTGATCGTCCCTTATTCCAAAAAGCGGATGGCCGCGCTTTTCTGAAAGCGCGGCCATCCGCTTTTTCAATTCCAGCTTACAGCCGGTCCTTGATCGAATTGAGCAACCCGCCCTTTTCAATAATGTTCTGGATAAAAGGCGGGAACGGCTCGGCCTGATAGGTCTTGCCGGTGGTGAGGTTTTCAATCAGCCCGGTGTCGAAATCCACCTTGACTTCGTCGCCGTTTTTGATATCGCGGGCCGCCTCGTCGCATTCGAGGATCGCCAAACCGATATTGATGGCGTTGCGGTAGAAAATGCGGGCGAAAGTGGAGGCGATGACGCAGGAAATCCCGCTCGCTTTAATCGCGATGGGGGCGTGCTCGCGGGAGGAACCGCAGCCGAAGTTCTTTTCCGCGACCATGATATCGCCGGCCTTCACGTTGTTCACAAAATCCTTGTCGATGTCTTCCATGCAGTGCGCGGCGAGCTCCTCATGCTTGGAGGTGTTGAGGTACCGCGCGGGGATGATAACGTCGGTATCGACGTTATCGCCGTATTTATGTACTTTGCCCTGAGCAATCATGTTGATGACCATCCTTTCACACTGATTCTCGCTTACAGCTTCGCCGGGTCGGTGATATAGCCGGTAACGGCGGACGCCGCCGCCACATACGGGTTGGAGAGGTAGACTTCACTGTCCACATGGCCCATCCGGCCGACAAAGTTGCGGTTGGTGGTGGAAACCGCCCGCTCGCCCGCGGCGAGGATACCCATATGGCCGCCCAGGCAGGGGCCGCAGGTCGGGGTGGAAACCACCGCGCCGGCCTCAACAAAGATATCGAACAGCCCTTCGTGCATGGCGTCCAGCCAGATCTGTTGGGTGGCGGGGATCACAATGCAGCGCACGCCCTTCGCCACCTTGCGGTCCTTCAGGATTTCCGCCGCGGCGCGCAGATCCTCAATCCGCCCGTTGGTGCAGGAGCCGATGACCGCCTGGTCAATCTTTACCTGCCCGCTGCACTCGTCGATGGTCTTGGTGTTCTCCGGCAGGTGGGGGAACGCGACGGTGGGGCGCAGGGAAGCCAGATCAATCTCGATCACTTCGTCGTATTCCGCGTCGGCGTCCGCCTCGTACACCACGGGGGTGCGCTGGAAACGGCCCTCCACATACGCCATGGTCACCGCGTCCACGGGGAAGATGCCGTTTTTCGCACCAGCCTCGATCGCCATGTTCGCAATGCACAGGCGGTCGTCCATGGTCAGGTTGGCCACGCCCGGGCCGGTGAACTCCAGCGAGCGGTACAGCGCGCCGTCCACCCCAATCATCCCGATCAGGTGCAGGATCACGTCCTTACCGCCCACATACCGTCCCGGTTTGCCAGTCAGCACAATTTTCAGCGCAGAGGGGACTTTAAACCAGGCGGTGCCGGTCGCCATGCCGGCCGCCAGGTCGGTGGAACCCACGCCGGTTGAGAACGCGCCCAGCGCGCCGTAGGTACAGGTGTGGCTATCCGCGCCGATAATGCAGTCGCCCGGGCCAACCAGCCCCTGCTCCGGCAGGACGGCGTGTTCCACGCCCATGCGGCCCACGTCGAAGAAGTTTTCCACGTCGTATTTACCCGCGAATTCCCGCACCCGCTTGACCTGCTCGGCCGCCTTGATGTCTTTGTTCGGGGTGAAGTGGTCCATCACCAGCGCGACGCGGGATTTGTCGAACACGCCGCAGGCGCCGCAGCGCTCAAACTCGTTGACCGCCACGGGGGAAGTGATGTCGTTGCCCAGGCAGAGGTCGAGCTTCGCTTCGATGAGCTGCCCGGCCTTGACCTCCGGCAGGCCCGCATGGGCCGCCAGAATTTTCTGCGTCATTGTCATGCCCATAATTCTGATGCCTCCTAGTTTTAATAAAGACTCTCTTTTCCGTGTTGTATTTCAGGGAGGAAAACAGCGATTTCTCCGGCTGCTGTTCAGCCCACGGCCTTTTCCCCATCGGAAACCAGTTTATATTCGATCGAATCGCTCAGCGCCGCCCAGCTCGCTTCGATCACGTCCCCCGCGACCCCGACGGTGGTCCATTCCTTCACCCCGTCGGTCGAGGTAATCAGGACGCGCACCCGCGCCGCCGTGGCCTGTTTGGAGTCCATCACCCGCACCTTATAGTCCACCAGGTGGACGTTGGCAAGCGAGGGATAGAAGCCGGCGAGCGCGCTGCGCAACGCCTTGTCCAGGGCGTTGACCGGGCCGTTCCCTTCCCCGGCGGCAATCTGCGACTGGTCGCCCACCTGCACCTTGAGGGTGGCGACCGCGCTCTGGTCGGGTACATGGGGCTTTTCGCCGGTGATCCGGTAATACACCAGGTCAAAATACGGGGTCAGCCGTCCCAGGCATTTGCGCACCAGCAGCTCAAAGCTGCCGTCCGCCCCTTCATATTGGTAGCCTTCCAGTTCCATCCGCTTGAGCTCGTCCAAGATGGTTTTCAGTTCCGGCGAGCTTTTCTGGATAGCCGGGCAAAAACGGCGGATTTTCTCCAGCACCGCGCCCCGGCCGCTCACCTCGCTCATCAGGAAGCGGCGCTCGTTCCCCACCGCGTCGGGGTTGATATGTTCAAACGTCGCGGAATTTTTCAGCACCCCGTCGGCGTGCATCCCCGCCTTGTGGGCGAAGGCGCTGGACCCGACGTACGGCTCCCCGCGGCCCAGGCGGATATTCGCCACCTCCGCCATGCTGCGGGCGGTTTCGGTCAGCCGGGGCATGTTGTCCTGCGGGATGCAGGCGTACCCCAGCTTGAGCTGGAGGTTTGGGATAATGGTAGAGAGGTTCGCGTTGCCGCTGCGCTCCCCAAAGCCGAGATAGGTCCCCTGCACATGGGTCGCCCCGGCGAGCACCGCCATAACGGAATTGGCCACCGCCATCCCGCCGTCGTTATGAGTGTGGATGCCGACCATTGGGCCGAACCGTTCCACCACCGCGCGGGTGATGTCTGCCACTTCCCCGGGGAAGGCGCCGCCGTTGGTGTCGCACAGGGCGAGCACGTCCGCCCCCGCCCCGGCGGCGGCTTCCAGCGCCTTCATGGCAAAAAGCGGGTTCGCTTTATAGCCGTCGAAAAAATGCTCCGCGTCAAAAATCACCCGCTTGCCCTTCGCTTTGAAAAAGGCGACAGTGTCCGCAATCATGGCGAAATTTTCCTCTTCCGTGGTTTGGAGGATATCCCGCACATGCAGGTCCCAGCATTTGCCGAACAGGGCGACCGCGTCGGTATTCGCGGTTAACAGCGCCTGGACGTTGGCGTCCTCCTCCGCCCTGATCCCTTTGCGGCGGGTGGAGCCGAAAGCCACCAGACGGGAATTCTGCAGCTTCAGTTCCCCCGACCGGCGGAAAAATTCCAGATCCTTGGGATTGGAGCCGGGATTCCCCGCTTCGATATACGCGACGCCCAGCCCATCGAGCAGGCGGGCCACCGCCAGCTTATCCTCCACCGAAAACGAGATGCCCTCGCCCTGCGCGCCGTCGCGCAGGGTGGAGTCAAAGATTTCCACCAATTGTTTCATCGCGCGGTCTCCTTTCGCTTGGTTTCCGG
>CAMMRL010000080.1 GCA_946499275.1 uncultured Clostridia bacterium | reverse complement strand
TCAAGAGCGCTTTGCTATAATACCACCCCTCACCCTTGCCTGTCAACCCCTTTTTTCAAATTTTTCAAATATTTTTTTGAAATTGGCATTTTCAATGCGGGATACGCCGGAATAGGACACCGTTCGCATCTCTTCGGCAAAATCCCATCCAAAAATTTTCCCATCCGGAAAGAGGTCGCGCAGGGGGGCCAGCACAAAGCCGCGTTCCCCCATACGGGGATGCGGAAGGTATAATTCCGGATTGGACGATTCCTCGCCTTCCATTGCTAGAAGATCCAGGTCGATCGTCCGGGGCGCGTTGGGAAAACTGCGAACCCGCCCGAGGGCGGCTTCGATCCCCAGGCAGGCTCCCAACAGCGCCCGGGCGGACAGTACCGTTTCCACAAGGACAGCCATATTCAAAAAACACGGCTGGTCGGCATAGCCCACCGGTTCGGTTTCATAAAGGGAGGAAACAGCCTGCACTGAGGTGCCGGAGAGGGTATCCAGCGCCAACAGCGCCCGTTCCAAATGCTCTTCCCTTCGCCCGAGATTGCTCCCCAGAGCGATGACGGCACGGCTCATCGTTTCCCCTCCCGCGATCGGGTGATCTCCACGGCAACGTAATCAAAATCTGCCGCGATTGGGGCGCGCGGCTTTTTCAGGAGTACCGTAACCTCCTGCACGGGGAATTGTGCAAGGACCGCTTCCGCCACCCGGGCGGCCGCCCGCTCGATCAGATCGTCCTTCCCCGTCTGCATGGTGCGGAGGACGCATTTGGTCACTTTTGAATAGTTCACCGTATCCCGCAGGTCGTCGGTTTCCCCCGGACGGGAAAGGTCGGCCGATAGTGTGACGTCCAGTTCAAACGGCTGGCCTTTTTCCTTCTCTTCCGGATTCACCCCATGGTACGCGAAAACCCGTAGGCCATGGATATAAATTTTGTCCATCGTTTTCTTCCTTTATCTTAAAAATTTATAGTCTTATAATCGTAGAATCTTTTACACCGGTACAGGCAACGAGAAAGCTGCTCCACACCCCAAAGCAGGAAGGCGGTAAGCAGCGCTGGCAGGGCGGTGAACGCCAGAACCAAGACAGCCGTGGGCGGCATCGGCGGCTGATACGACCAAAACGACAGCCAAGTCCAGAAAAGCGGCGGCACCCGCCAGACGAACAATACCATTGGAACGACCACACTCAGCGATACCGCCGCCAAATCGAGCCAGCCCCTCGGCAAACGCGGGAAACGCACGCTGAGTATCCAGACCACCGCCCGCAGAAGCAGCGCACAAGCAACGGAAATCAGCAGAGGAACCACAACCGTGTTTTTTAGAGCCGCCAGGAAAGTCGGGTCGTCCAAGAAAGAACGCAGATACCAACGCATCCCAATAAATGAAGGGGACACGCTGTCTTCGGGCAGCCAAAACAGGAGAGCCAATCCAAGCACAAAGAAAACGGCAAACACCACAGCCGCCGCCAGAAAACACAGAAGTTCTCTCTTAAACAGGCTCGTCTTCCGGGATACAGGATCCTTCTTTGGAAATGCGCTTGGTTCCATCTCGATTCCTCCCCGCCTCTTTTCCCTAATTATTTATTTTTTGCCGCCAGGCGGAGCGCGTCGGCCACGCGGGACGCCTGCACCGCCTGCGCGACATCGTGAACCCGCAGGATATGCGCGCCGTTCCATTGGGCGATGGTGTGAAACGCCAGCGTTCCCGCCAGCCGCTCCGTCGCCGCCGGTTCGGGGGAACAGCAGGCGGCGATCACCCGCTTGCGGGAAGCGCCGACCAGCAGCGCCGTTCCTGGGTAATCCGCCGCCAGTTCCGGCAGCCGGGCCGCCAGCGCGAGATCCCCCCGCCGGTCCTTGCCGAAGCCGATCCCCGGGTCCAGGCAGACGCGCTGTCCCGGCAGCCCGGCGGCGGATGCTGCCGCCATAGCCTGGCGGAAATACCGGCGAACGGCTTCCACCGCGTCCTCGGTTCCCGCATCGTCCGCCCCGGCGCCCGCGTGCAGCATCACCAGCCCCGCGCCGGATTCCGCCGCGACCCGGAGCATCCCGTTTTCCAGGCTGCCGGACACGTCGTTGATGATCGCCGCCCCGGCCTTTACCGCCGCCGCGGCAACCGAGGGATAGTAAGTATCCACCGACAGCGGCAGCGCCGTCCGCTCCCGCAGGGCGCAAAGCACCGGTTCCAGCCGCGCCCACTCTTCCTCCGCCGTAACCGGCGTGTGCCCCGGGCGGGTGGACTGGGCGCCGATATCCAGGATATCGGCGCCCTCCCGCTCCATCTCCTGTGCATGGCGGAGGGCGGCGTCCAATTCCAGATACCGGCCGCCATCCGAAAAGCTGTCCGGCGTTACGTTCAAAATCCCCATGATATAGGTGCGTTCCCCTAGCGGGAAACGGTATTTCCCGGCGAAAAAAGATGCCATTTCACTTCCCCATTCTTCCATACCTTTTTCTCATCGCACTGTGTTTTCCTGTCTGCGAATCCTTCCCCAGTGTTCCGGCAATGCCATCATAACAAAAAAAAGCCTTCCCGGCAAGCGCCGGGAAGGCTTTTGCAGACAGCCGTATAGTTTACCGCGCCTTCTTGTGCTCCAGCGCGGCGGTTACCAGGCCGCGGAACAGCGGGTGCGGGCGGTTGGGGCGGGACTTGAATTCGGGATGGAACTGGCAGCCGACGAACCAGGGATGGTCCGGGATCTCCACCATTTCCACAATATGTTTATCCGGGGAGATGCCGGCCAGCAGCATGCCGCCCTTTTCCATCTCTTCCCGATAGTCGTTGTTGAACTCGTAGCGGTGTCGGTGCCGTTCATAAATCAGCTCCTCGCCGTACAGCTTGTACGCCTGGGAATGGATGTCCAGCACGCAGGGGTATTTCCCCAGCCGCATGGTGCCCCCGCGCTGGCGCACCTCCAGCTGGTCGGACATCAGGTCGATCACCGGATGGCTGGTATCGGGGTCGAGTTCGGAGGAATGCGCGTCGGCGTGCCCCAGCACGTTGCGGGCGAATTCGATCACCGCCACCTGCATCCCTAGGCAGATCCCAAGATAGGGCACCTTCTTCTCCCGGGCGTACCGGACGGCGGTAATTTTCCCTTCCGTCCCGCGGCTGCCGAAGCCTCCGGGCACCAGGATGCCGTCCGCATCGCCGAGGATGTCGCCCGCATTGTCCCATGTCAGCTCCTCCGCGTCGACCCACTGGATATCCACCGCCGTTGCGGTCGGGATGCCGCCGTGTTTGAGCGCTTCCGCCACGCTGAGGTACGCATCGTGCAGCTCCACATATTTGCCGACCAGCGCAATGCGCACCGACTGCTTCGGATGGCGCAGGGTGTTCACAATGCCTTCCCACTCAGTCAGGTCGAGCGGCAGCTCACCCAGCCCCAGTTCGCGGCAGACGATATTGGCAAGCCCTTCCTCCTCCAGTATAAGCGGCGCTTCATATAGGATCGGCACATCGCAATTGGCGATCACGCAATCCCGCTTGACGTTGCAGAAAAGGGCGATTTTATCCTTGAGTTCACGGGTGATTTCATGTTCCGCCCGGCAAACGATAACATCCGGTTGGATGCCCAGGGAAAGCAGCTCCTTCACCGAGTGCTGGGTGGGCTTGGTCTTCATCTCCTGGGAGGCGGCGATGTAAGGCACCAGCGTCACATGCACAAACAGGCAGTTTTCCCGGCCGTTCTGGACGGCGAACTGGCGGATCGCCTCCAGAAAGGGCAGCCCTTCGATGTCGCCGACCGTGCCGCCGATTTCGACGATATGCACGTCGTACTTGTCCGCGTCCAACGCGATGCGGCGTTTGATTTCATCGGTGATATGGGGGATCACTTGTACGGTGCCGCCGTCATAATCGCCTTTGCGCTCCTTCTGCAGCACGTTCCAGTACACCTTGCCGGAAGTAACCGAGCTGTTTTGGCTCAGGCTGACGTCGATAAACCGTTCGTAATGGCCGAGGTCCAGGTCGGTTTCCGCCCCGTCGTCGGTGACGAACACCTCGCCGTGCTGGATGGGGTTCATGGTGCCCGGGTCAACATTCAGATAAGGGTCGAGCTTTTTCACCGATACGGTCAAGCCGCGGCATTTCAGCAGCCGTCCCAGAGAGGCCGCCGTGATCCCCTTCCCCAGTCCCGATACCACGCCACCTGTTACAAATACATATTTCGCCGCCATTTCGAATCCTCCCAATTTATACTATCCTTAATACTCAGCAATTTTATACCGGCCGTATTGCAATCCCTTTGCCGGCAAGGAACGTCTTCAACGCGGCGATCTCCACCTCGCGGTAATGGAACAGGGACGCCGCCAGCACCGCGTCTGCCTTTCCTTCCAGGAATGCATCGGCAAAGTGTTCCATCGTCCCGGCCCCGCCCGAGGCAATCACCGGGATTCCCGCCCGCGAGGATACTGCCGCGGTAAGCGCCAGGTCGTACCCTGCCTTGGTGCCGTCGCAGTCCATGCTGGTCAGCAGGATTTCCCCCGCGCCCCGCCGCTCGGCCTCCGCCGCCCAGGCGAGCGCGTCCAGCCCGGTGTTCAGCCGCCCGCCGTGCTTGTATACGTCCCAGCCGGTACCGTTGCCCCCCCGGCGCGCGCCAATCCCCCCCACCAGGCAGTGGCCGCCGAAGCGCCCCGCCGCTTGGGTAACCACCCCCGCCCGGTCGAGGGCCGCCGAGTTGACCGCCACCTTGTCCGCCCCCTGCAACAGCACGGCGCGAAAATCCGCCGCCGTGCGGATGCCGCCGCCCACCGTAAAGGGGATGGAGAGCTGCTCCGCCACCCGGGCGGCCAGATCCGCCACCGTAGCCCGTCCTTCGTGGGTGGCGGTGATGTCCAGGAACACCACCTCGTCCGCCCCTTCGTCGGAATACCGTTTCGCTACCTCCACCGGGTCGCCCGCATCCCGCAGGCCGAGGAAATTGACCCCCTTCACCACGCGGCCGTCCTTGATGTCCAGGCAGGGGATAATTCGTTTTGCATACACTCGCCGGCCACGTCCTTTCTGCACTACCGATACCGTCCCGGTCCAGTCCCGGCGGCCGGTTATTCCGTCTCTTCCGTCATCGCTGCGAAGTTGCGCAGCATGCGCTCTCCGTCCCGCCCGGACTTTTCGGGGTGGAACTGCAGCCCCATCACGTTCCCCCGCTGCACCGCGGAATGGAACGGGACGCCGTATTCGGTCACCGCCAGCACATCCTCGGGACGCGCCGCCTCGCAGGCGAAGGAATGCACAAAATAGGCGTACGGCTCCTCCGGCAATCCGGAAAAAAGTGGGCTTTTCTTTACCGTGCGCAGGCTGTTCCAACCGATATGGGGGATTTTCAGCCCTCGTTCCGGCAAACGGATCACCCTCCCGGGAATCAGGCCCAGGCCGGGAACGCCCGGCCCTTCCTCGCTACCGTCCAACAGCGCCTGCATCCCCAGGCAGATGCCCAGCAGCGGGCGGCCGGACGCCGCGTAGTCCCGGATAACCGGGGTAAGCCCCCGTTTTTCCAGGGCCCCCATGGCGTCCGCAAACGCGCCGACGCCCGGCAAAACCACACCCGCCGACGCCATAATCTCCGCCGCGTCGCCCGTCGCCTTTGCCGGAACGCCGATTCGATGGAAGGCCAGCTCGACGCTGCGCAGGTTTCCCGCGCCATAATCTATAATCGCAATCAAACGCACAGCCCCCACTCTATTCACACTATTTTTCTATATTACCATTTACGACAAAAGCGGTCAAGACGGCAAACCCGCTTTCCTGCCATTTCCGCCCGGCTTTTGCCCGTAGAAGTTTCACTGTGGAAAAGGGGGAAATTAAGCCGGATTCCACAAAGGAGCGGGATGTTCCGTAATCTTCATTCCCCACTCCCCTCTTTTGCGGCGCCGGGCGGCTTTATTGAAAGGCAGGCACGCCAGGCCGGAATCCGGGCATCCGGCCGCATGGAAACGGCGCGGCGGATCGTCCCGCCGCGCCTTGGCTGAATATCGTTTAGCGCTTCCGAAATCCTGCCGCCGGGCGGCCCGATGATACCGAGGCATGAAAAGCTTTTGGCAGCGGGCGTTCCGAAAGGGCGCGACCGCCGGCAAGCGGGCGAATGAGATTCACGCGTTTTCCTTTTTCGTCTTGCTCCGTCTCCGCACGAATCGGACGGCCAGCAGCACACCGCCCACCACCAGAAAGGCCGCCGCCACAATGAATCCAAGCATTATCCAGTCCCGGGCGGGATTTCCTGCGGGTTCCGTCACAATTCTTGCGCTGGCATGAAAGTCCCAGGACACGGCGCTGCTCTCCATTTCCGGATCGCCGGTATAGGCAAAGGGGCAGCGCAGGGTAATCGTATACGTTGTCGACTCCCCCGCGCCCAGCTTCCCGATCGAAATCAGCGGGACCCGATCCGCCAGCCCGGTATACGGGCCCTCGTACACCGGCGTCCCGTCTTCCTGCTCAATAAGGATATGCAGCCCGGCCATATAGGTCAGCGCCGTCTCGTCATTGTAAGGGAGATCGGGCGTCATGGTCAGCGATACGGCGCGCGAGCTGTTGTTCACCACCCGGAAGCTGCCGCTTTTCTGCTGCCCGGCCGGCAGGAGGGGATATTCCCAAAAAGCAAAGTCGGTCGGCTCGCTGAGAATGGAACCCTGCCCGTCCTCTTCCACGATACGGTACACTTTATCCACGGCTTCCCCCCGCCCGGTCGTCGTCGTTTCCACGGCGGAGGAT
>CAMMRL010000079.1 GCA_946499275.1 uncultured Clostridia bacterium | reverse complement strand
TTAAAGGAGGTTGACGGAATGCAGATCACCGATACCATCGCCGATATGCTGACGAGAATCCGCAACGCTAACTCGGCTAAGCACGACTCGGTGGATATCCCCGCTTCCAACATGAAGAAGGCTATTGCCCAGATTCTTGTTGACGAGGGATATGTGAAAAGCTACAACGTAATTGAGGATGACAAGCAGGGCACCATCCGCATTGTCCTAAAGTATCAGGGCCCGTCCAAGGCCCCGGTTCTCATGGGTTTACGCCGCGTTTCCAAGCCCGGCCTGCGCATCTATTCCAGCAGCGAGGACATGCCGAAAGTCATGAAGGGCATCGGCACCGCCATCGTTTCCACTTCCAAGGGCGTCATGACCGACAAGCAGGCGCGCAAAGAGCATGTGGGCGGCGAAGTCCTGGCTTTCGTGTGGTAAGGGGGGCGGAAAGATATGTCTAGAATTGGACGCAAGCCGATTACCGTGCCCGCCGGCGTTGACGTAAAAGTAGAAGACGGCGTTGTTACGGTCAAAGGCGCGAAAGGAACCCTGACCCAGAAGGTCCACCCCAATATGACCATCTCCGTCGCGGACGGCGTTATTACCGTGACCCGCCCGAACGACGAAAAGGAAAACCGTGCGCTGCACGGCCTGACCCGCACCCTGATCGCCAACATGGTGGAAGGCGTGACCAACGGCTTCAAAAAAGAGCTGGACGTCAACGGCGTCGGCTACCGTGTACAGAAGCAGGGCAAGGACCTGGTTATGAACCTGGGGTACAGCCATACAGTGGTCGTCAGCGAGATCCCGGGCATCACGATTGAAGCCCCGGGTCCCAACAAGATCATCATTTCCGGCCCCGACAAGCAGCTCGTCGGCCAGTTCGCGGCGGAAGTCCGCGAGAAGCGCCCGCCGGAGCCGTATAAAGGCAAAGGCATCAAGTACGTCGACGAAGTGATCCGCCGCAAGGAAGGCAAGACCGGCGGTAAGGGCAAGAAGTAAGGAGAGTGAAAATCCATGGTGAGCAAGTCTGACAGCAACAAAGCTCGTCTGCGCCGGCATACCCGTGTGCGCGGCAAGGTCAGCGGCACCGCGGAACGTCCGCGTCTCAACGTGTATCGCTCCCTCAACCACATCTATGCCCAGATCATTGATGATGTCCAGGGAGTTACGCTTGCCGCCGCGTCCAGCGTCGAAAAGGATTTCGGCATGAACGGCGGGAATAAGGAAGCCGCGAAAAAGGTCGGCGAACTGATCGCCAAACGCGCCGCTGAGAAGGGGATCACCGACGTGGTCTTCGACCGCGGCGGATATATTTACCACGGCCGCGTCAAAGAGCTGGCCGAAGGCGCCCGCGAGGGCGGCCTCAAGTTCTAAGGAAAGGGAGGAAACGTACTTTGGCCAGAATTGACGCATCGAATATGGAACTCAAAGAGCGCATTGTTTCGATCAACCGCGTAAGCAAAACCGTAAAGGGCGGCCGGATTTTCAAATTCGCCGCGCTGGTCGTGGTGGGCGACGGCAATGGGCTGGTGGGCTTCGGCCTTGGTAAGGCCGGTGAAGTGCCGGACGCGATCCGCAAGGGCATTGAAGACGCTAAAAAGAACCTAATTCAGATCTCTCTGAAGGGTACCACCATCCCGCATGAGGTTATTGGTAAATTCGGGGCCGGCCGCGTGCTGATGAAACCCGCCGCTCCCGGTACCGGTGTAATCGCCGGCGGCGCCGTCCGCGCCGTTGTGGAAGCGGCCGGCATTAAGGATATCCGTACCAAGGCCCTGCGTTCCAACAACCCGAACAACGTGGTAAACGCCGCCATGAACGGCTTGGCGCAGTTGCGTACGGCGGAGCAGGTCGCGGCGATCCGCGGCAAGTCCGCCAAGGAAATTTTGGGCTAATCGGGGATCGCGGCCCCGCCTTCGCGCGGGACCTGACCGAGACGAGACGTGACGAAAGGAATGGTCATAACTATGGCTAAGAAGGCGAAAACAGGCGCCCTGCAGATTAAGCTCGTCAAGAGCCTGATCGGCAGCAAAAAAGACCAGATCGCCACTGCCGAGTCGTTGGGCCTGCGGAAAATCGGCGACTGCACCAGCCAGCCGGACAATGCCGCTACCCAGGGCAAGGTGGCCAAGATCATCCACCTCATCGAGGTAACCGAAGCGTAAGCAATCGAGTAAGGAGGTGCGAACATTATGAAGCTGCATGAGCTTTCTCCGGCTCCGGGTTCGGTCCGGGAGTCGAAAAGAATTGGCCGTGGACATGGTTCCGGCCAGGGAAAAACCGCCGGTAAGGGTCATAAAGGCCAGAAGGCGCGCGCCGGCCGCGGGATACGCCCGGGGTTTGAAGGCGGACAGATGCCTTTGCAGAGACGTGTACCGAAGAGAGGGTTTGTCAACGTATTCGCAACGCGGTACGCGACGATCAACGTTGCTTCATTAAACACGTTTGAAGACGGCGCGGTGGTGGATACCGACGCGCTGAAAAATGCCGGCCTGGTGAAAAAGACCTATGATGGTGTAAAGATCCTCGGAAACGGTAATATCGAAAAGAAACTGACTATTAAAGCCGCGGCTTTCTCTGAAGCGGCCAAAGCGAAAATCGAGGCCGCGGGCGGGAAAGCAGAGGTGATCTGAGGTGTTTCAGACTCTTCGGAATGCATGGAAGATTACCGACCTGCGCCATAAGATTCTGTATACCCTGTTTATCATTCTCATTTTCCGGATCGGGTCGGCCATCACGGTCCCCTTTGTGGACGCTGAGGTTTTGCGGCAGGCGACTGCCACCACAAGCGGCACAATGATGGACTACTTGACTCTGCTGTCCGGCGGCGGGTTTTCCAACGCGAGCATTTTCGCGTTGTCGATAACCCCGTACATCAATGCCAGTATCATCATCCAACTGCTGACAGTGGCGATTCCTCCGCTGGAGCGGATGGCCAAGGATGGCGAAGCGGGCCGTAAAAAGCTGGGCCAGATTACCCGGTATACCACAGTTGTTTTGGGACTGCTGCTTGGCGTTGCGTATTACTTCATGGTGAAGAATTCGTACGGTGCTCTGGTCAGTGAGGCAAAGAGCGGCTTCGGTCTCTGGTTTGGCGCCATTGTAATCATCCTGTGCTTTACCGCCGGTTCGGCGTTGATGATGTGGCTGGGCGAACAGATCAATGAAAAGGGGATCGGAAACGGCATCTCGATCCTGCTGTTTGCGGGTATCATTTCGCGGATCCCCTCCGGTGCCACCATGCTGTGGCAGTGGTTCTACAACGCGGGCATCCAGAATATGAACAGCGGCGGTATCAAGTATGTGATCCTTGTTCCGGTCATCTTGATTCTGTTCCTGTTGATGATTGCGTTTATCGTGCTGATTACCAATGCGGAACGCCGCATCCCGGTTCAGTATGCCAAACGCGTGGTAGGCCGGAAGATGTACGGCGGGCAGAACACCTATATCCCGATCAAAGTCAATATGTCCGGTGTCATGCCGATCATCTTGGCTTCGGCGATTGTTTCCCTGCCCGGCACGATTGCCAGCTTTTTCCCAAACAACGGCTTCTGGAAAGCGGTTAACAACGTGTTTAACTACTCGTCCCCGCTTTATGCCGTGATTTATTTCGTACTGATTATCGCTTTCGCGTTCTTCTACGTGACGATTCAGTATAATCCGCTGGAGATGTCCAATAATCTCCGCAAGAATTCTGGTGCGATCCCCGGTTATCGTCCGGGTAAGCCCACGGTGGATTTCATCAAGCGTGTGCTGAATAAGATTACGCTGATCGGGGCGCTTTGTCTTGGCGTAATCGCGATCTTCCCGATCATCTTCGGCGCGGCCAGCGGCATGCAGGGCCTAGCCCTGGGAGGCACTTCGATCATGATCGTGGTCGGTGTGGCGCTGGAAACCACCCAGCAGATCGAAAGCCAGATGATGATGCGGCACTACAAGGGCTTCCTTGAGTAAAGCGCGTTTCTCGCGCTGCCGTTTCGTTTGAGTTCGGAAGGAAGGGCCCTATCGGTTATGCAATGACTGGATATGCCCACGAGCCCCATCCCCCGGCAGACGGGGGATGGGCATGGGCGGGCCTTCCACACGAAACTGCGGGAAAGGAATGGTTGCAGATGAAGCTTATACTTCTTGGAGCCCCCGGCGCCGGTAAAGGCACCCAGGCGGAAATTATCAGTGAAACCCTGAAAATCCCCACCATTTCCACGGGTAATATTATCCGTGAAGCGCTGAAAAGCGGCACGGAGATGGGAAAGAAAGCCAAAGAATATGTGGATTCCGGCCGGCTGGTTCCGGATGACGTCGTGATCGGCATTATCAAGGAACGCTTGGCTCAGCCCGACTGTGCGGGCGGGTTCATTCTCGACGGTTTTCCCCGTACCATTCCCCAGGCCGAGGCTCTTGACCGGATGGGTATCGCAATCGACCGCGTCATTGACATCGAAGTGGCCGACGATACGATTACCCGCCGTGTATCGGGACGCCGTGTCTGCCCCTCTTGCGGGGCCTCCTATCATGTGGACTACAAGCGTCCTTCGGTGGAAGGCATCTGCGATAAGTGCGGCGACACCCTTGTTCAGCGCAAGGATGACCAGCCGGAAACGGTACGCGAACGCCTGCATGTCTATCATGAACAGACCGAGCCGCTGAAAACCTTTTATGCGGCGAAGAACAAGCTGTTTGTTGTAGAAGGCCAAGAAGAAGTGGCGGATACCACCCGCCTGACCCTGGCCGCTGTCGAGGCTTGATCATGATATCGATTAAGAATAAGCGGGAACTCCAGGCTATGAAAGAGGCCTGCGTGATTTCTGCAAGGGCGTTGAAATTGGCGGGAGAAGCGGTACAGCCCGGCGTGACGACGGCCGAAATCGACCGGGAGATACGCCGGTATATCGAGAGCCAGGGCGCGAAGCCCAGCTTCCTCGGATACGGCGGATTCCCTGCCAGCGCGTGCATTTCTATCAACAACGAGGTCATCCACGGCATACCTGGTAAACGCGTCATCAAAGCAGGCGATATCGTCAGCGTGGATGTCGGCGCGTTTTATAACGGTTTCCACGGCGACAACGCCGCCACCTTCGCCGCGGGGGATGTTTCCCCCGAAGCGCAGGCACTGATGGACGCCACCCGCGAGAGCCTTTACGAAGGCATTAAAGCGGCGAAGGCGGGTAATCGGATCGGCGATATCGGCGCGGCCGTCCAGCGGTATGTCGAGGTGCGCGGTTACTCGGTTGTACGGCAGTTTGTCGGCCACGGAGTAGGCGCGAACCTGCATGAAGACCCCAGCGTACCCAATTTCGGTACGCCCGGACGAGGCCCCCGGCTGTTGCCGGGAATGACCATAGCCATTGAACCGATGATTAACGCCGGCGTTTACGATGTAAAAATTTTAAACGACGGCTGGACCACCATAACGGCGGATGGAAAGCTGTCCGCCCATTTCGAGCATTCCGTTGCCATCACGCCAGACGGCCCCGTCATATTGACGCTGCCGTAAAGGACGGTGGTAGGAAATGCTGAACAGAGGCCAGGTTGTCCTCTCGTCGGCCGGACGAGACCGGGGAGGGCGGATGGCGGTGCTGGGGATCGCCCCTGACGGCGGCATTTTGGTTGCCGACGGCCGGAGACGACCTATTCAGCACCCCAAGCGGAAAAACCCGCGCCATTTGACACCGACCGGCTTCACGGTCAGCGAGACTTCAATGGCGACCAACCGTGAATTGCGCCGTGCGCTCGCCGCTTTCGGGGCGGGGGCGCCGGATCCATCACAAGAGGGAGGTTAACCTATGTCGAAAGCGGACGTTATCGAACTGGAAGGTACCGTAGTCGAGGCCCTGCCGAACGCCACGTTCCAGGTGAAACTCGCCAACGGCCATGTGATTTTGGCCCATATTTCCGGCAAGCTGCGGATGAACTTTATCCGCATCCTGCCCGGTGACAAGGTGACGGTGGAAATGTCCCCGTACGACCTGACCAAAGGCCGGATAACCTGGCGGACAAAGTAATTTGCCGCGGGAACCGGTCCCTATACGACTGGATGTATCTGAATACCGGGCGCAGTCCCGGCAGAATGGAGGTTCCATCATGAAAGTCAGACCTTCTGTCAAGAAAATCTGCGAAAAATGCAAGATCATCAAGCGCAAGGGCCGCGTGATGGTCATCTGCGAAAACCCGAAGCATAAACAGCGTCAGGGTTAATAGACCGACGTACCCGGCGGGGCGTCCCGGCGCGGGGCCCCATGTCTCATTCATTGTGCCGTACAACGCGGCGCAACCGAAAGGAAGGATAATTTATGGCGCGTATTGCTGGTGTTGACCTGCCCAGAGACAAACGCATTGAGATCGGCCTGACCTATATCTTCGGGATCGGCCGCAAATCGGCTACCGACATCCTCGCGGCGACCGGCGTGAACCCGGACATCCGTGTGCGTGACCTCACCGAGGACGATGTTTCGAAGCTGAGAGAGTATATTGATCATAACTATACCGTGGAAGGCGACCTCCGCCGTGACGTCGCGTTCGACATCAAGCGGCTGATTGAAATCGGCAGCTATCGCGGTCTTCGTCACCGTAAGGGCCTGCCGGTCCGCGGCCAGCGCTCCAAGACCAACGCCCGTACCCGCAAGGGTCCGAAGAAGACCATTGCCAACAAGAAGAAATAACGAGGAGGTAGAAGAATGGCTGTTGCTAAGACTGCTGCGCGCAAGGGCGCTACCCGCCGCCGCAAGGAACGCAAAAACATTGAACGTGGCGCGGCCCATATCCAGTCCACGTTTAACAATACCATCGTTACCATCACCGACACACAGGGCAATGCTCTTTCCTGGGCGAGTGCCGGCGAGCTGGGCTTCCGCGGATCGCGGAAATCCACGCCGTTTGCGGCGCAGACCGCTGCGGAAACCGCTGCCCGTGCGGCGATGGAACACGGTCTGTAGAC
>CAMMRL010000078.1 GCA_946499275.1 uncultured Clostridia bacterium | reverse complement strand
GACGGGCAGCCTTGAGGCCGTACTTCTTGCGTTCCTTCATTCTCGGGTCGCGGGTCAGGAACCCGGCCTTCTTCAGAAGCGGACGCAGTTCTTCACTGTTATACTGCAGCAGCGCGCGGGAAATGCCGTGACGGATAGCTCCGGCCTGGCCGGTCACACCGCCGCCGGCAACGCGGCACTCAATGTCGAATTTCTCGGTCGTCCCGGTCAGGTTCAGAGGCTGACGGACGATGAGCTTGAGGGTTTCAAGGCCAAAATAGTCGTCGATCGAACGGCCGTTGATGGTAATTGCACCGGTACCGGCATACAGACGAACGCGGGCCACCGAACTCTTTCTTCTGCCGGTGCCATAAAAATACGGTCTGGTATTGTAATCCATCCTGATTTGCCTCCTTCCTTAAAACTCGTAGACTTCGGGCTTCTGCGCGGCATGAGCATGCTCGGTGCCAGCATAAACGCGAAGGCGGGTGCACGCCGCGCGGCCGATGGTGTTGCTCGGGATCATCCCGGTCACAGCCAGCTCCATCGCCTTTTCCGGACGCTGCGCCATCAGGGTGGAGTACTTGACTTCCTTCAGCCCGCCGATCCAGCCGGTGTGGCGGTACCATTTCTTCTGCTCCAGCTTCTTCCCGGTCAGGACCGCTTTGCCGCAGTTGATGATGATGACATGGTCGCCGCAATCCACATGGGGGGTGAATTCGGGCTTGTGCTTGCCGCGCAGCAGGACAGCGGCCTGAGCGGCAACGCGGCCCAGGGGCTTGCCGGCGGCGTCGATGATATACCACTTGCGGGCGACTTGGCCCGCTTTCGCCATGTACGTGGACATCGCTTTACCTCCTGTATGCATTTCGATAAATTCCGTCGTCTTTTTAACGCGAGTACGATCATACCATACCCGGAATATGCCTGTCAATAGGGAAATGCCGGATTTTTTAATTTAGAGCCCTTTAACGCTCGTTTTCTCTCTAATTTACACGTTTTTGCTCTGTTTCTCGTCAGCCGTTTCATTTTTTGAAGGGGGGATTTCTCCGGTCTATCCGCCGGATCTCTTGTAGCGAGACGGGATTTGGGCGTTGCGCCGCAGCATATTCCGTATTATAATCAAGCACGGGCAGGCGCCCCGAATCCAGCGCCATGCCCATACCGCTTTTTATTTCCTAAATTTTTTGATATATAAGGAGGAATCGCCGATGCCCGACCCGCTGCAGGAACTGCTCGCCCCCACCCGTGCCGCCGTGGAACGGTACAGGATGATCCAGCCCGGCGACCGGATCGCCGTCGGCGTATCCGGCGGGAAGGACAGCGTCCTCCTTTTGGCGCTGCTGACCCGGCTGCGCCGTTTTTACCCCCATCCGTTCTCCCTGACCGCCCTCACCCTAGACCCCTGTTTTGCGGGAGAGGAAACCGACTATTCCCCGATCACGGCGCTGTGCGGGGAGTGGGGAATCCCCCACGAGATCCGCCGTACCCGTCTGTGGGAGGTGGTGTTCGAACAGCGGAAGGAAGCCAACCCCTGCAGTCTCTGTGCCCGGATGCGGCGGGGTGGGCTGCACCGGCTGGCGACGGAATGCGGATGCAATGTAGTGGCGCTCGGCCATCACAAGGACGACGCGGCCGAAACGCTGCTGATGAACCTGTTCGCCGGGGGAACAATCGCCAGCTTCTCCCCAAAAGCCTACCTGTCCCGCCGCGGGCTGTGGATGATCCGGCCGATGGTTTTTCTGGACGAAGCGGCGATCCAGGCAGGGGTGCGGAAAGCCGGTCTGCCGGTGGTGAAATCCCGCTGCCCGGCGGACGGCAATACCCACCGGCAGCAAACCAAGAAACTGCTCGCCGCCCTGTCTAAGGACTACGGCCCGCTGTCCGACCGGCTGGTCGGCGCGCTGCAAAAGGGGAATATCAGCCATTGGGGGTAGGGAAACATTTTGTATGTTCGCTATAGCATTCTACTTATCGTATAGAAAGAAGCTTCCCAAATGCATGTTTTGGTTTTGACGGAAGGGGCTCGGGCGCATTATGCCATGCTGCGGCAAGCCGCGCCGGAAGCGGAGTTCTGCTTTACACCCACTCCTGCGTAAGGGGAATCGCACAGGCGGAGGTTATTTTCGACAATCCGCCGCCCGCTATACTAGCGGGCGCCGGACGGCTCCGGTTGCTTCAACTGGAAACCGCTGAAAGCCAATGCCGGCATTATCGCTTCTCCATACCTCCCGGCCAAGCGGTTTTTTACACCTAAACGCATAACACAACGCCGAAAGGGCCATTTTCTTATCCGTCCCTTTCGGCGTTTGCCTATTGTCTGCTTTAGGGTAGGGGTACAATACCAAAAGTATTATATGCAAAACAATATGCTTTTTGTAATATGTTATTCGAACAGCATTCCTTCTACATAATAGTCCATAAACTGCGAATTGGTCGCGAGTTCCACCGTCACCGCCTTTTCGGCAAAGGCGGCGGTGGATGACGGATATTCCCGGTTTTGCAGGATCATCGCCGCCCCGGCGATGGCGGCGTTGCCGATTGCCCGTGCCTTGCCGCAAAGCTCCGGCGGGATCAGCCCGATCGCGCCGGCGTTTTCCAGCCGGATATGCCGGCCGAAACCGCCTGCAATTAAAAGGCGATCCACCTGTTGCGGCGCAAGGCCCACATGGCCGATCAGCGTTTTCAGCCCGGCGCAGATGGCGCTTTTGGCGAGCTGCACTTTTCGGATATCCTCCTGCGTCAGCAGCACCTTTCCTGCCAGCCGGACGGCCGGTTCCCCGTCTAGTTCGGTCACCCGGTCGGAATACGCGTGCCCCTCGTCTTGGACCGCGCCGGTCTCGTCGATAATCCCGGCCTTCAACAGCACCGCCACCGCGTCGATCAGGCCGGAACCGCAGATTCCTGCGGGCTCCGCATCCCCGATCGTGGTGCAGTGGATTTCGCCGCCCGAAAGGGTTACGCCGTCCACGGCTCCCCGCACCGCGTTCAGCCCCATCCGGATTCCCGCGCCTTCAAAGGCCGGACCGGCGGCTGTGGAACAGCAATACAGCGTTCCTTTGTAGTTCAGCGCCATCTCCCCATTGGTGCCAATATCCACCAGCAAGGTCCTCCCCTCCTGCTCCAGCACCCGGCCGGCCAGCACCGCGCAGGTGATGTCCGCCCCCACAAAAGCGGACATGCAGCGGGGAAGGTATACCGGCGTATCTTCCAGGCAGCACAGCCCCAACTCAGAAGCAGGCAGCGCCTGGCCGAACGGACGGGTCATGGTAAAAGGAGAATGGGAAAGCGGTTCGGGCGATTCCCTCGCCAGCAGATACAGCATAGCGGTGTTGCCGGTGACCACCGCCGAAGCCACGGACGACGGATCAACCCGGCAGCGGGCGGTCAGAACGCGGAGCATGCCGTCCAAAGCGCCGGAAACCGCCGCAAACAGCGCTTCGCCCTTGCCTTCTACCGCCTTGCCGATCCGGGAAATCACGTCCGCGCCAAAAGCGCCCTGCGGGTTTTTCCGGCAGAGAGTACCGAGCGGCTCCCTCTCCCCCAACCGGTAAAGGGAAACCACCAGCGTGGTAGTGCCGATATCCACCGCCGCGCCGTATTCCCCCTCCGGCGGGTCGGTCGGGTAAGAGGGCGTTTCTCCCGCCGCCTCGATAACCTCCATTGCCGCAGCCGAGGAGATGGTGATTTCCGCCGCTCCCTCCACCGTGGTCAGGCAGGCGAGACGGACGCCGCTTTCGATTTCCTGCGCCGTCAGGCTTTCCTGTTCCTCCGCCGTCAAAGAGGACAGCGCGCCGCGGGCGATCACCCGGCATTGGCGGCAGGTTCCCCGCCCACCGCAGGGAAGGTCCAACGGTAGGCGGTGCAGGCCGAGCAGATCGGCGATCCGGACGGGTTCTGTAAAGGGGACCGTCCGCTGTACGCCGCCGTATTCAATCCAAATGGTTGATTCCACGATCTTACTCGCTCTCCTTTCCATGAAACAGCATCGCACTAAAATACGTTACCGTATCCTCGCCGTTGATATACCTCATTTTTCCGAGCGCCGCCACTTCCGACACCGCGATCCCGTATGCCTCCAACGACGCAAGCGCCTGTTCCGGATGGCGGCAGGGCTCGTTTGTCTCCTTAGCACAGCGTTCACAGGCGCCGCAGCCGCCCGCCGAGAGCATCAGCGTATCCTGCGGCATCTGCGGCTGCAGCTCCCTCCAGACGCTCCGGGTCAGTTCGCTGTGCGCGCGGCCGGCCTCCAGCATTCCTTCGATATCGAAGGAATCCTCCAGTTCCGATACCGTTTGGAACAACAAGCAGCGGTCGAACGTTTTAGCGTAAGCGATCAATTCGTCAATATCGCCCACGTCGGGCGGGCATGTCCAGCATTTCCCATATTTCCCGCAGGAATTTGCGGCGCAAGCCTGACGGAATTCCCGCCGGAACGGAATATCTTTCACCCGGATCAGCGCAGCCTTGTGCGCGCCGTTATTCAGGGCTGTATGAAGCATGGCTTCCTCAGACAACATAACGCTTCCTCCTCTTTTTTGAAGAAGATTATAGTTATTAGGTAGTATACTATATTTCCCCTGGAAAGCCTTGTGCTTTTCAATGGATTTTTGTAGAAATCCACGCATTTTTCACGGATATCGCCAAATACCATTTGTACTTTATTCGGAAATCCTTTATAATTTTTTATATAGAAGATAAGCGCTTTCCCGTTTATCTGTAGAGACGAACAGCACGAAAATATACAAAAAGATGCCTAAAATTACAAGGAATCCTGTCTCCTGTATGGTATAATGCAGGGGAAATGGCGGGGGACATCGTCTGATCCAATGGGGCGTCCCCCTTCGTTGGAACTCCGGCAGGAAGGAGTGCCGCTATGCCCGCCCATACCCGTCCCGGTGAATTCACACCGGTTGAAGAATCGATCGCACAGTTTAACGTGAAGCTGGCGATAGAGTGCGCCGATGCGTTTGCTGGTTCCACCGGGCTTCCCTGCACGGTATCCGATCTACAGGGAAACGTCCTGCATGAAAACGGGTACGGCTGCGCTTCCTGCACCTTATGTTCGATTGTGAAGGAATCGCCGGACGCCAAAGTCTCCTGCCGGGACGCGCACCAGTACGGTATGCGGCAGGCGGAGCGCTTCGGCGGCAAATACATTTACTTTTGCCCTATGGGACTTACCTGTTTCGTTTCCCCGATCATGGGGGAAGAGCTCGGGCTGGCTAAGGTGACGGTGGGCCCTTTCCTGATGGTGGAACGGGACGATTATGTTAATATCGACCTGCGGGAAACCGCCCATTTGACGGAAGAACAACTTCAGTTAGCGGCGGAAACGCTGAGTCGGCTCCCTTATGTGGATCCGGAACGGGTTACACATCTTTCCTCCCTGCTGTTCATGGCGGTGGGCTTTTTAAACAGCGTCGCCGTGGGAAACAAAATGCTGGAAACCCAGGGTTCCGACGCGATCCAGGGGCAGATCAGCGACTATATCGCCCAGCTCAAGCTGGAAAACCCTCATGCGCCTCCCCGCTATCCTCTGGAAAAAGAGCATGCCCTGCTGCAAAGCATAGCCGAATCGGACAAGGGTGCAGCGCAACAGCTGCTCAACGAGCTGCTCGGTCATATTTTTTTCGCATCCGGCGGGGATTTCGAAAAGATTAAGTCCCGGGTATATGAGCTTTTGGTGTTGATATCCCGCGCCTCCATCGACGGCGGGGCCGATCCGGAATACGCGTTTGAGCAAACCCGGCGGTACCTCAAGCAGATAATCGCCATCGATACCATTGAGGATCTATGCTTCTGGTTAACCGACGCTCTGAATAATTTTACCGATATCGCTTTTCGTTTTTCCGATGTAAAGCATGTGGATGTGATTCATAAGACCATCCAGTACGTGCGGGATAACTATTCCAAAAAGATCTCGCTGGAAGAGGCCGCCTCTTCGGTTTACCTCTCCCCCTCGTATTTCAGCAAAGTATTCAAGCAGGAGATGGGTTGCAATTTCAACACCTATTTGAATACCGTGCGGATTGAAAAAAGCAAGGAACTGCTGCTCAACGGCAGTCTCCGGCTGGTAGACATCGCTTATGCCGTCGGTTTTGAAGACCAGAGCTACTTTACCAAAGTTTTTAAAAAATTGACCGGCGTCGCGCCGTGTAAATTTAAAGAATCCAAGGGAAGAATCAAACCGAATGTGGGAAAGGGTTGACAACATGAGCATCTTGAACGAAATCAGCGAAAACCTGCAGAAAGGGAAGGCGAAAATCGTCAAGGAACTGGTTCAGCAGGCGATTGACGAGGGGCTGCCGGCCAAACAGATCCTGGACGAAGGTCTCCTCAGCGGCATGAGCGTTATCGGGGAGAAATTCAAGAACAACGAAGTGTTTGTTCCTGAAGTCCTGGTAGCAGCCCGCGCCATGAACATGGGCGCCGCGCTGCTCAAGCCCCTGTTGGCTGAAGGCGGGAATGAAGCGGTCGGCAAGGTCTGCCTGGGTACTGTAAAGGGCGACATGCACGATATCGGCAAAAACCTGGTGAAAATGATGATGGAAGGCAAGGGCATCGAAGTGATCGATCTGGGCACCGACGTATCGCCGGAGAAATACGTGGAAACCGCCATCAATGAAAACTGCCAGATCATCGCCTGCTCCGCCCTGCTGACCACCACCATGTCCGTGATGAAAGATGTTGTGGAGGCGGCGGAAAAAGCCGGTATCCGCGATAAGGTAAAGATTATGGTGGGCGGGGCCCCGGTTACGGAGGCGTTCTGCCAGCAGATCGGTGCAGACCGCTATACCGCCGACGCCGCTTCGGCTGCCGATGTGGCGATGGAACTCTGCAAAGGCGCGTAAACGAAATAAAAAGAAGGAGCCCCTTCATTCCCATCCCCCGATTGAACCGGGGGATTTTTCTTGCCTTTTCGGCAATATTGAAAACCGGAGTCGTGTGTTCCTTGGGGCACGTCGCCCGGTTTTTTTCATTCCCCTTTGTTTGTGGGGGGCC
>CAMMRL010000077.1 GCA_946499275.1 uncultured Clostridia bacterium | reverse complement strand
AAAAACCTGTTTGAAGTCGCGGACGACATCATCCGCGATGTTTACAGCCATATCGTTGGGATCTCCACGGTACTGGCCTGCCTGATGACGGCGTTTGCCGTCATCAGCGCCAAGGTGTCCAACAACCAGCACAAATCCGATCAGGCATGGGACTGGCTCAAACGAATTTGGTTGTCGTGGGCGGTTCTGAATTTGATGGGCGCAATCCTGGCATATATTACGCCGCTGTTCAGCGGATATGCTACGCTGCCGTAAGGCGGCCGGGCAGACAGGAGGCGGATTATGCTGGAAGGAATTTTGCAGGGCTTATGCGAATGGATCTACGGGCTGTTTCTGGATCTGATTGCCTACTGTGCCAACGCCCTGCTGGGGGTTATGACAACCGATCTGACCTTTTGGGAAACCAGCGTGCCGGTTGTCACCACCCTCTATCAAATCTTTGTCGCTGTCGGCTGGGGCCTGCTCATCGGCAACTGCGCCTTCCAGGCCATGAAAGCCATGTTTGCCGGGTTCGGCTTTGAAACCGAGTCCCCGGCAGTGCTGGTGCTCCGCACAGCCCTGTTCGGCATCCTGCTCATCTTTTCCCGGGACATCTGCGACATCGGCCTCTCTATCGGGAAAAAGGTGATCGACCTGGTGGGGATTCCTACCAGCGTCGCCCTCACCTTCCCGGACGGCAGCTATTTCACCGGTGTGGGCGCCAGTTGGCTGCTGGTCATCATCATCGGCTTTATCCTGGGCTTCCAGCTCATCAAGCTGTTTTTCGAGGTGGCGGAACGGTATGTGGTGGTGGCGGTGCTGACGCTGCTCTGCCCGGTGGGACTCGCTATGGGCGGCAGCAAAGCTACCAAGGACATCTGCGTGGGCTTCATCCGCACCTATGCCTCCATGATCGCCATGATGGTGCTCAACGTCCTGTTCCTCAAACTAATTTTGTCTGCTTTGGCAACCATGCCCTCCGGTATCTACGTGCTGCCGTGGTGCCTGCTGGTGGTAGGCATCGCCCGGGTGGCAAGGAAAGCGGACAACCTGATCTCCAAAATTGGCCTCAATCCCGCCATTACCGGCGATCCGCTGGGACACGGCCGGGGCATGATGGCGGTGATGATGGCAGCCCGCACCATTATGAGCAGCGCCTCCAAAGCTGGGAAAGGGAAAGCCGCCGGCGGAAAAGCGGGCGGCAACCCGCGGATGCCTGCCGGCGGCGCGGGGAATTTTCATAACGCCGTGGGCGGGACGAACATCGGCGGCGCAACTGCCAGCACCAACGTCCGCAGCGATACAGGCGTCGATGCCCGTTCCCAAGTGGGGCAAAGTACCCAGAACAGCCAGAGCAGCCATTTCGGGGCGGCCGGCAGCACGGTCAACGCGCCGTCCTCCTCTTCCTCGCGGTTCGGCTCCAGCAGCTATACCGGCGTGAGCAGTTCAGGTACCGTATCTTCCTCTTCCGGCGGCGTCCATTTCGGCAGTACCGGGACAACGCGGGTGAACGCCAACCGGTTCGGCGCGCAGACCGGCGCATCCGGAGCGCGGCCGGGTGGAAATAAGCCGGGAACTCCTCGCCCGGGTACAAGACCGTCCCCGCAGAAAGGCGGCGGCAAGTCCAGCCCGGGAAAAACGGCCGGAAAGGGCGCTGGATTTCCAGCCAGGAATGGAACGCCCGGTTCCGCTGGGAAGCCGGCCGCCGTGCCCGGCCTGCGGCAGAATGAAAACCCCTTCAAGGCGCAAAGGCCGCCGACAAGCTCGGTGTTCATCTCTCCTGCCGGGCAGCATCCTCCCACTTCTGCCGGCCATATGCCGCGTACCGGCGGGGCAGCCATGCCGAACAATCTGCCGGATACCTCCCCGGGCGAAAAAGGCGGTGAAGAACATGGCGAATAAAAGCGGCATGGACAGGCTCGCCGATCTGGCGCACCACGCCAAAGCCCTGAAGGACATCATCAAAGCCGCGTTAAGCGGCGGCTGGCACGCCGCCGCTTTACAGGCGGTGAAACATTACTGGCCGCAGATCCTGGCCGTCTCCCTCGTCCTGCTGTTCCTGCCCCTGCTGATTTTCCTTTGCCTGCCGGCTATGCTGTTCGGTTTCGGCAGCTCCGGTGGCGGGGCTACGGCGTCCATGTCCCTTCAGGCTGCGACTGTAAAAGGGTATTACGGCCGGTACGCCGAATACTGTACCGCCCGTATCGATGAGATAAAGAAAACGGTGATAGACGGCAGTGAGGGCGGCGGGGACGACACCGTTCATAAACCGCCGGATCAGGAGTACAACTATGAGATCGTCCTTGCCGGCACGCCCATGGAGGAGAACTGGTTTATAGCCCTGCATTCCGTCACCACCGGCAACGATCTGAACGCCATGTCGGAGCAGAGCGTCAGGGAATTCGTAGAAAAGAGCATTGTCTACACGGTAGAGGATAAGCCGGCAGAAACGGAAACAACAGGGACGGCCGCGACGGCTGCCACAACCACGGCAACGGCTTTTTACGACGATACCGTGAACGATCCGCCGATGCCGGAAAGCAGCGGAGCCTCCGAAAGCAGTACGACGTCCACGACGCAGCCGCCAGCGGCAACGAAAATCCTGACAATCCGATATTTGTCGCCGGATGAATTCATGGACTATTACCGCTATTCCGACGCTGACCGGAACTGGGCGCAGCTCATGGTGCAAACCTTGCAGCAGGAGACGTCCTCTACCGGATGAGCGCCAAATTTATGGATAGAAAGGAAAGGTTCTGTATGGACACGGTATATATTCCCACCAACTACACCGATGCCGGCAAGCTGCTGGGTGCGTTTGCGCTTCGCCACGTTGCGGAATGCGCGGCCATCTGCCTGCCGCTGGCCGCGCTGGTATTCCTGCTGTGCCCCCTGGGCCTGACGGGAAAGATCATCGTCTGCGCCGTCCTGGTCGTGCCGGCCGGCGGGTTTGCCCTGCTCGGCGTCCAGGACAACAGCTTACTCACCTTTGCCCGCCTGTACCACCGCTGGCGGAAAAACAGGCGGATACTGATTTACAGGGGGTCACAATGGATACACGTAAATCAAAAACAAAAGGCCAAAGAGAGAAACAAAAAGGGTTCGACCTGAAATCCCTGCTTTTGGGGACGCCGCAGGAAACTATCGTACCGGGGAGCCGGTTTCCAAACGGAACACAGAGCCTTGTCCCGGTGGTGGACATCCGGCAGGGCGTTCTCATTACCGCGGACGGCCGCTACGTCAAGGTGCTGGAGATCCTTCCCACCAACTTCTATCTGAAATCCCGGATCGAACAGCAGAATATCCTCTACTACCTGTCCAGCTACCTGAAGATTGCGCCGTCTTTCCTGCAAATCCTGGTGACGACCCAGCGGGCCGACATCGACGCCTACTGCGCACAGATGGAACGGTATTACAACGCGGAAACCAACGAAGCCTGCAAAGAAATGATCGTGGAAGACGTGCAGCTCGTTGATTATCTGGCGGCCACGGAAATCGTCACCCGCCGGTTTTACCTGATTTTTGCCTATACCGGCACCGCATCAGAACTGGACGACATAGCCCGGGAGCTTGCCGAACAGGCGGAAACCGCGTATCAATATCTGGATTACTGCGGCCTGGAAGTCCTGCGGCACGACCGGTACGACGAGTTTCTGCTCAAGACACTGTACACGGCAATCCATAAGCCATACACCAGCCCGGTGGATTTTGCCGCGCTGCTTTCCCAAATCGGCCCGGTTTGCGGTACGCCCGACATACCGGCGGACGAGCTGGACGATGAGGACGCAGACGGCATGACAACGGTGCAGGACGTGTTGGCGCCCACCGAATGCGACTTGACGCACAAAGGCTATATCCTCATTGACGGTGTATTTCACACCTATCTGTATATTTCCGGATACAGCTATCCCACAGAGATGGGCCCGGCGTGGCTTTCCCCGCTGGTGGAACTGGGGGATGGCATTTCAATCAGTTTTTTTCTGGATAGGAAGCGCAAGGAGCAGGTGCTGCCGAAGATTGCCAAAACCACCATGCTCAACCGGACTCGTATGCGGGACGTGGAAGACACCCGGGCCGACTTTGAAGAACTGGACGACGCCATATCGTCCGGGCTGTACATCAAAGATAAGCTCAACCGGGAGGGCGAGGACTTCTGGTATATGCACACCCTCATCGAAGTGACCGCACTGGATGAGGAAACACTGAACCGGAGAATTCAGCAGGTACAGAATCTGTGCGCCTCCATGAATATGACCGTCCGGCGGGCCGACTGGTGCCACGAACAGGGGTTCCGCTCCATGCTGCCGGTTGCCCGGCTGGACCCTGACCTCGCCAAAAAGTCCAAACGGAACATCCTTACCTCTGGTGCCGCTGCCGCCTTTCCTTTCTCCTCCTATGAACTATGCGATGACACGGGAGTGCTGCTGGGGATCAACCTGCACAACAATTCGGCGGTCATTGTGGACAACTACGATACGGATCAGTACAGCAACGGCTCATTCGCCATATTCGGTATGTCCGGTGCGGGCAAAACCTTCACGACCCTATTGTTTGCTCTGCGTCTGCGGATGCGCGGTGTACTGGTCTTTATCATCGCCCCGGAAAAGGGGTTTGAATACCGTGACGCCTGCGAAGCCATTGGCGGACAATACCTGCGGATCGCGCCCGGTTCCGACGACTGCATCAATCTTATGGAAATCCGGCGGACAACCCTGGACATCGACAGCAGCATGACGGACAACGTGCAGCGCAGCGACTCGGTGCTGCTGGACAAGGTACAGGACATCCACACTTATCTGCGCCTGCGGTACCCGGAAATGACGCCGGAGGAATCCTACCAACTTAACATCGCCCTGCTGGAGTGTTACGAGAGCTTTGGGCTCACCAAAGACAACGCATCCCTGCTGAAGCCGGACGGCTCTTTCAAAGATATGCCGGATTTCGCCCACCTGTATCCTTTCCTGCTGAAAGTTCCCGTGCTGAAGAACGTGGCGCTGGCTGTCAAGGAGCTGATCGACTTTGGAATGGGCGGGCAGACCAACGTGGATCTGACCTCCTCCTTTATCGTGTTTGATACATCGGGCAACAAGCAGCAGGATATCAGTTCCTCTACTTTCATCGCCACCTCCTTTATCCGCGACGAGGCCAGCCGCTCCCGCACCCGCAAAAAAGCGGTGTTTGGCGACGAGCTGTGGCTGATTGCCGGGAACGAAGGCAACGAACAGGCGGCGGATTTTGTCATCGAGCTGGCAAAAACGATCCGGGGATACGGCGGTATCTTTGTCAGCGCCACCCAAAACACGATGGACTACTTTGCTCTGCGGGACGGCAAATTCGGCGATGTGATTCTGAACAACAGCCGCTTCAAGCTGCTGCTCCAAATGGAAGAACCAGAAGCCCGCAAGCTCCAGGAAAAACTCGGGCTGTCGGAGGAAGAAGTCATGCAGCTTGTCCGGTGCGGCCGGGGACAGGGGCTGCTCTGCGCCGGGAAAAGCCGGATCTGTGTGGAGATTCGTGCCTCACAGTTAGAATATGACCTGATTACCACCAACCGGGCCGATCTGGAAAAACGGGAAGTCAAGAAAGTGGCGGAAACGGAAGAAGAATCAACTGCCGGGGAGCCATTATATTAGCAAAAAACGGCCCGCCCCGTTGGGGCAGACCGTTCGCCTATTCCTTTTCACGCCAGCCGGTATTTGACGGCCGGGCCGGAGCCTGACTTCACGGCAATCTTCTCCGCTACCAGTTCGTTCAGGAGTTTAATGGCCGGGAACTTGGAACAGCCCAGCAGCGTTTCCACGTCTTTCCGAGTGATCTCCTCCCGATTTTCCAGCAGCTTTTCGACCTTTTCCCGGTCGGACAGCGATTCGTCCGTGAGAGGCTGCCCCGCAATCTTGGGAAGAATCACCACAAAGGAAGCGGGAGCCGGCGCAAATACCGGCTGCTCCATACGACCCTCGTAGCTCTCCATGATCCGCCGGATACCGGTACCGTAGCTTTCAATCAGTTCCAGCCGGTAAAAGATGTTGGCAAGCACCATGTTCCGGGACTGAGAGACGCCGCCCATGACATCCTGCATCGTCATCCCTTTCACCAACCCACCGATGGAGACAAATTCCATGCGATCGTCGAAGATGTTGATAAGGATACTGCCGGAATAGTCATAATCCCGGTGGACAATGGCGTTCAG
The DNA here is from genome assembly GCA_946499275.1 of uncultured Clostridia bacterium. Classification (GTDB taxonomy): domain Bacteria; phylum Bacillota; class Clostridia; order Oscillospirales; family Acutalibacteraceae; genus Avimonas. The sequence continues at coordinate 1,148 of CAMMRL010000077.1, read as the reverse complement.
CAGAGCCTCGCGTATGGCGTAGGGCGGATAGTCGGGGTTATCCACCCGCTTGAGCCCCTCGATGGTGGAATTCAAGTTGTTATTCAGGCTGATGAACTCGTATGCCTCGTCCATCTGCCGAAGAACCGAACCGGTGAATTCCTTGCGGGTTTTGAATTTGGTTTTTCCGGTTCCCTCATACACCGCGCATTTGATGCTGTGTTCGCACTGATCCGACAGCAGCAGCGCCGCGTTGGTGTAATACCCGTCCGCGTCGATCAGGTGCAGCGTACGCTTGTTATTGTCATTGAACGACACATGGTTGTCGGCAAAATATTTGGCCGCATACTCGAAGGTCAAATCCTGGTTGACGCAGCGGGATTTGTCAAACGTCACCCCGTCGCTCTCCCGGAGCAGTTCCCGGATCATTTCTTCGGTGGCCGGTACGGAGGATACCCCATGCCGGATAAAGACGCCGGTAGGCTTCAGTCCCTTCTCCGTCAGATGATAGGGGCGCTTTGCCCCGCGCAGCACCGTAACTTTCACCACCGTTTTGTCCCCCTCGGGAACGGATTCAATCGCCGTATAGCTGGACAGATCCGGCTTGATCCCGTCGCGGATCATGTTCCCGATTTGTTCCATGACCTGCTCGGCCTTCGGCACGCCGACCACGCTGCCGTCTTTGGCTACACCGACATAGATTTCCCCGCCGTCGGTATTGGCAAAGGCGATAACCTCTTTCTTAAAATCCGCATTGACCTCCTGTTTCAGCTCTACCGTAAAGCTCTCTACATATGTCATCGTCAGTCCACCTTATCGTTATTATCGTTTGTATCGTTATTATATAACGATTTTACAACGATTGCAAGCGTAATTGCAACGATTGGAGGAAACTCTTCATGGAAATACCCGAAAGAGACATAACCGATATGCAGCGGCAGGTGGACGCCTGCTCTGCCTATATCGACGCACTGGCGCAAGGGTGCCGGTCGCCGGAAAAGGTTAACACCCTGCTGGACGCCGCCATGCAGAAGATCGAGCTGTGCTGCATCGACCTGCGGCGGCTGTGTGAAAGGGTGCGGCCAACGCTCCCGCCGCTGCGGTTCGGGAGCGCCCACTACCATACGGAAAAAATCTACGGCGAGGTCACCCACCTGGACGCCGGCTGG
>CAMMRL010000076.1 GCA_946499275.1 uncultured Clostridia bacterium | reverse complement strand
GAGCCGGCGTTCGACCGCTTTTACGGGGAGGAATTTCACGGGGCCAAGGCGGCGACTCAGCCGAATCCGTTGTCCGCAGAATGCGTGCGCGCCTTAAAAGAAAAGGGGTACCGCCTGATCCTCGCCACCAACCCGCTTTTCCCGCCCGTAGGCGTGGAATCCCGGATGTCTTGGGCCGGGCTCCGGCCGGAGGATTTTGAGCGGATTACCCACTATAATAACTCCCATTACTGCAAGCCGAACCCGGCCTATTACCGCGAAATTTTTGAACAGACCGGGATCGACCCGAAGGAAAGCTTGATGGTCGGTAACGACGTGCGGGAGGATCTCTGCGCTGCGCAGCTCGGCTGCGGAACATACCTGGTGACCGACTGCCTGGAGCATGGCGACGACACGCCGCCCGTGCCGGGGGAAGGCGCGCTTTCCTTACGCGGAACCATGGCGGATTTGCGCGCCTGGATCGATACGCTGCCGGATCACGGATAATCAGCGCCATATTGTCTCTATGGTATAGAAAGAACATCCGCCGTGATACGTTCACAGCGGATGTTTTCGTAGTGAATTTTGTTTTGCCTATTCCCCGGAGGCAACGTGTACTGCCCGATGGCGGGTGGAAAGGCGCGGTTGTTTGATGGCGATGTTCGTGGAAAAGGGGCGGCTTCAGCCCACTTTCCCCCCTGTGGGAAGCTCACAGACCGCTTCGGCCACCGGCTCCCGCATCCAGATGCCGGGGGTGATCCGCAAGGTGAAGCCGCCGCCGTCTGGCCCGGCCCACGCCTGGATCGGCTGACGGGGGAGGGCATATTTTGCCATGAGCATCATCACTACGCCCCCGTGGGTGCATACGACCGCGTCGGTATCGCCGGTGCGCATCAGGTTTTCCACCAATTGCTCGAATTCGGCCGTGACCCGGGCCTGGAAATCCTGCGCACTTTCGCCGCCGGGGATTTCGGTACGTTGCCCGGTGAGCCATTCCTGAAAACGGGCATCCGCCTTCAATTCATGGACGCTTTTGCCGTCCCACTCTCCGAAATCGCATTCCGCAAGACCAGGCAAGATCTCCGCCTTGCAACCGGAATAGAGCACTTCCAGTGTCTGCCGGCAGCGGAGAAGGGGACTGGTGAAAAAGCGGCGAGCCGGTGGATAGCCGCCGGCTTTTTTCATCGCCAGCAGGCGGCTCAACCCGGCGGGGGAGAGCGGCAGGTCGGTCCTACCAATGTATAGGCCGCGTTCGTTGGCATCGGTCAATCCGTGCCGGATTAGATGTATTTTGTAAGTTTTCATCAAAATTCCTCCTTAAAAATCACAATTTGACGATTTACAAATGGTATCGTCATGCGTTATAATCGTTAACAGACAGTATATTCGGGCATTCCGTTCATTCCCACCTCATTGGCTGGCACTGGATTCGGACGGGATGTTTCTTTTCGTCCGTCCATTTATTCCGTTGGGGGAATTCCCCAGCGAAATTGAGGTTTTGAGGTGTGCGACATATGAATTCCGCTTTTCCTAGGATTCTTACGTTGCTCCGTAAAGAGCGCGGCATCAGTCAGAAACAGGCGTCGGTGGAGCTGCAGGTTTCCCAGGCGCTCCTTTCCCACTATGAAAAAGGAATCCGGGAATGCGGATTGGATTTCGTGGTGAGGGCGGCGGATTTTTACCATGTCTCCTGCGATTATCTCCTGGGCCGTACGGCGGATAAAACCGGCGCCGTCATCACGGTGGAGGATATCCCTGAAAACGACCCGTCCGCCAAGGAAAACAAGTTCCGGGGTAGCGTGCTGCCGGTACTGAATAAGAAACTGGTGGTCAATTCGCTGAATATTATATTCGATATTCTTCAGCGCTGCAACAATAAAGGGTTGACCACCGAAGTGTCGGCGTATCTGACGCTGGCGGTGTACTCGGTGTTCCGGCTGCTTTACTCCGCCAATCCCAAAAACCCCGAAGCGCTGTATTCCGTCCCCCGGTATCTGTTCCAGCCCGCCCTGACCGGGGAGCTGGGACGCACGGCAGCAGTGATCGGCCAGTTGGCGGCTGGGCATAGCGCCGCGGGGGAAACGGGATTGGATGCGGCGGACGCACCGGTTATTTCCTCCGATACCATTGCGGCGGATTACCCGCTGTTTGCGTCCTCGCTGTTCAATCTGCTGAAAAATGCGGAAACCCGGCTGAAATAAAAATAAGGATGGCCGCGAAAATGCATAAGGAATTGCCCGTCCCGCGTATTGGTGGGACGGGCAATTGGTATTGTATGGAGCTCTTTACGCTTTTTCCTTTTCCGGCTCCGCCTTGGGTTCGGCCTTGCTTTTGCGGCGGGCGTCCGCGCGCGTGAGCGGGGTGGAGAGGAAAGAGAAAACCACCATCGCCGCCCCCAGGCCGCACAGAAGGATCCGGGTCAGGATGTTTTCAAATGCGATCGGGATGGCGAAGGTGTGACCAAACACGACCGGGAAATAGGTGACGTCGGTCAGGATCTCCCCGCCGTCCGGGGTGGAATAGTTCAGCGCGAAAACGCAGAGCAGGATGCAGCCGATCAGGCATAGAACGGAAAGGATGCGCACAAGCGTGCGGTCGAAGCGACGGTTCCCCCGGGTGTTCAGCGCCAGCACCGGTTGCAGGTAAAGCAGCGGGGGCATAGTGACATCCGCAAACATGAACCAGTTGCTGAGCGTCAGCATCGCCTGGGTGGCTTCGCTGTTGTCCAGCGAACGGAGACTATTGGTCCAGATCACCACCACGGAGGTGAACAGGATGGCGGCGGAAATCAGCAGGATGAAGACGGTTCGCATAATCCCCCGGAATACCCGGCTGTCCTGTGGGCCGAACCGGACGAAAAGGGCGAGCACCACCGCGACAGCCGCTTCGATCAGCAGCAGCGTGGTGTTGACCGAAGCCAGCATATACATCAGTATCGCCAGCACAAGCTGGACAACGGAAACGCCAAGCAGGATGTTGCGGTTCTTCTCCTCCGTCATGCTTTCTATAAACGAAGGGCGGCGGGGATGATCCGCGGTTTTCTGGCCGGCCGCCAGAGCTTCCTGATCGGAAGGAGCGGCCTGTTGCGGTTTCATGGTTTTCGACATGGTGATCCGTGCCTCTCTCATCATTAAACTATGACACAAAAGGATGCCATCCTATTTATTATACTGTTCCGCTACGGAAAAAGCAAGGAAAGAAGGGATCTTTCCCGGGATCCGGCCCGGAATTTGCCTGTACCGGCGCCGCTTCCCCATATTCTCCCTTTAATGTGGCATTCCTAATACCATACGTTCCGTTTGTGAAGATAGTCGGCAAAATCGCGGGCGGACTCCGGCTGATGCAGATAGGCCGCCCACGCTGTGTAAAGGTTTTGCAAGCTGGAAAGGAATTCCGGATTGTCGATGCCCAATTGTTCGCTGAGTGCTTTGTATGCCGGAAGATGCGCGATCAATGCCGCGGTCTGGCGGGTGCCGGCGGGCCGTATGTTCCCCCGGACAGCGCCTAGATCCCGCACATTATCCGGGGCCTGTACATAGTGCGGGACGTTCTGTACGGTATAGGCAAGACGGCGGGTCAGCCGGTCGTACCGGTTACGTAGAACGGCCGGATCGGCCGGATAGCGTGCGAGAACGATTTCCTCAAGCCGTTGAATGGAGAACCGGCGATGGACGAATTCCCGATAAGCTTCGATCATATCCTGTTCGAACAAAAGGTGCAGCGCGGCGGCCGCATCGTCCAGCCGGGGGTTAATCCCGGGAAAGACCAACCGTGCCCAGAACGGCGGCAGATAGGGTATGGCGGGGTGGAAGCGAACAAAGCGGATCGTTTCCGATAGCGACGGAAGGGAAGCATACGGCCGTTTTTCCCAGGCAAGCAGCGCAGTGCGCCGTAGTCCCTGCCCCTCTTTATCCTCCACGGATATTTTGGTTAGTTCGAGGTAATCTTTCCAAATTGGATAGAGATTCATCCTCAATTTCCCCCTTTTCCCTCATCATACCATGTTTCCTGTGGAATGCACAGTTTCTTTGGGAAAGGAATCCTGAGGTCAATGCTTCTCAGGGGCCCGGAAGCCTTCCCCCAGGATTTCATCGGTGGAGGTGGCCACCAGGAACGCACCAGGGTCGCGATCCCATACCAGGGTGCGCAGTTCGTACACCTCTGGCGGGCGGACGGCGCAGAGCAACACCCGCCGGGCATCGCCGGTATAGGCGCCGGTGGCGTTCAGCATGGTGACCCCCCGTCCCAACCGGCGAAGGATATCGTCCGCGACTTCTTGTTCCTTTCGGGTCATAATCAGCAGCATTTTTCCCTTGTGCCGGCCATAGATAAGGATATCCATCAGGCTGGATGAGACGAAGATCAGGATCATGGCGTACAAGGCGCTTTCCAGGTTTTTGTACACCACGGCGGAGCTGGCGACCACTACCGCATCGACCAGGAGGATCAAACGCCCGATGGGGATATGGGGAAGGCGGCGTTCCAGCAGGCCGGCGACCACTTCGCTTCCCCCGGTGGTTGCGCCCCGCATATAGATCAATCCCAGCCCCGCCCCGGCCAGCACACCGCCGAATACGGCGACCAGCATGGTGTCCCCCCGGAATGGGGGAAGGAACAGAGCGCTACCATCGATGACTACTGAAACCACTACGGTGGCGATAGAGGTTTTTATCGTATAGGTATGCCCGATGAATTTCCAGGCGGCTATAAGCAGGGGAACGTTGATTAACAGAATGGTAACCCCGATCGGCGCGTCGGTCAGGTAATTTACCAAAGTAGCTACGCCGGTTACCCCGCCTGGGGCGATATGATTGGGCGCGGTAAATACGTTAACCGATAAGGCATAGCCTATGCTGCCGAGGATGGTGAACAGGAGATCCGCCAGGTATCGCCGCGCTTTTTGCGACGGGCCGGCCGGTTTCACCTGCTTTCTTTGTTCAGCGCTTTCGCGCATATCCCTGCCCCCCTTGTGCGATGCGGCTACAAGTCTCCAAAGGAGAGGTTATACGACAGGTAGCCGATGGATTCGAATAATAAAGGAACCGGCCTGGCTGGGTGCAAAAAAAGACCAATTCCGCTTATACGGAATTAGTCTTTCCCCATTTTACTTGAAAAATCCAATTATTTGCTTTTGGCCGGTTCGGGGGACGCCGCTTCCGGCCCATCGCCGTAGGCGGCGGCGAACAGTTCCCGGCAGCGGGCGATGTTGCCGGACAGGTAAAGATAACCGAACAGCGTCTCCAGCCCGGTCGCGCGGTGGTAATCGACGCCGGCGCGGGCGGTATGGGCGTTGCGGCCCCGCTTGAACACCGCCGTTTCCTCCTCATTTAAAAGGGGCAGAAGGCGGTCCATGGCGGCGGACTGCGCTTCCGCCCGCACAAGGGAAACCGAGAGCTTGTGCAGTGCGCCGTTCGGCCGATTGGCTTGACAGGCCAGTGCTTCGCGTACCATCAAGCCGTACACGCCGTCCCCGACGAACGCGAGCGTCAATGGGGACAGGGTGTGCATATCTACTTCCTGTGGGAAAAGCCGTTCCATGATTTTCGCCTCCTTATGGCAAGAACGGGAAGGGTATCCGTTGAGGATAGGATCCCGGTCAGGGGATGAAGTCAAATTCAAAATCGTAAATGCTGACCGTGTCGCCTTCGTTCACGCCGGCTTCCACCAGCGCGTCGATGATGCCGCTGGACTGCAGGACCCGCTGGAAATACTGTAGGCTTTCGTAGTCGTCCATATTGACCGACTGCAGGATCCGCAACAGCCATTCCCCTTCCACAAAATACACGCCGTCGTGGTTCGATACAGTGAAGGAGCGGTCCCGTACGGCGTCTGCATCCGGCAGGATAGGGGCTTCCGGCTCGTACCGGACGATGGGGGGGAGCTTTTGCAGCAGTTCGGCACAGCGCTTGACCAGCGCGTCGGTGCCGTAGGCGATGGCCGCCATCATGGGGAAAAACTCGTACCCCATTTCCCGCACGGCGGCGGCAAAAGTCTCCACCGTTTCGTCGTCGGTCAGGTCGCATTTGTTCCCGGCCACGATCATGGGGCGGGCGGCTAGTTCCGGGCTGAAAGCTTCCAGCTCCCGATGGATTACCGCCAGGTCCTCCAGCGGGTCGCGGCCTTCGCTGCCGGAAACGTCCACCACGTGGACAAGCAGGCGGCAGCGGTCCACATGCCGGAGGAATTCATGCCCGAGCCCCACGCCTTCGCTGGCTCCCTCGATCACGCCGGGAATATCCGCCATAACGAAGGAAACCCCTTCCGCCACCCGGACGACGCCGAGCACGGGGGAGAGGGTGGTAAAATGGTAGTTGGCGACCTCCGGCTTTGCGGCGCTGACCACCGACAGCAGGGAGGATTTCCCTACGTTCGGAAAGCCGACCAGCCCCACGTCGGCCAGCAGCTTCAGCTCCAAACGGAGTTCGAAAGCCTGGCCGGGTACACCTGGTTTCGCAAAACGAGGCACTTGGCGGGTGGGGGTAGCAAAATGGCTGTTACCCCAACCGCCCCGGCCTCCCTTGGCGGCGACAAAAGGCTCGTCGCCCGACATATCCGCCATCAGGCGGCCGGTTTCATTATCATAGATCAGGGTGCCGCGGGGAACCTTGATCACTTCGTCCCGGCCGTTTTTGCCGAAACAGCGTTTCTGGCCGCCGGACTCACCGTTTTCGGCGGCGAATTTCCTCCGATAGCGGAAATCGACCAGCGTGTTCAGCCCATCGTCGGCGATAAAGACGATATCGCCGCCCTTGCCGCCGTCCCCGCCGTCGGGGCCGCCGGCCGCAACGTATTTTTCCCGGTGGAAGGTAACGGCGCCGTTACCGCCGTCGCCGGCTTTTACTTTGATGGTTGCTTTATCGACAAACATGGAGACACCTCTTTTCTCTGCGATGGATATTCTGCGGCGTCCAGGAAAGTCCTTTTAGAACATTATCCATCGATTTGCCCGGGTGATACGAAAAAATCCCCGCCGTTTTTTGCGGCGGGGAGGAGCCATCCGCCCGGGACGGATGGCAGGACAATTACTGTTCGGCGTAAACGCTGACGCGCTTGCGGTCCTTGCCGACGCGCTCAAAACGGACCTTGCCGTCCACCAGCGCAAACAGCGTATCGTCGGACCCGATCCCAACGTTGTTGCCGGGATGAATGTGGGTGCCGCGCTGACGCACCAGGATATTGCCGGCCAGAACGAACTGCCCGTCCGCCCGTTTGACGCCCAGGCGCTTCGCCTCGGAATCACGGCCGTTTTTCGTGGAGCCGACGCCCTTTTTATGAGCGAACAGCTGAATGTTTATCTGCAGCATGGAAATTACACCTCCGTAATACTCACTTGAATGTGGTGGGGATACTGCCCCTGCAACTGGGTCAAATGCAGAAGAAAGCCTTCCATCAATTCCCGGCACTTTCCAGCGTCTTGTTCCGATAGTTCCAGCGATAAAAATCCGTCCCGCACCGTGATATCGGCGGGGAAACGATAAACGTCGGTCAGGGTGTTCGCCGTCATATACGCCGCGGAGGAAACCGCCGCGCACACAATGTCTTCCCCTTCCTTCCCTGCGCCGGAATGGCCGGAGAGGGTAAAGCCGGTCAGCGTGCCGTTTTTTCGGAAGAACTTACTCCGCGTCATTCGCCGCTGCCGCCTTGGGGGCTTTCGCGTTAATCACTTCGATTTGCACCTTGGTGAAGGGCTGACGATGGCCCATCTTGCGCTTGCTGCCCTTCTTCGGA
>CAMMRL010000075.1 GCA_946499275.1 uncultured Clostridia bacterium | reverse complement strand
CGACGTGGTGGACACCGTGGACGCCGCCGAGCTGCGCGGCCGCGGCGGCGGGGGGGATCCCCCCCCCCGGCAGGGGGGGGGTTCACTCCCCCAGCGGAAGGGCGAAATGAGCAGAAACGCCCCACCATGCCGCCGGGGAACCGCGAGGGTTCCCGGCCGGCCGTCGGATTGTCGGATTAGACAATGGGGGAATTGCTTATTTACAATTCGACATTATTTTTATTAAATATACATTTTGTAAATTATTTTTATCCTTTCCCAGCGGTTCAGCGCTTGGAGACGACTTCTCCCTGCTTTTTATAAATGCTTCCAGCCGGGACATAGCCCCGCACCATAGACAGGGGGTATATCTGGCTGCCCGGTCCCACGACCGAACCCGGATTCAGCACCGAACCGCAACCGACTTCCACGTTATCCCCGAGGATCGCGCCGAACTTCTTCAGCCCCGTCCCCACCCGGTCGCCGTTGCAGGCAACCGTAACCAGGGTTTTATCGCTCTTCACGTTCGAGGTGATGGACCCCGCCCCCATATGCGCCTTGAATCCCAGAATGGAATCCCCCACGTAATTGTAATGGGGCACCTGCACCTTGTCAAACAAGATCACATTTTTCAGCTCGGTCGAATTGCCGACCACCGCGCCCGCGCCCACCAGCGCGCTGCCGCGGATAAAAGCGCAGTGGCGGATTTCCGTTTCCGGCCCGACAATTACATCCTCCCCTATAAAAGCGGAGGGTGCAACCTTCGCGGTTTTGTGGACCCACACGCCCGGCCGCGGGGAATCGTATTCTTCCGCCGGCAGGGACGGCCCCAATTCCCGGATGAATTCCCGGATCCCGGCCAGTGCCTCCCACGGATACTCCACCGACGCCAGCAGCGGCGCGGCCAGCGTGTGCCCCGGCTCGAACAGCGCCGAAGGGGACATCACTTCGATCAAATCGCTCATAGGTTCGAAAACCCCTTTCGTAAATTCGCGCCGGCTCCCACAATGCCGGCAGTCATGTTCACTTTACCATTTTCTTTCCGATCACGCAAGTGAATTTCCTCGGATTCCTGTATACGGAACAAAGGAGGAGGGGAACGTTGTTCCTCAAAGGCGAACAATTCTCGCTTTTATAGTATATGGGAATTATATTCTTTTCTGGATTGTTTTAGTAAACCATCCCATTCTTAAGAAAACCTTGATTGTTTTATAGGCCGCTCCATGGTATACTAAGCCGAAGCGTTGACAATCAAACAATTTTGGGTATCAGCGCGGAGAAAGGAGCTGTGGAAGCAGATGGGACTCTCTGTACGTCATGTAAGCAAGTCATTCGGCGAAAAAAAGGCGGTGGACGACCTCAGCTTTGAGATTGCGGAGCCGGGCGTTTTCGGCCTGATCGGCACCAACGGTGCGGGGAAAACCACCACGATCCGGATGATACTCGGCGTCACCGACAAGGACCAAGGGGAGATCACCTGGAACGGCGGGCCCCTGAACCGCCGTACGGTTCGTTTCGGCTATATGCCGGAAGAACGGGGGATTTACCCCAAGGTGAAGGTCATCGACCAGCTTCTGTATTTCGGGGAACTGCGGGGGATGTCCCGCCGCCAGGCGGCCCAGGCCGCCGACCACTGGTTAAAGCGGTTAGAGGTTACCGAGTACCGGGGGATCGCGGCGGAAAAGCTGTCCAAGGGAAATCAACAGAAAATCCAGCTGATCGCCACCATCCTGCACGACCCAGAACTCATTTTCCTGGACGAACCGTTCAGCGGGCTGGACCCAATTAACGTCGACGTGTTTAAGAACGTGATCGCCGAACTGATCGCAGAGAAGCGGTATATCGTTATGTCCAGCCACCAGATGTCCACCGTGGAGGAATACTGCCGCGACCTGGTGATCCTCAACCGAGGAAAAACCATCCTTGCCGGGAATCTTCGGCAGATCAAGGCCGGCTACGGGCACACCAACCTTTCCATTGCCTGCGAACAGGACATCCTTCCGCTGGCCGAAAAACATGGGATCCGGCTGCTGGAAAAAACCGCGGAAGGGTATGAATTCAAAATAAATGGGGACGATGCGGCCCGCGCCCTGTTGGCGGAACTGGTGGAGAACGGCATTTTCCCCGACCGGTACGAGATCCGGGAACCCTCGTTGCATGAGATCTTCGTGGAAAAAGTGGAGGCGGCGCAATGAAAGAGATTCTGGCTGTTTTTCGGTTTACCTTCAAGGACAACATCCGCAAAAAGGCGTTTATTATCACCACCGTTCTGGTGCTCGCCTTGATCGTCGCCGCCTGCGCGCTCCCGTCCTTGCTCAATGGAAAAGGCGGAGACGGCGCGAGCGAATCGGACACACCCATCACCGTAGACAAAAGCGCAGTCTGCTACCTAATCGACCCGGATGGGCGGATCCCCGGCGCCAAAGAAGCGCTGGCCGCCGCCCTCCCCTCCGTGGAATTCCGCGACGGCAAGCCGGCGGAACTGGACGGGTACAAGCAGGCGATGCTGGACGACAAGAACACCAGTGCTATTGAAATCACAGCGGGGGAAAGCGGCCTACCCTATATCCGGCTTTACACTGCCGATTTCATGAGCGGCCCCCCCTCCTCTGCAATATCCGAAACGCTGCGTGCATTGTATGTCTCCAACACTTTGTCCCAGGCCGGCGTATCGCCCGAGGTTACCCAGATCGCCCTGTCCGACCTGCCGGCCGAACAGGTTGCCGTGGGGAAAATGGATTTTTCCGGGTATGTACTGGGGGTTATCCTGGTAGTCATTATGTTCTTTGCTGTGTATTACTACGGATATGGGGTGGCGATGTCCGTCGCATCAGAAAAAACCTCCCGCGTAATGGAAACGCTAGTGGTCTCCACCAAGCCGTCCCGCATCTTGCTCGGCAAATGCCTGGCAATGGGAGCCCTCGGGCTGTGCCAGCTCGGCATTTTCGGGCTGGTTGGCGTTGTATGTTTCCAACTGATGGTCCCGGCCGACTTTACCATCGGCGGGATGCCCTTGGCTATCTCCTCTTTTCCTCTCTCCTCCGGGCTGCTGGTGCTGGTATATTTTATTCTTGGCTACGCGCTGTATGCGATGATCAACTCCGTCTGCGGCGCAACCGTCAGCCGGGCGGAAGACCTCAACTCTGCGATGATGCCCGCAATGCTGCTCAGCGCGATCTGCTTTTATGCCGCGTATATGGTGGTGCTGATGCCGGACAGCGGGATCAAGCGGATTGTGACGTACATTCCCTTCACCTCTCCGTTTATCATGCCTTTCCGCCTGTTAAATGAGACGGTGCCCGCTGCGGATATCCTGATATCGGTCGTGCTTCTGTTGGCTGGCATTGTGCTGGTTTCCTTCCTTTCCATCCGGCTATACTCCCTTTCCGTGCTGCATTACGGCTCCCGGCTGAAGCTGAGGGATCTTTTCCGCCTGAAAGCGTAAAAAGGTCCTCCATTCCCACACGCCCGCCATCCGGTTGCAGCCGGACGGCGGGCATGTGGGAAATCTTTTATAAGAATGGAATCATTAAAAATCCCGGACGACCGTTCGTCCGGGATTTTTGCATGGAGGGATGGCCCGACCGGTCTCCAGCCGGCTGACCGAGAATCCCATCGGTTCAATCAGTCGATCTCTACCGATACGCGGGCTTCCTGACGGGTCGCGGCAGCGCGCATGACCGTGCGGATCGCTTTCGCGATGCGGCCCTGTTTGCCGATGACGCGGCCCATATCGTCGGGCGCAACATGCAGGTGGAACACAATGGTGCCGTCCTCGGCGGGCTCGTCCTGTTCCACGACGACAGCGTCTGGATCCTCAACGAGACCTTTTGCGATGGAAACCAAAAGTTCTTTCATGGCATTTAACCCCCTTTTTAAGCTAGAAGGACAAGGGTTTTCCCCTGCCCGGACAACCCTGTATAGAGAAGAGAAGTGAGTGAAGGAACAAATAGGAAAGCGAAATTACACGCCAGCTCTCTTAAGCAGATCCTTCACGGTATCGGTCGGCTGGGCACCGTTGGCAATCCATTTCTGGGCCTTTTCCGCGTCCACCTTCACTTCCGCCGGCTCGGCCAGCGGGTTGTAGTAGCCGATTTCTTCGATGAAACGGCCGTCGCGGGGATACCGGGAGTCCGCGACAACAATGCGGTAAAACGGGTTCTTCTTCGCGCCCATACGGCGCAGTCTGATCTTAACAGCCATGTCTGTACCTCCAAAAAATTTAAGTTCAAATATCTTCAACCAGTAAGGGGAACCTTATGGCAGAATTCAAAAACGCCCGCCCATTGGGGGCATTGGGGGCATTTTGGGCAGCCCCCGCATCTTCTTTTTGCCCTTGCCCAAACCCTTCATTTGCTTCATCATCTGGCGCATGGCATCGTACTGCTTGAGCAGGCGGTTCACATCCTCCACCTTCATCCCGCAGCCTGCGGCGATCCGCCGCTTCCGGGAGGGGTTAATGATATCGGGCTTCCCCCGTTCCGCCGGGGTCATGGAAAGGATAATTGCTTCCACCCGGTCGAACTGCCGCTCGTCGATATCGACATCCTGCAACTGCTTACCGACGCCAGGCAGCATTCCCAGCATGCTTTTTATGTTGCCCATTTTCTTGATTTGGGCGAACTGATCCAACATGTCGTTGAGGTCGAATTTGTTTTCCTGCATTTTGCGGGCCATTTCCTCGGCCTGCCTGCGGTCGATCTGCTGTTCCGCCTTTTCGATCAGCGAGAGCACATCCCCCATCCCAAGGATGCGGGAAGCCATCCGCTCGGGATGGAAAACTTCCAGCTCATCCAGCTTTTCCCCAACGCCGGCGTATTTAATCGGTTTACCGGTCACGGCGCGGATGGAAAGCGCCGCGCCGCCGCGGGTATCGCCGTCCAGCTTGGTCAGCATCACGCCGGTGATGCCCAGCGCCTGGTCAAACGCGGAGGCGGCGTTTACCGCGTCCTGTCCGGTCATCGCGTCCACCACCAGAAGGATTTCCTGCGGGGCGACGGCTTCCTTGATATTTTTCAGCTCGTCCATGAGCTGCTCGTCGATATGCAACCGGCCGGCGGTATCCAGCAGGACGTAGTCGTTGCCGTGGTCGCGGGCGTGGGCGACCGCCTTTTTGGCGATCTCCACCGGGCTGGCTGTTCCCATCTCAAAAACCGGGACGCCAGCCTTTTCCCCCACCACTTGAAGCTGTTTGATCGCGGCGGGGCGGTACACGTCGCAGGCGACGAGCAGCGGGCGGTGCCCCTGGGATTTCAGCATCCGGCCGAGCTTGCCGGTGTGAGTCGTTTTACCGGCGCCCTGCAAGCCGCACATCATTACGATGCAGGGGGGGCGGTTGGTTGTCGCCAGCCTTGCCGCCTCGCCGCCCATCAGCGCGGTCAGCTCCTCGTTGACGATCTTGATCACCATCTGGGCGGGGGTCAAGCTTTCCATCACCTGGGCGCCGACCGCGCGTTCGGTTACGGTTTTGGTAAAATCCTTGGCCACTTTATAGTTTACGTCGGCTTCCAGCAGGGCGAGACGCACCTCGCGCATCGCTTCCTTGACATCCGACTCGGACAGTTTTCCTTTGGAGCGCAGCCGTTTAAAGGCGGCGGACAATTTATCGGAAAGACCTTCAAAAGCCACGGTAAATCTCCTTTAATATCCAGAATAAGCGGCGGTAAACCGCCTGTAGGGGGCCGACAAAACGCCCTCTTTTCAATATAGGAACAAAACCGGCGGATTATTCCTCGCTGAGCTGCTTGGCCAGATCGAGGATGGTACGCACCCGCTCGTCAATCTCGCGAGAGTAGCCGAACCGGGCGTTGAGTTCCTGAATGTCCCGAGCGGCTAAACGGATGGCTTCGAACCCTTCCCGCATAGAACGGAACCGGCGGGCCAAGCCGAGACGGTCCTCCATCTCCAAAAGCTGGGCCTCCGCCCGCTTGATCGAATCCCGGACGCCTTGGCGGGTAATCCCTTCGTTTTCCGCAATTTCCGCGAGGGAGAGGTCGTCGTTATAATACAGTTCCACCACGTCCCGCTGCTTTTCGGTCAACATATCGCCGTAAAAATCAAACAGCAGAGAAATTTCCATGTTTTTCGCCACGTATCCACCCTCTTCTGCGCGCCGGTACCGATTAGCCGATCAAAAGTGTAAAGCGATTTACTTTACACTGATTATACTCCATTTGTCGTCATTTGTCAAGTAGGAAATAAAGCCGTCCCTTTCCCGAGTCTTCCACCTTCCGGTTTTATCGGCCGTCTTTCTTGTACCATATTCCTTATAGTATGGTAAAATAAAACCGATCAATTAGAAATTGAGCGGGAAGGACATAGCCATGAACCATTGTGGAACGCAAAAACTGGAAACCGACCGATTAATTTTAAGAAGATATATGAGCGGAGACGCCGTGGCGATGTACAAAAATTGGGCGTCAGACAAAGAGGTCACAAAATTTTTGACATGGCCAACCCATTCAAGCCAAGAAATAAGCCGATGGATAATAGACGATTGGGTAAAACAGTATTCCAACGAAAGGTATTATCACTGGGCTATCGTATTGAAAGACAATGGAGACGAGCCAATTGGCGATATCGCCGTAGTCGATAGGAAAGAAGCGGTTTCCATGGTGCATGTTGGTTATTGTATCGGAAAAGCCTGGTGGCATAGAGGGATCGCATCGGAAGCGTTAAAAGCCGTTATAGACTTTCTTTTTGACGTTGTGGATGTAAAGCGTATTGAAGCAAGACACGACCCAAGGAACCCCCATTCGGGTAAGGTCATGAAAAAATGTGGAATGAAGTATGAGGGGACTTTACGCAGCTCGGATTGGAACAATCAAGGGATATGTGACGCTTGCTATTATGCGCTTCTAAAATCCGAGCGCTAGCTTCTCATTTGTCGGGGAATCATGGGGTTTAGGGAGAATAAATAAGCCGGCTTCAGGAAAGGAGACGCCGAGAATCCAAAAAGGTCGAATCTTTACGCAAGCAAAAAGTGCTTTTCTTTTCCTTCTGTTAGCGTATAATGAATTATAACCATGAAAAAAGGGATCCAAACAGGAGGGTGCCCCATGCAACATGAAGAAATCTCGCTGACGATCGATTATTCCCGCGCCGGTCTGGCCGGGAAAGGGAATCCCCGCTTATACACGTATTTACGCTCCCCGTCCCCCGAGATGGCACAGACGCCGCGGCCCGCCGTGATCATCTGCCCCGGAGGCGGATACCAGATGACCTCCGACCGGGAAGCGGAGCCGATCGCCCTGTGTTTCCTCGAACAGGGATTCCAGTGCTTTGTTCTTCGGTATTCCGTGGCCGGACAGGTGCTTTTCCCCGGCCCGCAGCTGGAACTTGCCAGTGCGGTCGCCCTAGTGCGCCGCCGGGCGGCGGAATGGATGGTGGACCCGGACCGGATCGTCGTCTGCGGCTTTTCCGCCGGCGGGCATCTGGCAGGCAGCCTAGGGATGCTTTGGAACCGGGAACTTCTCACCGTCCCGCTCGGCCTTCATCCGGCGGATATCCGGCCGAACGGGCTGATCCTGTCCTATCCCGTAATCACAACGGGGGAATTTGCCCACCGGGCATCGTTTGAAAGTCTCCTGGGGGGCAGGGCGGCGGAGTACAGCAAGTTGGTCTCGCTGGAAAAACAGGTATCTAAGGACACGCCGCCCGTCTTCTTGTGGCATACCTGGGACGACGACTGCGTGCCGGTGGAGAATTCCCTCCTCCTGGCCCAAGCGCTTCGCCGGCATAACATCCCGCTGGAATTGCATATCCTGCCCCACGGGATACATGGTTTAGCGCTCGCCACGGCGGAAACCAACGTTGTAGAAGAGGCCTGCGCCGACTGGCCGGTGTGGGCTTCCCGCTGGATCCGCAATCTGTAACGTCCCCCCGGTAGCATAAGCAGGGCGAGGGGCCTGCGATAAAGCAACCCAAATAGAAACCGGGGCGTCCCGCCCCGGCCCGGGGCGCCCCGGGGTTTATTTAGTACGCGGGCCAACCGGGATTTGGAAACAAAACAAAAAATCAAACCCCTACGGTGCCAG
>CAMMRL010000074.1 GCA_946499275.1 uncultured Clostridia bacterium | reverse complement strand
CTCATGGTCATTCCCGTGGTATGATACAGTTCCAGCGCGCGGATAATCCGCCCCCGATTGGAAGGATGGAGCCGCTGCGCCGTTTCCGGATCCACTGCGCGGAGTTCCTCCAGCAGCGGTTCGATCCCCTCTTCTTCCGCCCGGCGGAGAAGGGATTCCCGAAGGGTGGGATCCTCCCCCTCCCCGACGAACTGGAGATTGTCCGCCACCGCGTCGATATACAGCCCCGTCCCCCCGCAGAGGATGGGCAGACGCCCCCGCTGCCGGATATCCGCGATCGCCCGGCGGGCGTCCGCGGCATACCGCGCCACGCTGTACTTTTCCGTCAGCGGGAGGAAGCCGAGCAGATGATGCGGCACCCCCCGCATTTCCTCCGGTGTGGGCCGGGCGGTTCCAATTTGCAGCGTGTCGTACACCTGCATGGAGTCGGCGGAAACCACCTCGCCGTTCATCCGCAGCGCGAGTTCCACCGCCAGCCCGGTTTTGCCGGAAGCGGTTGGACCGGCGACAATGGGCAACAGTGGCCTTGGCTCGTCCATCAATCTGTCTCCTTTAATGCAGCGGGTTATTTTGCCCGGCCGAACTGCTTTTCCAGTTCCCGGCGGGTCAGCTCGAAACAGACGGGCCTTCCATGCGGGCAGGTGCGCACGTCATCGGATAGCAGAATCCGCTCCGCAACGGCCTGGCGTTCCTGCGGCGAGGTAAAATCCCCGGCTTTCACCGCCGCCCGGCAGGCGGAGGAATGGTAAATCCAGTCCAGCTTGTCCGTAGTAATCTCCCGTCGGCCCGAAGCCAGGCCGCCCGCAATTTCCTGAATCAAAGCGGCGATATCCCCGCCTGTCAAAAGCATCGGCACCGCCCGTACCAGAACGCTGTGCCCGCCGAAATCCTCCACTTCAAAGCCCGCCCTAGCCAGGGTTGCCAGTTCCGGGATAAGGGCGGCATATTCCTCCCGGCTGAGGGAAACCGGCACCGGTTCCAGCAGAAGCTGGGCGTCGGCTCGCTCAGTGGCCTTGAGCTCGTTATACAGAATCCGCTCATGTGCGGCGTGTTTGTCGATGAAATACAGCGCGTCCCCACGCTGGGCGATGATATAGGTGGTAAAGGCTTCCCCCAGGCAACGGACCGGCGGTTCCTCTCCGTCCGCCGCGCCGCCGTCCGTCCTGGAGACGGAGGTTGCGTCGTCCAGGAAACCGTCCATCGCCGACAAGGGGGATGTGCCATGATCCGGCGAGAGGGGCACTCCCACAGTGCTTGTCCCCGCCGTTTGCGCTCCTATGACGCCTTGCGTTTCCTCTTGCGTGCGTACGATATCCGGCGCCATCAGCGGCCGGGCATAGGCGGAACCGCCTCCGTCCCGGAACACGACGCCC
Source organism: uncultured Clostridia bacterium (assembly GCA_946499275.1). Taxonomy (GTDB): domain Bacteria; phylum Bacillota; class Clostridia; order Oscillospirales; family Acutalibacteraceae; genus Avimonas. Next base: position 7,089 of record CAMMRL010000074.1, on the reverse strand, counting down.
CCGTACGCAGGCCGCGGCGTATCCAAGACTGTCGGCGCTTTTCTTCCTTCATCCAACGGGGAGTCCCCGCGGTCGGTTATAAAGGCATTCACACCCGCCGGTACGGCCGGAGCCGGGCCGGATCGGGGAACCGGACGCGAAGTGCTCGCTGAAGACGCGGGAAAAACTTGGCCGTCCGACAGCTCCCGCCGGGCCGCCTGTTCCACCGCCGTATGTGCGGTGGGAATTCCCCCATACAGCCTGGTCTGTTCCGGCGCCGCCTTATCCGCCGTCCCTGGAGAGACAACGGGCGGCGTTTTCACTGGCAGGGTCATGGTTGCGGTGGGCGATGCAGCCTGTAATGCAGATTTCGTCCCATGGTACACCGCGTCGAACAACGGCCGCTCGTTGACAAAGCGCACCTCGATTTTGGCGGGATGGACGTTCACGTCCACCGTCTCCAGCGGCAGATCGATATGCAGCACACAGGAAGGGAATTTTCCCACCATGATCGAACCCTTGTACGCTTCCTCCAGCGCGGCCATCCCCGTGCGGGTTTTCACATACCGGCCGTTGATAAAGAAATGCTGCATGGTGCGGTTCGCCCGTCCGCAGGTAGGCTTGCAGACATAGCCATGTACATGTACGCCCCCCAGCGTATAATCCAGCGGGGTCATCCCGTTTGCAAAATCGCGGCCAAACACGGTGTAAATACAGCTCAGCAGCTTCCCGTCGCCGGGGGTGAGCAGTTCTTCCTTCCCATCCCGCAGGAAGCGGACCGACACTTCGGGATGGGAGAGCGCCACGCGGTCCACTACCCCCGCCACCGAATTCGACTCGCTCACGTCCTTTTTGAGAAATTTCATCCGTGCGGGGACATTATAAAACAAATCGCGCACGACAATTGTCGTTCCCTGGGGCCGCCCGGCGTCTTCGCAGAGGATTTCCTCCCCGCCTTCGATCACATAGCGGGTTCCGGCCACCTCCTCCGCCGTGCGGGTCAGCAGTTCCACCTTCGCCACCGCGGAGATGGAAGCCAACGCCTCCCCGCGAAAGCCTAGGGTACCGATCGCGTCCAGATCGTCCTGTGTGCGCACCTTGCTGGTGGCGTGACGCAGAAAGGCGACCGGCACATCCTCCCGGGCGATGCCGGAACCGTTGTCGGTAACGGATAGGCTGCGGACGCCGCCGTTCTGGATTTCCACGGTTATGGAATCGGCTCCCGCGTCGATGGCATTTTCCATCAGTTCCTTCACCACGGAGGAGGGGCGCTCCACCACTTCCCCCGCGGCGATCAATTCGGCTGTGTGCTTATCCAGCACATGGATTTTGGACATCGCGCGCCTCCCTTATGGTTCCCGCTCTTCCATCGCAATCAAAAAGCGGTCGCATCGTCGTCATTGGTGTGGTTTCCATCTTTCCCGCCGCCGTAATAGGCCGTGGTCGTATTCCCGCAGTTGTTGCCGATCCCGCGTTTGACGGGCGAAAGCAGAAAGCCGACAAAGATACCGGCAAAAAACGTCAGTAGCGCTGTGAGAATCGCGGTGCTTGTTCGCATACTCCTCATCCTTTTCTTTTCGCCGCGCGAAAGCGTCGGTGGCATTTACCGGCCATTAATACGCATTGGCCAACTTGGTTAGTTGATACAGGGTCTGCAACGCCTCGATCGGGGTGAGGGTGTTCACATCCAGCTCCTTGAGCCGCTGAACCACCTCGCTGTCCCCGGCCGGAAGGAGGGAAAGCTGCCCGTCCTCGCTTTCGAAGCGCTCCCCCGCCGGTTCACCCCGGCCGCCCGTCTCCATCTCCCCGCTTTCGATGCTGCGGAGGATTTCCTTAGCGCGGGCAACCACGCCGTCCGGGATACCGGCGAGCTTGGCCACCTCGATGCCGTAGCTATCGTCCGCCGGGCCGCGGACAATGCGGCGCAGGAAGGTGATATCGTCCCCCCGCTTCTTCACGGCGATGTTGTAATTCTTCACCCCGTCGATTTCGCTTTCCATCGCGGTCAGTTCGTGGTAATGGGTGGCGAAAAGAGTTTTGGCCCCGATCTTTTTCACCACGTATTCCAGCACTGCCCGGGCGATGCTCATCCCGTCGAAGGTGGAGGTGCCGCGGCCGATCTCATCAAACACAATCAGGCTTTTCGCCGTCGCGTTCTTGAGGATGGAAGCCACCTCGCTCATCTCCACCATGAAGGTGGACTGGCCGGAAGCCAGGTCGTCCGACGCGCCCACCCGGGTGAAGATACTGTCCACCATACCGATGGTGGCGCTGTCCGCCGGGACAAAGGAACCGATCTGCGCCATCAGCACAATCAGGGCCGTCTGCCGCATGAAGGTGGATTTACCCGCCATGTTCGGGCCGGTAATCAACGCTACCCGGTTTTCATGCCCGTCCAGCAGGGTATCGTTCGGCACGAAGGGCGTGTCCTGGATCGCCTCCACCACCGGATGCCGGCCGTTTTTGATAGCGATTACGCCCTTCATATCAATCAGCGGACGGGTATATTTGTTCCGCTGGGCCGTTTCGGCAAAAGAACAGAGCACATCCAGCCGGGCGACTGCCTGCGCGGTCGCCTGGATCCGGTGCAGCTCCCCCGCCACTTTGAGCCGCACTTCGTTGAAGAGCTGGTACTCCAGCGCCACCGACCGGTCTTTCGCCCCAAGCACCCGGGCTTCCAGGTCCTTGAGCTCCTGCGTAATGTACCGTTCGGCGTTGGCGAGCGTCTGCTTGCGGATATAGGTTTCCGGCACCTCGCCGGTATAGGATTTCGATACCTCTATGTAATAGCCGAATACGCGGTTGTAACCGACTTTCAGCCCTTTGATGCCGGTGCGCTCCTTTTCCTGCGCCTCGATCCGGGCGATCACGCCCTTGCCGTCCGACATCTCAAAACGGAGCTCGTCCACTTCGGCATTAAACCCCTCCCGGATAATGCCGCCTTCCCTCACGGAAAAGGGCGGATCCTCTACAATCGCGCTTTCGATCAGATTATATATATCGTCGAGCGGATCGATTTCATCCCGCGTCTCACAGAGCAGGGCGGATTTTACCGCCGCCATCCGTTCCCGGATAGGAGCCATCCGGCGGATGGTCTGGGAAAGGGAACGCAGCTCCCGCCCGTTCGCACTGCCGTAAACCACCCGGGTCATGATCCGCTCCAAATCGTAAATATCCCGCAGGTACTCGGTCAGATCCCCCCGCAGCATCGAGTCGCTCACCAGTTCGTCCACCGCGTTGTGGCGGCGGATGATTTGGGCCGGATTGATCAACGGCTGTTCAATCCAATTCCGGATCAGCCGCTTGCCCATGGCGGTTTTGGTGTGATCGAGCACCCAGAGCAGGGTGCCCCGCTTTTCCTTGTTCCGCAGGGTCTCCAGCAGCTCTAAGTTCCGGCGGGCGGTGAGGTCGAGCCGCATGAACTGCACATCGGAATACAGGTCGAGGTTGTTCACCCGCTCCAGCCCGTTCATCTGCGTGGTGTACAGGTAATGCAGCGTTTCCCCGAGCGCCCGCACGGCGGAAAACTGCCCCTCCAGCCCGAGCGGTTCCAGCGACGCCTTCCGGAAATGGGAAAGGATCCGTTCCACCGCTTTGTTGTAGTCAAAACCCTCCGCGTCCCCGAGCTGGGGCTTGACGCCCAGCCGCTCATGGATGAAGGACGCAATGGTTTCCTCCCGCTGGGCGGCGTCATTGAGTAGAATTTCACTGGGGGAAAAACGACCCAGCTCGTTGATCACACGCAGGGCCACATCCTCCCCCTGGATATGGGTGAGATGGATTTCGCCGGTGGAACAATCGGTAAAGCACAGCCCGGCGTCTGCGGCCCCGTCGCTCAAAAACAGCACGCAGAGGTAATTGTTCTTCCCCTCGTCCAGCATGCTGCCTTCGATTACCGTACCCGGGGTGATCACCCGGATCACGTCCCGCTTGACTAAACCCTGGGCGGTGGCGGGGTCCTCCACCTGTTCACAGATGGCCACTTTATACCCACGGGCGACCAGCCGGGCGATGTACCCTTCGCAGGAATGAAAGGGGACGCCGCACATCGGCGCGCGTTCCTCCTGTCCGCAGTCCCGCCCGGTGAGGGTAAGCTCCAGTTCCTGCGACGCGAGCTTCGCGTCGTCGTAGAACATCTCATAAAAATCGCCGAGACGGAAAAAGAGGATGCAATCCTCATGATGCCCCTTGATTTCAAAATACTGCTTCATCATCGGCGTAAGTTCCGCCATGGCGATCATCCTTTCTTGTGAGCTCTGGCGCCCATCCCGCGCGCCGTTCTATATGGCCGAACGGCATGGCCACGGTACAAAGCCCATGGCCATGCCGGCTTTTCCTCAGCAGCAGCCCGAACAGCCGGAGCAGTTGCCCCCGCAGCCGGCGGATTCCTGGATATCGTCCGGATTCTGCCCTTGCGCGGACAGGGTGACGATGGTCGCCACATTGCTGACGAGCTGGTCCAGCTCCTGCTTGGCGGCTTGATATGCCTGCATATGCACGTTCGCCATCAGACGGGCGTACACGTCCCGGATTTCGCCGTCCAGCTTCTTCAGCTTTTCGCCGTCCTTGTCTTCTTTGGTTGTCTCCTGGTTCAGCGCAATACGCTTGAGGTTGAATTCCCCGATCAGATCCTGAAGCTCCTTGTCCTCGTCCGCCGCGTTCTGGGCAAGCTGGGTGCGGACAAAGCGTTCGTCGTTCTGCAGTTCCCGCCCAAGGGAACGGGCCATTTCGATAATCGTGTCTTTCTCCATCCTTGTCTTTCCTACTTTCTGTTACAAATAATTCAAAGGACTTCCGCAATCTTCCCGAGCAGAATCCAGCTCCGGGCGCCGGTGATTTCCACTTCGGCCCGGCGGCCGACCAGGGCGGGGTCGCCCTCCACCCGCACCACGATATTCTCGGGAAGCCGCGCTTCCAGGTATCCATTTTCCGCTGTCTCGATCAAGGCGCGGCGGGTCTGCCCCACCATCGCCGCCGACTGCGCGGCCGCGATTTCCTCCTGCGCGGCGGTCATCTCCCGGAACCACGCGGATTTTTCCTCCGCCGGCACCGGATCGTCCATCTTCGCGGCGGGCGTGCCGTCCCGCGGGGAGAAAATAAAGGTGAACAGCGAAGTGAACCCTACCTCCCGGATCAGGGACAGGGTCTGTTCAAAGTCTTCCCGCATTTCCCCCGGAAAACCCACGATGACGTCGCTGGTAAACGATATTCCCGGGATCACCCGGCGGGCGTAGGCGATCAAATCCAGATACTGCTCCCGGGTGTAGCCCCGGTTCATCGCTTTCAGCACCCGGTTGCTCCCGGACTGGAAGGGCAGGTGGAAATGCCGCGCCACTTTTTCACACGCGGCGATGGTATCGAACAGGCGCGGGGTCGCATCCTTGGGGTGGGAGGTCATAAACCGGATGAGGAAATCCCCTTCAATCGCATTGATACGGCGGAGCAGCTCGGGGAAATCCACCCCGTGATCGGCCCCTTTCCCGTAGGAATTGACGTTCTGTCCCAAGAGGGTGATCTCCCGGTATCCCTCCCGCACCAGCTGCCGCGCTTCTTCCACGATCCGGTCGGGATCACGGCTGCGTTCCCGGCCCCGCACATAGGGCACCACGCAGTAGGTGCAGAAGTTGTTGCACCCGTACATAATCGGCAGGAACGCTTTGAACTTTCCATCCCGATGGATCGGGATATCCTCCGCGATCACGCCATCCACCGCCGGGCGTTCAAACACCCGGCCGTCGGTCAGCGCCTCGTAAAGCAATTCGGGAAAGCGGTGAAGCACATGGGTGCCGAACACCAGCCCGACAAAGGGATAACTTTTTTTGAGCTTTTCGGCCACATGCTCCTGCTGCACCATACAGCCGCACAGGCCGATCAGCACGCCGGGACGGCGGCGCTTGATGTTTTTTAGCGCCCCCACGTTGCCGAACACGCGGTCCTGCGCGTGTTCCCGCACCGCGCAGGTGTTGAATAGGATCAGGTCGGCCTGCTCCGGCTCTTCGGTAAAACCGAAGCCCATTTCTGCGAGCATGCCTTTGATATGCTCCGAATCCGAGACGTTCTGCTGGCAGCCGTAGGTGCGGACACAGGCGAGCGGCGCGCCGTATTCCCCGCCGCCGCGCCGTGCCGCATAATACGCGCGTACTTTTTCACCGTACCCGCGCTGGCGCTCCATCTCTTCCGGGGCGATAATGCGAATATTCGACATGAATAAATTGGTTCCTTTCCACGGAAATCGACGGGCTGGCCCGCCTGGTTACAGCAAGGCGCCGCCTTTTCCCGGCCCCGCCTCCCCCGAAAGCCTTTGAAGATGGAAGGTCTCCGCGGGTGGAATGCTGATTGAATTAGTATACCAAAAATCGACCCTTTTTTCAACAACAAATCCTCGGATACCGATCAGTCTGGCTGTGGACGGTTTCCGGAACACCCCTGTCCGGGACAGGTTTTCCCGGCCGGCAACGCACCTCCCTGCCGGCTGGGCAGAAAACGGGAGGGCCACGGTACCGCGGCCCTCCCCTGTGTCAAATCTGATCAAAAGTCACGGTGTCCAGCTTATGGACGACCATCTGCGTCACCTCATCGAACACCGAGCGGAACGGGCAGTCCACAACCGTGCTGCAGTTGCAGTCATAATCGCCGTCCACGCAGCGGCTGAACCGATACGGCCCTTCCACCGCCTCGATCACCTGCCGTAGCGTAATCTCCTGCGGTAGGCGGGCAAGGGTGTACCCTCCCCGCGCCCCTTTATACGATTTTACAATCCCCGCTGCCACCAATTTCCGCATGATTTTCAGCGTAAAACGCAGCGAAACGCAGGTGCTGTCGGCAATCGACTGCGCGTCCATCCGGCCGGCAGAGAGCGCCAGGCAATGCACAATGCGCACCGCATAGTCCGATTCCAGGTTGATATGCACGGGCCGAAGCCCTCCTTTCCCCCGTCAGGCAAACGCCGGTTAATCCAGGAAATCCTTCAGCTTCTTGCTTCGGCTGGGGTGGCGGAGTTTGCGCAGCGCCTTCGCCTCGATCTGGCGGATACGTTCCCGGGTAACGTCGAACTCCTTGCCCACTTCTAGCAGCGTGCGGGGACGGCCGTCCTCCAGCCCGAAACGCAGG
>CAMMRL010000073.1 GCA_946499275.1 uncultured Clostridia bacterium | reverse complement strand
CATAGGGCTATGCCCGCATGTGAAAAACCACCGGCTTGGCCGGTGGATGTTTATTGCTATTCCGGTTGCGATGCCCAAAGAACTTCCCGGAAGGGCTACCCCTGTATCGCCGACGCAGCGAGTGGGGTGTCCGCCGTGTGGGCGACGCACCAGGCGTTGAGAGGAACGTCCCCTTCCCCCCGCGTCACGGTCCAGACGGCGGTGGTTTCTTCTCCGAGGGCCAGCCCCTTCACCGGGAGGATAACGCTTTCACAATCCCAGGAGCATTCGGTATCCAGAAAAAGCTCGGCTTCGAAATCGGCGGACGTCTCACTGCCGAGATTGCGGATGGCAGCCCGGATTTCCGCATTTCCATCCCCGGTTTTGACCAAGAGGGGCTTTTCCATCGTTACTCTGGCCGGCACCTGCGCTGCAAACAGTTCCAGCAATACCAAGCTGTCCGGCTCCAATGTTAGCTCTATCGTTGTGGAATTCTGTGCGGACGAAACCGGGAACAGGCTTTTTTCACCGGTTGGTGAATAGCGGACCGCCTGTTGAAAGGCGGCCGGAAGGGTTATCGTCGCCGTTCCGGATACGCTCCCCCGTTTCCAGGCGGCAAGGATGACGTTGCCGTCTTCCTGTCCAAAGGTATAGATGTACAAGTCGTCTTGTGTATCCAACACGATTCGGTCGTCAATCGGGCGGTATGTAATTTGACCGGAAAGTGAGGGGCCGTTTGCAGGTTAACCACCCTTGTTTCCTGTTATCGGGATTGGATAGCGGATAGGAAAAATAGGTCTTTGAGCGAGATACTCGCCGCCGGCTTGTTTTTGTGGTATACTATGGAAAATAGTGGCGGTGTAGATCAAGGACCGTTATCCAACCGGTAGAGACGATGCCGGATGATTGGACGATGTAACAGTGAGCCCCGGAGAGAGGAGCGGTATTTTATGGATAATGCGGTATTGCAGACAATTCGCGCCCGCCGTAGCGTGCGCAGATATACCGACGACCCAGTCCCACAGGAGATGCTGGATGCGATTGTGGAGGCGGGGCGCTGGGCCCCCAGTGGCGGGAATAATCAGAGCGCACGTTTTTTGGTAATCAAAAGCCCGGAGGTGCTTAAGGAGCTAAAAGCTCTCGCGCGGGAGGAATTCCGGCGGATGGATATCACGCCGGACACCTATGCGTCTATCAAGTCGTCAATTCTCCAGTCCAAACGGGGCGGCTACGATTTTACCTATGGCGGCGCCGTGCTTATCCTGGTCGCCAATCGGCGGGGGTACGGCAACGCCATGGCGGATTCTGCCGCTGCAATCGAAAACATGCTGTTGGCCGCCGCTTCCTTGGGGGTGGGCGCCTGCTGGATTAACCAGATTCGCTGGTTGGCGGATCACCCGGCAGTGGTGGATAAGCTGGCTTCCTTGGGAATTCCGCCGGAAGAGATGGTCTGCGGCGGCGTATCGTTGGGAATGCCGGCGGGGGAACCACCACGGGCCCCGGAAAGGAAGGGGAACCCCGTGATTGTAATCGACTGATGTGATTATTAAGCCAAAATGATGGGCCCTCCTTCGGCCGAAAAAGCCCGCAAAAGGCGGTACACGGCGGGAAAACGGGGGAATTCCCGCCGCATTCACCAAAAATCTGCGGGTGAAGGGCGGGGATTTTTCCTTGACAACTTTCCGCTGGGTGGAGTATGATAAAATCAGCAAATGCAGGCAAGACAAGGAGTATTTTCTCATGGACGCCACAATGCTTTCCGAACAGCAAAATCGATTTATGAACTTTTATCGCTTCGGTCATTTTTTTGGCTGGGGCTATTTTTGCTGTGCGGATCGTGCCATGAGAGTGCCGGTGTAAGTCCGGGATACTGCCGAAGAGTGTGATGCAAGGCGGGGCTCATGCACGATGAGCCCCGCCTTTTGTATACCTTGCCCGCGTTTTCCATAAGAATTTTTATTTTCAGGAATACAGCCATATTGTAAAGCAGAAAGGAAGCACCGTTATGATTATTGTTCTTAAGCCCGGTACGACCCATAAACAGGTGGAGGAATTCTCCAAACTCCTCGAAAGCCGCAACGACATCAAGGTCAACGCCTGGTACGGCGAGCATTCCATTGTCCTCGGCCTGCTAGGCGACACCGCGACGGTGGATATCGAGTTCGTCGGAGCCCAGAAGATTGTCGAGAGCGTCAAGCGGGTGCAGGAACCTTACAAAAAGGCCAACCGCAAATTCCATCCGGATGATACGGTGATCGATCTGGGGCACGGTTCGGTGATCGGCGGCGGCAAGCTCGGCGTTATTGCCGGCCCTTGTTCAGTGGAGTGTGAAGGGCAGATCGTGGAAGTGGCGCAGGATGTCAAGGACGCAGGCGCAGCGTTCCTGCGCGGGGGAGCATTCAAGCCCCGCACATCCCCCTACGCCTTCCAGGGGCTGCGGGCGAGCGGGCTGGAGCTGCTCCGCCACGCACGGGAGAAGACCGGGTTGCCGATTGTGACCGAAATCATGTCCCCCGCCCACCTGGTGCTGTTCGAGGATGTGGATATTATCCAGGTCGGCGCGCGGAATATGCAGAATTTCGAGCTGCTCAAGGAGCTGGGTAAGTGCGACAAGCCGATCCTGCTCAAGCGGGGCCTGGCCAATACGATTGAGGAGCTCCTGATGAGCGCGGAATACATCATGGCCGCCGGAAACGACAAGGTAATCCTCTGCGAGCGGGGGATCCGCACCTTTGAAACCATGACCCGCAACACCCTCGATATTTCCGCCGTGCCGCTGCTCAAGAGCCTTTCCCACCTGCCGGTGGTGGTGGACCCGAGCCATGCGTCCGGCATCAGCGCGCTGGTGGAGCCGCTCGCCCTGGCGGCGGTGGCGGCGGGCGACGACGGGCTGATTATCGAAGTGCATAACGACCCGCCCCGCGCTCTGTCGGATGGGGCGCAGTCCCTCACGCCGGAACAGTTCCGGCACCTGTCCGCCCGCCTGGAGGAAATCGCGCCCCTCTTCGGGAAAACACTCGCCCATTGCGAAGCGTAAACGCAGGGCGTTCGTCAGCGGATGGATTGGCCTGGCGGGCCGACGGAAAGGAACCATCATGGAGAAAACCATAGCGATTGCGGGGCTGGGGCTGATCGGCGGCTCCCTGGCCCTCGCGCTGAAAGCGAATACCGCCTGCACGGTGATCGGCGTTGACCGGGACGGGGCGGCGCAGTCCGCCGCCCTGGCCGCCGGCGCGGTGGATGCCGTGGGAGAGGAACGCTTGAAAGAAGTGGATATGTTGATTTTGGCGCTCCCGCCCGCAGCAGTGGAGCCGTTCCTGCGCCGCTATGCTTCTTCCCTGAAGCCGGGGACGTTGGTAACCGACGTCTGCGGCGTAAAGCGCGCGGTGGTCGCCGCCTGCGGGCCGCTCTGCCGGAAACAGGGGCTGGTTTTCCTCGGAGGCCATCCCATGGCGGGAAAGGAAACCAGCGGATTTGAGAGCGCGGACGCCGGGCTGTTCCGGGCGGCATCCTACATCCTCACCCCCACGCCGGATACGCCGGACAAAGCCATCGAAACGATGCGGGAGCTTGCGGCGGCGATCGGCTGCGCCCGGGTGACCATCGCCACGCCGGAAGAGCATGACCGGATGATCGCGTTTACCTCCCAGCTGCCCCATGTACTGGCGGGTGCCTATGTTAAATCCCCCTGCTGCCCAAAGCACGCCGGGTTTTCGGCGGGAAGCTACCGGGACGTCTCCCGGGTGGCCGCGGTGGATGAGAAACTGTGGACCCAGCTATTTCTGATGAACGCGGACGACCTTTGTCTCGAGATCGACACCCTGATGGAAAACCTACGCGCCTGCCGGGACGCGGTCGCCGCCAAAGACCCTGTCTGGCTCGAAACGGTGCTCCGCGAGGGTCGGCAGCGAAAGGAGAGCGTAAGCGGATGAGCCAAACCATTTCGAAAAGCCTGATGGGCGGCGAGGATGTGTCTGTCCTTACCGTGCATACCGCCAGGCCGTATGATATCCTGGTCGGAACAGGGCTATTGGACCGGGCGGGGGAGTTTTCCCGGCAGGTGAACGGCGGAAGCCGGGCGCTGATCGTCACCGATTCCCACGTCGGCCCGCTGTATGCCCGGAGGGTCGCCCGGTCGCTGGAAGCGGCGGGGTACCGGACGGGGGAATTCCCCTTTCCCGCGGGGGAAAGGAGCAAGCGGCTGGCCACGGTGGAGGATATTTACGCGGCCCTTGCCGCCGGCGGGTTTACTCGGGCGGATCTGATTGTGGCGCTGGGCGGGGGAGTCACCGGGGATATGGCCGGATACGCCGCCGCCACCTGGCTGCGGGGGATCGATTTCGTCCAGATCCCGACCTCCCTGCTGGCGCAGGTGGATTCCTCGGTCGGCGGCAAGACCGGCGTGGATATCCCCCAGGGGAAAAACCTGGTCGGCGTGTTCTGGCAGCCGGTGCGGGTGCTGGTGGATATGGAAACGCTGGATACCCTTCCCGTAGAATTTATCCGGGACGGGCTGGGGGAAATCGTCAAGTACGCCTGCATCGCCCCCTGCCTTTGCGAGGGGGAACCGCTGTTCGGCCGGCTGGAGAGGGGGGACGCCCTCGCGCCGGAAAAACGGCGGGAAACCATCCTTGCCTGCATCGACTGCAAGCGAGGGATTGTGGAACGGGACGAGCGGGAAGCAGGGGAGCGCAAGCTCCTGAATTTCGGCCACACTCTAGGCCATGCGCTGGAAAAATATTACGACTATACCGGCGTCACTCACGGCTGTGCGGTGGCGGTGGGCATGGCGGTATTGACCGCCGCGTCGGAGCGGGCGGGGCTGACCGCCCCTGGAACGGCGGCGCGGCTGGCGGCCCTGCTCGGCCGATTAGGACTCCCCTGCGCGGACGCGGCTTCGCCGTCCGACTACCTTGCCGCCGCAGCGCTGGATAAAAAGCGGGCGGGGGACGGTATCGACCTGGTACTGCTCCGGGAAATCGGCAGCGCCTTTGTCCGGCGTTACCCGCTGGCGGAGCTGGAAGGGTTTGTCCTTGGCGAAGGGAACGCAGCCGAATAAAGGGAGCAGGCTGTTTGATCAGCATGGAACGAAAGGGGACCCGTATGGACTCGTTTATGGAACTTGCCCTTCGGCGGCAGAGCTGCCGGAAATATACCGGCCAGCCGGTGGACACCGAACAGCTCAAAGCTTGTGTGGAAGCGGCGCGGCAGGCGCCTTCCGCCTGCAACGGGCAGCCCTGGCGCTTTCTTATTGTCAACGGGGGCGAAACGGCGAAGGCGTTGGCCCGCTGTGCGCAGGGGCAGGGGATGAATAAAACCATTGCCACCAGCCCCGCGTTCATCGTGGTCTGCCAGGCGAAAAGCAATCTTTCTTCCCGCGCCGGCGGGCTGCTTAAGGGGCAGGATTATGCGAGCGTCGACATTGGCCTGGCCGCCGCCCATCTTTGCTTCGAAGCGGCGGATCAGGGGCTCGGCACCTGCCTGCTCGGCTGGTTTGATGAAAAGCCGGTGAAAAAGCTGCTTGGCATCCCGCGCGGGCAGCGGGTGCGGCTGCTGGTGGCGGTCGGCCATCCGGAAAACCCGCGCGTCCATCGTAAGCAGCGCAAACCGTTTGAGGAAATCTGCCGGGTGATCGACTACAGGGTATAAATCGGGGGCGTTTCACGGCTGAGACCGCCCGGAATCCGCACCAGAAAGAGGGAATTGTATGCCGACTATCCCGGAAACCGTACGGGTTTCCCCTTCCGTTATCCAGGGGCGCATTGTACCGCCCCCTTCCAAATCCGCCGCCCACCGCGCCCTGCTCTGCGCCGCCCTCGCCGAGGAGGGCGAGGTCCGGGGCGTCCTGGATTCCCAGGACATGCAGGCGACGGTCCGCGCCCTGCCCGCTTTGGGGGCCATCCCGTCCTGGTCGGGGGAGACCGTCCGGCTGTCTCCCGTTATCGACGGCGCATCCTCCGGCGGGCCGGTTATGGTGGACTGCGGGGAGAGCGGGTCTACTCTCCGCTTCCTGATCCCCCTCTTTGCGGCCAAAGGGTTCCCGGTGGTGTTTACCGGACGGGGAAGGCTGCCGGAGCGGCCGCTGGGCGTATATAGCGACTGCCTGCCCCCTCATGGAGTGGTGCTGCAGGCTGAGCCGGGGAAAAGCCTGCCGCTGCGGGTTTCCGGCCGGCTGCGGGCGGGCCGCTTTTCCCTGCCGGGTGACGTATCCAGCCAGTTTATTACCGGCCTGCTGCTGGCTCTCCCCCTTTGCGAGGGGGAGAGCCGGATTGCGCTGACCACGCCCCTTCAGTCGGCGGGGTATGTGGATATGACGGTGGAGACGATGGCCCGTTTCGGCGTGCGGGTGGAAACGGCGCCGGACGGCTGGCGGATACCCGGCGGGCAGCGCTACCGTCCGCATGACGAAACGGTGGAAGCGGACTGGTCGCAGGCGGCGTTCCTGCTGGCGGCCGGGGCGTTGGGCGGAGAGGTCGTGCTGACCGGGCTGGATCCCCGCTCCACACAGGGAGACCGGGAAGCGCTCGCGTTGTTCCGCCGGTTTGGCGCGGACATCCGGGAAACGGGGGAAGGGCTGCTCTGCCGCCGCGCGCCGCTGCACGGTATCGACATCGACGCGTCCCAGATTCCCGACCTGGTTCCCATCCTGGCGGTCACCGCCGCCCTGGCGGAGGGAACCACCCGCATCACCGGCGCGGCGCGGCTCCGGCTCAAGGAAAGCGACCGGCTGGCGGCGGTCACCCATTGCCTGCGCCTGCTCGGTGGACGGGTGGAGGAACACCCCGACGGCCTGACGATCGAGGGGCGGTCTCTCTTGCCCGGCGGGGCGGAGGTGTCCGGTTATAACGACCACCGGATTGTGATGAGCATGGCGGTTGCCGCGCTCGGCTGCGATAAGCCGGTGACGATCACCGGCGCGGGCTGCGTGCAGAAAAGCTGGCCGGCCTTTTTTACGGATTTTCAGCAAATAGGAGGGAACGTCCATGGCGTCGAATATCGGTAACCGTATCCGCCTGTCCATTTTTGGGGAGAGCCACGGCCCCGCCGTGGGTTGCGTGATTGACGGCCTGCCCGCGGGGGAACCGCTCGACTGGGCCGAGATCTTGGCCCAGATGGCCCGCCGCGCTCCAGGGAGGGACAAGACCTCTACCCCCCGCAGGGAAAGCGATACGCCCGAACTGCTGTCTGGCACGCTCGGCAGCGCGGAGCAGGGGGATTTGCGCACCACCGGCGCGCCGCTCGCCATGCTGATCCGCAATCAGAATACCCGGTCCGGGGATTATGAGGAGCTTTCCCGCCTTCCCCGCCCGGGCCATGCGGATTATCCCGGTTTCGTGCGGTATCAGGGATACAACGACATCCGGGGCGGCGGCCATTTCAGCGGGCGGCTGACCGCGCCGCTGGTTTTCGCCGGGGCGGTGTGCAGGCAGATCCTCCGCCGCCGGGGGGTGCATGTGGGCGGCCATATCCTCGAGATTGCCGGGGTGTCCGACCGCCGGTTCGACCCGGCCGCGGTCACGGACGGGCTGCTGGAAGGGCTGTCTGTTCGCCCGTTCGCCCTGTTAGATCCCGCCGTGGAAGTGCCGATGCGGGAACGGGTCGAGACCGCCCGGATGGATTGCGACAGCGTGGGCGGCATTGTCGAGGTCGCGGCCACCGGCCTGCCCGCCGGGCTGGGTTCCCCCATGTTTGAGGGGATGGAAAACCGGCTGGCGGCGCTGCTGTTCGGCGTCCCCGCCGTCAAAGGCGTGGAATTCGGGGAGGGCTTCGGCTTCGCCGGGATGCGGGGAAGCGAAGCGAACGACCCCTACGCTTACGATAAAAACGGCCGGATCGTCGCCACATCCAACCATAACGGCGGTCTGCTCGGCGGCATCACCAATGGCATGCCGTTGATTCTGCGGGCAGCGGTGAAACCCACTTCCTCCATCGGCAGGGAACAGGACACCGTGGACCTGCGGGCGGGCGCCAACGCGAAGCTGACGGTCCATGGACGGCACGATCCCTGTATCGTACCGCGCGCCCTGCCGGTGATTGAAGCGGCGGTTGCTTTCGGCCTGCTGGATGCGATGGAAACCGAACGGCCGGGCGATTAAAACGCGGATTGTTATCTGAGAAAAATATACGAAGGATGGGATCACCCATGGAATTATCCGAAATCCGCGCCGAGATCGACCGGATCGACGAACAGCTGACCGCGCTGCTCTGCCGGCGAATGGACTGCTCCGGAAAAGTGGCGGACTATAAGGCGGTCCACCATCTTCCCGTACTGAACGAGGAACGGGAACGGGAAGTCCTGCGGCAGGTGCGCGCCCTGGGTGACGAATACCACACGGGGTACGGCGACGCGGCCGCCCTGGTATTCTCCACCATGATGGACGCGTCCCGCGCCTTGCAGCATCAGCGGCTGGACGCGGGGGAATCCCTGCGCGCCCGCCTGGCCGGGGCGAGCCGGGCGCTAATCCCGGCGGACGCCGCCCGCGTGGTCTGCCA
>CAMMRL010000072.1 GCA_946499275.1 uncultured Clostridia bacterium | reverse complement strand
ATTCGCAGGTCATAATCTGCTGATAGGTGATTTTCAGCTTGATCGTGCCCGCCCCGGTAAAAGTAAGCGTTTCGCTGGAATTCAAAATGTTGCTGTAGTCCTGGTTCGACTGCTCGACCAGGTCTTTCCCTTCCAGCACTTCAACCTTGGGAAGATAGGCTATTTCATGCGCCATATAATGGTTATCTTTCGAATATACGCCATTAGCAGCGTCATAATACCGGTATCCGCCAAGTATGCTGTCATTAAAATAGTCATAATTTATCGGATCCAGATACGGCGCCACCTTTACATTTTCCAGGGAGGTATTGGTCAGCTCCGTGGTGAAGGGTAGGGTTTGCCCCACCACCACGCTTTGGGGGGCGTTTGTTTTGATTACCGGTTCTTCCACGGTGATTTCATACGGTTCGCCGGCATAGTATAAAAATTTGTCATTCTCGTCATATACCGATACCCGGAGCGGGGAAAGCCCCGGCTTATAAATGCGTTCATAGGTAGTGACAATTTCGGCTTGTCCATCAACAATTTCCCGAAACGCTCTCGCATGGGAAGCAAATCCGTATTTCTTATCCGACAGGCAGTACACAGTGGCCCCCTCATCCAAATTGCTGCCCCTGCCTATTCTCCAGTCATGCCCCGTACCCGGATCCGTACTGACATCCGGAATCCAGTCACCAACCTTTAAGGTATGGGGGATGTACCATTCGATAACGGGGCCATTGGTTTGTGCGCTTGCAGCCGTACCGCCCACGATTCCGGAAAGCAGAACAGCCGAAAGAAACGCGCTGAAAGCCTTTTTTCCTTTCATCTTTCGAACACCTTTCCTTTTATATATTCTCTGTAGAATACATATTATTTTCCATTTTCTTATTTGAATATACCATATAGCCATATACAATGCAACCATTTTTATGGATGAAATATTAATTTTGCGGAATATACAAAGGATTGTTTCTACTGAATCCTAATTCCCGCTTTTGCCATGTGCATTATTCTAGCAAGGGGATATAAGAGCGAACCTCCTTTCGGCCCACGGGCCCTTATCGCGCATACTTTTTCTCGGCGGATCATAAACTAAACCGGACCGATCCCTATTCTGCCGGAAGCGGGGTTCCGGCCGGTTGTGTCGATGATTGCCGGTGCCAAAGCCGCCCTTAAAATAGGTTTATTTGTGAATATATTTAAGAATCCGTTTACTTTTTGGTCAAAGTATGGTATCTTATACCCATGCGGCCATTGTCCATGGCTGGAACCAAGTCTCCCATGTCGCATGGAAAGGATGGAACGCCTTCATGAAAAAATTACTGGCTTCTCTATTATCGATTGTGCTGCTTGTCTCACTACTGACGGCGAGCGTCTACGCACAGCCGGGTCAGGAACAAGAAAACGATAATACGACGTTGGAAGAAAACACAACAACGGAAAACACAACAACGGAAAACACCACGACGGAAAATACCACCACGACGAAGGAAGAAACGCCTTCCACCGCTCCGGCCCAACCGCGTTTTTCTTTTGTCAATAATAACGGGACCACCCTGACAATCACTTGGAACGCCAAGGATCTTCCCGGTGTTTCCGTCTCGGTTGAGATCGACGGCACCCTGCGCGGTATGAGCGACAATACCGGAAGCTTTACCGTACCGCTGGATGATCTGCGCCCTGGCCTTTACGACATGACGTATCGACTCAGCGACGGCCGCACGTTCGCCGCGGACCGGCAGGTAGAAGTCGCCGGTTCGCTCACGACGAGGATGACGCTGTCGAAGGCCAACAACCGGATTACCGCGAAGATCACCGATGAACATGGCAGGCCGATCAAAGATTATCCCATCAACCTGTTTTTCGATAAAGTGAAGCAGGCGACCGAAACGACGGACGCCAGCGGAAGCGTCACCTTCCGCGTAGCGGCCCCGTCGGATCAGGTAGAGATCTTCTGCACGGCGGATAACCGGTCCGTCGGCGTAGTTCATTACACCGGCTGCACCGCTTCTTTCGGGCCTCCGGTCGTCACTCCGACTACCACCACTACCACGACCCAGGCCGTTTCCACCACTACGACCACTAAAGAGACCCCGGCATCTACGGAAGGCAGCCAGTCGGAAACCAACAGCACGGCGACGGCCGCCACCAGCGCCCCCACCTATGAAATGATCCAGGGGGCCGGTACCACCGCCCTTGTCGGCAAACAGATTGCCGTCAACACCAGCTTCGACACGCAGGTAGCCCAAAACTTCGGCTATTCCACGGCAGACTTCGCTTCCCGTGCCCGTCTGCTTCTGAGTGAGGAGATATATTCCTCCCTGGTTGGGCAAAGCGGCGCCGTTTTGATGCTGGAAACAAGGACTTCCCAGCTGACACTTCAGGACCCACAGATTTCACAGGCGATCAGCGGCCAGTCTCCTTACAGCAACTACAGCCCGAAAGGGACGTTACGGATTTATCTGGATCTTTCCCTGCATTTGATTAATCAGGCGCAAGGGATCGATACGCCGGTCGCCATGCCCGGCGGGGAAGTTACCATAGAGTTTCCGCTCCCTGCTTCTATGAATGATGAAGAAAAATACGATATTGTGGTAGCCATGATTGATGAAAACGGCACCGCCCGCCTGCTGGATACCACGGTAAAGGACGGTTCTCTGTCGTTTAAAACCACCAGCTTTTCTTCAATCGCTGTGTTAGGATTTGAAAGGGGAGAAACTACAGCCAATAAAGGCGGCATCCCCACCATTTCCATTGTTTTAATCGTACTCGGCGTACTGATGCTCGGCGGCGCGGGAACGTTGCTGTATTTCTTCTTTATCCGCAAGCCTGCCCCGGACGATCCGGACGATCCGGACAACGGCGGCGACGATTTGGGCGACGGCGATATCCGGCCGTATCCCCCATCCGGCCCTGCTTCGGGCAACGGCACTTACGCGACAGCGGAAGAAGAAGCTTCCTTTGAACAAGCCGAGGAAAGCGCGGAGGGCGAATTTACCGACACACCGGATACCGGTATTTCCTTAGGTTCTATCGCCAATCGCACCTCTTCCGCCGAGGTGCCGACCACGCGCAGGAAAAACCCGTCCGATTACGATATTGATTTGTAAAAACGATATAGAAAAAACGAGGATAACCGCTGTCCAGCGGTTATCCTCGTTTTTTTATAACACCGCCAATAAGAAATGCGGCATTCCACTCGCTTTCATGGCATTTATTGGCTATTTCGCCTGGATGGACATGGTATACTCGCTGGGCGTCATGCCGGTGGCCTGTTTGAAATACCGCGAGAAGTAATGCACCGAAGCATATCCCAGGCGGTCGGCAATCTGGGTAATGTTGCCGTTTCCCTCCCTAAGCAGGGTTTTGGCGGTCTCAATTTTGAGCTTACGGTAGTATTCCATCACCCCATAGCCGGTTACCGACTTGAAAATCGTCTTTAAATTGGTGGCGCTCTGTGCCGAGAAGCGGCATACTTGGGAAAAAGTCAGGCTGCCGGCCGCGTTTTCCTCCATATACGCGATCACCCTCTTTACCAAGTCGTTGTCGGACCGAAGCTTGACCGAAGAGGAGATCTTTATGCTGCGGGATTCCTCCACCCCGCGGCGGATCAAGCGAATCAACATTTCCTGTAGTAAAATGGCGATCATCTGCTCGCTGCCGAAAGCATGCGAGGTAGCCCGTTCGAGCTGCACAGTACCTGGATCGTCCAGCGGGGATGAGAAGGCGTCCCGCGCCTCTTTGACGATTCGGGCAAGCAGCGTACGCTCATCCTCGCCGGCGGCGATCACTTTGCCTTCAAAATACTCCATTGCCGGCGCGCCGCATTCAAAGGAAACCACCACCAGGTTCGGGGCAACCACCCCATTGGCAAAAACGTTGTGGAATTCGTTCGGCTTATGGAAAATCATTTCCCCCTGCCGCAGGCGATAGCCCACTTCCCCGGCCATTACCTCCACTTCGCCTTTGTCCACATATAAAAACTCCCAGAAATTATGCCGTTCCCCTTCAAACACATAATCCTTGGCGTACTCAAAATAATGCACGGTGATGATTTTTTGTATAGGCAACGCCATTTCCAATTCCGTAGCGATATACTCCGCCAAATCTACCCCACCTTATCCCGGCTGTTCAAAGGTCTCATACCCTTGCTGTGCCGTTTTCCTTTTCGTGATGTATTCCGTGCCAACTACCGAGTTTCCTCTTCCGGCACAATATAATTGAGCTGTCCGACCGTATGCCCTCCGCTGAGGAAGACACGGGGAACCCGTTTGCCGATCAGGCAGATCGATTCGTAATTGATGGTGCCGCAAAGCGAGGCGAACTCCTCCACCGGCAATGTCTCTCCGCCGTCCCGGCCGAATACCGTAACTACCATTCCCTCCCGTACACCGGGGATACCGGAAACATCCAGCATACACTGATCCATACACACCCGGCCCGTGATGGAAGCGCGGCGGCCGTTCACCAGCATATAGGCCCGGTTGGAAAAGCTGCGGGGATAGCCGTCCGCATACCCGATCGGCACCGTAGCCAGGGTTGTCTCTTTCGATGCCGTATAGGTGCGTCCATAACTCACCACCGAACCCGCCGGAATATCCTTCACCATGGAAACCACCGTTTTGAGTTCCATCGCAGGGTGCAGGGGCAGCTTCCCCGCCAACCAGGAAGACGGGAAAAGCCCGTACAGGATCAGCCCCGGACGCACCAGGTCCAGATGCATTTCCGGATACAGGAGTGTCGCCGCGCTATTGCAGCAATGCCGAAGGGCGAAATGGATGCCTTTTTCCTCCAAAGCGGCGACAACCGCTTGGAAAAGCGAGAACTGTAGGCGGGTAAATGTCTCCCCTTCTTCCTCGTCGGCAGAAGCGAAGTGCGTGAAAATCCCCTCCGGAACCAGGCTGGGAAGGCGGCAGATCGCCGATACTTCCGCTACCGCCTGCGGCAGCTCTTTTTCCCTTTGGCAGAGGAAGCCGATCCGGGACATCCCTGTATCAATTTTTATATGGATACGCACCTCCACGCCAGCTGCGGCGGCCACCCGGCTGAGTTCCTCGCCGTATTCCCCATTGCAGACGGTCTGGGTAATCCCATATTCCGCCAGCCTTCGCGCCTCCCGTGCGGGCGTGTAGCCCAAGATCAAAATCGGCTGGGTGATCCCTGCCCGCCGGATCTGGAGCGCTTCATCCAGATTGGATACGCCAAACCAATCGGCCCCCGCATCCCGCAAAGCCCGGGATACATACCCCGCACCGTGGCCGTACGCATCGGCCTTTACAATCGCCATCGCGCGGCATCCAGGGGTAAGCATGCCGAGAATGGCGTGGTAATTATCTCGAATCGCATCCAGGTCAATTGTCGCCCATGTGCGTTTTAAGAAATCGGTCATCCGTGTCCATTCCTTTCTTAACGGAATCGATGTTCCTTCCGACATATCGACGGAAAAATATCGCCCGTATCCGATGTTTATTATAGGCTTTATTAGCCGCCGAATCAAGGACTAAAGGAGAGAAAAACCGTTTTACAACAACAACTATTATAGAAGAAGCCGCTCTCCTCCCGGGTTGTTTCAACCGAATGATACAAAACCCGCGGGGAAAAGCCCCCTCTTTTTTCGGAGATTCCCTCTTTTTCTCCGCCCGAATTTATGGTATCCTAATAATATCTATTGTTATAAAGTGAGGAATTGGATTATGTCAAACGTAATTCGGGTTTTCGTCGAAAAGCGGGACGGCTTTGACGTGGAAGCGCGGCATATGCTGGACGACCTGAGGGACAACCTTGGCATGACGGCCATTGAGTCGCTCCGCCTGCTGAACCGGTACGATGTAGAGGGGATTACCCCGGAAGAATTCGAGCGGGCGCGGGACACCGTGTTTTCCGAACCGAACGCAGACGATGTGTACGACGAAACGTTTGACGCCGGCGAGGGTTGGCGTGTGTTCGCCATGGAATACCTGCCGGGGCAGTATGACCAGCGGGCAGATTCCGCCTCCCAGTGTATCCAGCTTTTGACACAGGGCGAACGCCCCCGCGTCGCGTCTGCGCGGGTGATCTGTCTCAAAGGCGAATTGACGGACGAACAATTCCTCCGCGTACAGCAATATCTAGTCAACCCGGTGGAATCCCGCGTGGCTTCGTTGGATAAACCCGAAACGCTGGATCTCTCCGCGGCCGTGCCGGAAAACGTCAAGCGGGTGGATGGCTTCATCGCGATGAACGATTCGCAGGTGGAGGAATACTGGCGTTCTATGGGGTTTGCCATGTCTCCTGCCGATCTGATGTTCTGCCGCGATTACTTCCGCGACCAGGAAAAGCGCAACCCCTCCGTAACCGAACTCAAGGTCATCGACACCTATTGGTCCGACCACTGCCGGCATACTACCTTCCTAACCAAGTTGTCGGAAATTGAGGTACAGCGCGGCGCGCTGACCACCGCGATTGAAGACGCTCTCGCCGCTTATTATGCAGCGCGGGAAGAGGTTTACGGCGAGCGGCTGCCGCAGAAAAACGTCACCCTGATGGATATGGCCACCATGGGGATGCGCCTATTGAAAAAACGCGGGATGATCCCCGACCTCGACGAATCCGACGAGATCAACGCCTGTTCCATCGAAGTGCCAGTGGAAATCGACGGAAAAACCGAACAGTGGCTGGTACAGTTCAAGAACGAAACCCACAACCACCCGACCGAAATCGAGCCCTTTGGCGGCGCCGCCACCTGCCTGGGCGGCGCGATCCGCGATCCCCTGTCCGGGCGGGCCTACGTCTACCAGGCGATGCGGGTCACCGGTTCGGGAGACCCCCGCGTAACGTTGGAAAACACGCTGGAAGGCAAGCTGCCTTCCCGGAAGATCACCACCGGCGCGGCAGCCGGCTATTCCTCTTACGGCAACCAGATCGGGCTGGCAACCGGCCAGGTCGCGGAACTGTATGATCCCGGCTATGTCGCTAAGCGGTTGGAGATCGGCGCGGTGATCGGCGCTTCTCCAAAGGAAAACGTGGTACGGGAAGTCCCCGTGCCAGGCGATGTGATCGTCTTGCTCGGCGGCCGTACCGGCCGGGACGGCTGCGGCGGCGCAACGGGTTCCTCCAAGGCGCATACTTCCGAGTCCATCGATACCTGCGGTGCGGAAGTCCAGAAGGGCAACCCGCCGACCGAGCGGAAAATCCAGCGCCTGTTCCGCAACGGTAGTGTCGCGCGGATGATTAAGCGCTGCAACGATTTCGGCGCGGGCGGCGTCTGCGTGGCGATCGGCGAACTGGCCGACGGCCTGCAGATCAACCTGGACGAAGTGCCGAAAAAATACGAAGGGCTGGACGGAACCGAACTGGCGATTTCCGAATCCCAAGAGCGGATGGCCGTCGTCCTCGACCCCAAAGATGTAGAGACATTTATCGCTGCTGCCGCGCAGGAGAACCTCGAGGCCACGGCGGTGGCGGTCGTTACCGAGGAAGCCCGCCTGCGGATGAACTGGCGGGGCGACGCGGTGGTGGACATCAGCCGCGAATTCCTCAACACCAACGGCGTAACGCAGACGGCGAAAGCGGTCATCACCGCCCCCAACCCGGATGCGGAATATCGCACGGCGATCCCCTCCGGCCTGGCGGTCATCCCGCTGGCGGACGCGTTCCGCGAAAACCTCGGCCGGTTGGAGGTCGCCTGCCAGAAGGGCCTGGTGGAGCGCTTCGACGCCAGCATCGGCGCGGGCACGGTGACGATGCCCTACGCCGGTAAATACCAGCTCACTCCGGAAGAGGGCATGACGGCGAAAATCCCCGTTCTCTCCGGTGAAACCGACGACGCTACGGCGATGACCTTCGGCTTTATGCCGGGCATCTCCCGCTGGAGCCCGTTCCACGGTGCGGCCTATGCGGTGACCATGTCCCTGGCCAAGTTGGCGGCGATGGGGGCCGACCCGTTCCGCGCCCGCCTGACCTTCCAGGAATATTTCGAACGCCTGCGTGACGTACCGGAGCGCTGGGGTAAGCCCGCCGCCGCCCTGCTCGGCGCTTTTGTAGCGCAGAAAGAATTCAGCGTCCCCTCCATCGGCGGTAAGGATTCGATGTCCGGCAGCTTTAACGAGCTGGACGTCCCTCCCACCCTGGTTTCCTTCACCTGCGATATGACCTCCGCGAAAAAGACCGGAACCGCCGCATTCCAGCATACCGGTTCGCTGGTCGCTTTCCTGCCGATGCCGGTGGATGAAGCCACCCGCCTACCTGATTGGAAAAAGGCCAAGGAACTGATGGACGAAGTATCCAAGCTGGTCCAGTACGGCGTGATCAGCGCGGCGTCGGTGGTACGGGAAGGCGGCGTTGCCGCCGCTGTAGCGCGGATGTGCTTCGGCAACAAAATCGGGTTTGCCTTTAACCGGGATATCGACCGCACCACCCTCTTCGCCCCGCTGGCCGGTTCCTTTGTTGTGGAACTCAAGGAAGGCGATATGTGCCTGGAAGGGCTGGAGTACAAGCTCCTCGGCACCACGTTGGAGGACGAAGAAATCATCATCGACGGCGAGGAACTGCCGCTGGACGATTTGATTGAGCGCTGGATGGCCCCGTTGGAACCGGTATTCCCGAACTTCCCGAAGGAGGAGCCGCCGATGGCGCCGGAAATCCCGCTTTCGACACAACGGAACACGGCGGCTCCGGCAATCCATGCCGCACAGCCCCGCGTATTTATCCCTGTATTCCCCGGCACCAACTGCGAATACG
>CAMMRL010000071.1 GCA_946499275.1 uncultured Clostridia bacterium | reverse complement strand
TCATCAGCAGACCTTTTCAGATCCTTTAATGATACTCCGCATGGTCCGAGTGGCGAGACTTGAACTCACGGCCTCTTGACCCCCAGTCAAGCGCGCTACCAACTGCGCCACACCCGGTTATATTTTCACTGCGAAATGCTTCATAAGCGATATCGCGAAGACGATTATAACATAGCCTTTGGATAAAAGCAAGAGAAAATTCCATCTTCCTCCCTAAAATCTCCGAAGCGCCGGCCGGAACGGTTTCAGGGGACTCATCCGCTGATACAGGCCGCCCAATACCAGATACCAACCGCAGCAGCCGCTTGGAGGGAGAAGATCACCGGGATTCCCACCATAAATTTGGATTTCCGGGTCTTGTGGCGAATCAACCGCATAGCCGCATACATCGCCAAAGAACCACCGAGTGCGGAAAGCAGGAGCAGCGTCGCTTCCGGCACCCGCCGCTTATGAACGGCCGCGCGGTGCTTGTCCCACACGGTAACAGCCACGCTGACCAGGCTGATGCCGCACAGATAGACTAGTACTAGGGATAGGAAGGACAGTGTTTTGGGCACAGGCAGTCATCCTTTCCGCCGCTGGGGCATATATATAGCAGATCCGCTTTTTCGATGGAGCGGATTCCCCACCAGCATCCTACCCGATTCATCTCCGCCTGTCAAGTACGCCGGACTTCGCAGAAGCTGATCTTCCGCCTGTTATTCATTACGATAAAAAAGAAAGCGGATTTGCCCGATTGATCCGCCCAAAGGAGCGCCCTATGAAGAAACGGCCGATCTGTTTATTCGCCTGCCTACTTATCTGCTGTTGCCTGCTGGCAGCCGGCTGCCGGCTGCCTGAGTCGCCGGGCGGTCCCTCCAGCCCTTTGCCGGAAAGCGGCGCTTCCCTTTCTTCCGGAGACGGATCCCAGTCTCCGGAAGAAGAATTCCGCGGGGTATGGCTATCGTATATCGAGCTGAACGCCCTGCTCAAAGACAAGAACGCCGATCAGGCCAAAGAGGCTTTAGACGGCGTAATGGAGCAGGCGGCGTCCTATGGGTTGAACGCCGTCGTCTTTCACGTACGGGCCATGAGCGACGCGTATTATCAAAGCGAGCTTTTTCCCCCCGCCGCCGCGGCGAAGCCGTTGCTGGACAGCGGCTTCGACCCGTTGGCCTATGCGGTGGAAGCCGCCCATGCACGGGGGCTGCAGCTCCACGCCTGGGTCAATCCTTACCGCATCGGGACGAATAAAGAGAACGCCGGGTGCAACGATATTTTCTCGGTGGATACCGGAGGTACACTATATTACTATTATAACCCCGCGTCGGAAGCGGCGCGTACCCTCATTTTACAGGGGGTAGAGGAAATCGTCACCCGGTACGCGGTGGACGGTGTGCAGTTCGACGATTATTTCTACCCGTCCAACACTTCCGCAATCCCTCCGGATTCGCCTGCGGCGTTTGAAAAAGCCGGTTACGCGGCCTATACCGCTGCCGGCGGTACGCTTGGCGTGTCCGATTGGCGGCGGGCGCAGGTGGATGTGCTGGTAGCCGATACCTATCAAAAAGTCCATCAACGGGAAGGCTGCATCTTTGGGATCAGCCCCGATTACAATGTGGAGAAAAACTATTCCACGCTGTACGCCGACATCACCGCCTGGATTGCCGCGCCCGGTTTTGTCGATTATATCTGCCCGCAGATTTATTTCGGCTTTGAGAATTCTGCCGCGCCGTTTGACCGGGCGGTGGATACTTGGGCGGCCTATCCCCGCCATTCCTCAGTGCGGCTGTATGTCGGTCTGGGACTGTACAAAACCGGGGTATCCCCTGATGCCTACGCGGGGCAAGGCAAGGAGGAATGGGTTGGGTGCAGCGACATCATGAAGCGATCGGTAGAATGCCTGCGGGGCCATGAGACGGTCGGCGGTATGATTTTTTACAGCTTCAGCAGCTTTACCGCGGAAACCCGCTCCCCTTCCTCCGGACAGACCTATCAAGCCGAAATCGGCCGGAAAGAGGTGGAAAACCTCCTACCTCTCCTCCGGCAATAGGCACAAAAAAACAGCGGTAATCCCTCGCAGGTTCCCTGGCATGAATCTGGACAGCACTGTAAAAACGGTGTATAATGCGGGCAGAAAGCCCTAAGCGCGCTTTTCCGCCGTACCGTTTCGACGGCGCTGTTGCTATAAAGAGGACAGGCCGCCGATATGCGATAATGCCGGGGCGGCCATGTCGAAATTTGTATAATCCTATCCTTATTATCCGATTTGTATACCCTGGGTTCCGGCGTTCGGCGGCGCCGGAACCGTCTACCTTGGCCACGCCGGAGGAGGAGATCCGTATGAAAGGGACGATTTTTGATATACAGCGGTTTTGCTTGGACGATGGTCCGGGCATCCGCACCACCGTTTTCCTCAAGGGCTGCATGCTCCGCTGTGCTTGGTGCCACAACCCGGAATCCCTGTCGGACAAGGTGCAGCTCGCCTATTATGAGAATAAATGTGTCCGTTGCGGCAAGTGCCGGGAGGTATGTCCGAACGGCGTGCATTCCTTTACTGAGGACGGCATACGTCAAGTCCATTTTTCCTCCTGCGTGGCATGCGGGAACTGTGTACGGGCCTGTCCAGCCGACGCGCTGGCCCTGCTTGGGCGTTCCATGGAAGCCTCCGATGTCATCGACCAGGTGATGAAGGACGAAGCGTATTACCGGCATTCGGGCGGCGGCGTCACTTTTTCCGGAGGGGAACCCACGATGCAGTTCGCCTTTTTAAAGGAACTGCTGCAGCTTGCCAAAGCGAAGGGGCTTCACACCTGCATCGAAACCAACGGCTGCCTGGCTCCCGCGCGGATGAAGGAACTCCTTCCTCTTTTGGATCTAGTGCTGCTGGATTACAAAATGACCGATGAGGATATGCACAAGCGGTACGTCGGCATCGACCGATCGGTGGTACTTGCTACTTTCGCTTTCATGGGGGAAGAAAAGCAACCGGTCGTTCTGCGTGCACCGATCATCCCCGGGTTAAACGACAATGAGGAACATTTTGCCGCCATCCGGGCGCTGAAGGCGAAGTACCCGAATATCCTGCGGGCGCAAGTGATGCCGTATCACACCATCGGTAAAGGAAAATATGGGGAAATCGGTATGGATTACACGCTGTCTTCCCTAGAAAACGCTACGGAAACACAGCGGGCCGCTTGGCAGGCAAGGGTAGACACCGAAGAATAGGTGAAAACCCCAGCGGTAAAATGCGATACTTTTGCATAAAAAGAGGAGGGTTAAGCCTCTCCTCTTTTCTGCTTTTGCAACAAGGCTGCTATGGCTACTCGTTCGGCGTAAAGCCCGGGGCTAGGGGAAGCGTTGGGCAGGCATACTCCCGATAGACCTTTCAGAAAGTGAACGGGTTCTTCGCTTGCTTTCCTTGTCTCACGGCCTGCAAAGGGGCCATAATGTTTTCGAATAGCCGATTTCAGGATTATTCGATTCCCATAAACGGCTCGCTCCGCTCATTGTGTGAAGCGAAAGCTTCCTGCTTTTCCCAGTACGGGGGGTGTATCTGAGCGAAAGCTGCAAAAAGCAGCCAAATCCACAACCAAACAGACAATGATGGTGCTGGAACCCACCTACATAAATCCAGTCAACCCCTATCGAAATCCTGGTCCCTCCTTGCGAAGCAAAGGTGCTAATATCGCACAAGGGCCAAAGCTTGGTCCGGGATCCTGCTGCCGGATCGTAAGACGATGGGGTTCTCCGGAGTGACTGGAAACAATATCATCCAAAGTTATTCTGGTCGGGATGGTGGTGTTTTCTTTTGTTCCGGTTCTTCTGCCATTTTGTCGTTTTGCGTACCAAAATAAAAAGCGACAACAACAGAAAAGATCGTGAGAAAGTCACGGCTGGAAATCTCCCCTGTAACCGCAAGATAGGCAAATACAGCCGACAGAATAATCGTCACGATGCTTTTCACACACAATAAATTGCTCAATCTTTTCACCCATACCGAAAGCACATCGAACACCTCCCATCCTCCATGAACATTTTATGGGGCTTGTCTATTCTGTGTTACCGTTCGTTATCTTTTTTAGAACTTGGGAGTCTCCTAAAGTCTCTTCCCTCTATCAAGTGGCGGCCGATGCGCTGTTCCAATCCGGAGATGGTACAGGAAACCACTTGGAGAACAGACATATATTCCGTAAAAATCCGACCAGTACCCAGCCCGCCCTTTTGAGCGCGTCGACCCTTCAGTGGGTTCTACGAAGACGAGGAATACCCACAAGAAGGGGACATCCGGTCAATGGCGAGTTTGTCAACCAGATGGCCGAAGGACCGGAATATTCGTCTTTCCAACCCTACGAAATGCCGGCCGCAGTCCTGGGTTACGCTGCAAAAAGACACCCCGCTAAAAATAGAAGATGAAAATTTCCGGTCCAGAATAGGCCCTTTTTCATCTTCGCCCTGCAGTTTTCCGAGTAAAACACTAAAGCAGTGTCCATACAGGGGTGAAAACATAAAAAAGAGACCGGAATTTGGACCGTCTCATTTCTGAGTTCCAAATCCCGGTCTCTTTTCAGGTCACAAGAAATTTAACGAAACACAGGGGAACGGGTGTTCCCATGAAATTTATAGCTCCATCGTTTCCTCACAGTCGGCACATTCGAGCACACTCTCGCCCATACATGCGGTAACCGTATAGTGGATGGGGAATTTGACGCGCACCCTTTGGGTGACGACAACCTCAACGGTGTTCTTGCAGCAGTTTTCCTGACAGCTCACCGTCGGTTCACCACAGCATTCAATTTCCACCTTATCGAGTGTCGTATGAGGACTCAGCTGGATCGGCACGCTTACATCCACATATTGGTATCCGATTTTCATACACTCGTCTTGTGGGCATTCACACGACTGGTCTAAAAACGCGGGATCCGGTACGCACGAAACATTGTGATCCATGATTATTCAAAATCCTCCCCGCAATTCATGCAAATATCTTCAGCGGATGTGGCCAGACAATCCACATAGGTGTCGCCCACCTCCGATATTGCGCCAAACTCTACCGGTACTTCCACACAGATGGTCTGACTGATTGTGAAAGCGCACACGCCGTTTTTCTTTCCTCCGCAGGGCTTTTCACCCGGAACGACAACCGCTTCTCCACAACATTTCGTTTTGGTGTTGCCGGTCTTGGCAAAGGGCGTAACTGTCACAGGAACACAAATGGATATTTTTTGATAGCCGACAGCCGGACAAGTTCCGTCCACCGGTTCCGACAACACAGCCCCCAAGGATGCGCCACTGCAATTCGTACATTCGGACATATTGTAACCTCCTTTCTTATAGGGTACATGCTATTGTATGGCGAAGGTCGTGGGAATGTGACACCACAAGCTCTCCCCCAATGGAACCGCTGCCTTCACGCTTCGAAGCATCTGCGCCGGTGGCTATAACCATTCCCAAAAAGCCGAAACCCTGTATTCAAGCCATTTCATGCTTAATCACAGGGTTGTCATTTGTCCAGTGGCTATAAAAATGATATTTTGGCGATTTCGGATGATTTTTATTTTTTACATTATGATTTTCTAATTTTTACTTCTTAATGCCCCGTTTCCACTATAAAAGGACGCGTTCAAAAATGACGTAAATACACCCTTACAGCATAGAAAAAGAGACCGGAATTTGGATGTCTCATTTTTGAGTTCCAAATCTCGATCTCTGTTCATGTGGTGGAGATGAGGGGATTCGAACCCCTGACCTCTCGGATGCGAACCGAACGCTCTCCCAACTGAGCTACACCCCCATAGAACTATTCTATTGTCCCGCCAGCAACAACCAACCGGCTTGATCTATATTAGACGAAAACGCGGGAAAAGTCAATACCCAAACACAAACTTTTTCGACTTTTTCTTTTGTACGGGGCCGACGGCTTTCCGCTTCTCCAGAAGGGAAGGCCGTTACCGCTCTTCTCTCCTGCGCAGGGGCGGTCCCTCCAGGCGAAGGATGCGGGCGTTCATCGTCTCCGCCTCCTCCCGAATATGGGTAACCAGTACCGTCAGGCGATTTTCATTCCGGACGGCGATCCGGCGGGCCAGCCCGCTCCACAGCGCTTCGTCCAGGCCGGAAAACGGCTCGTCCAAAAGTAGCAGGTCGGCAGGATAAGCCAAAGCGCGGGCGATCGCCACTCGCCGCTGCATCCCGCCGCTGAGCGCGCCGGGACGCTGATCGGCAGCGTCCGCCAGCCCGACGTTCGCCAGTTCCTCCTGGGCAAGGGAGAGGGCCTGCGGCCTGGGATATTCCCGTTCCAAGGGAAGGGCGACATTTTCCAAGGCCGTGAGCCAGGGCAGCAGCCGGTTTTCCTGAAACACAGCGGCGGTGCGCGGTGGCAGGCCGCGGATCCGGCCGCTTTGGGGCTGTTCCAACCCCGCAAGGAGACGAAGCAGCGTGCTTTTCCCGCATCCTGAGGGACCGAACAGGCAAACGACCCCGCTTTCCGGCAAGGATAGGCTAAAATCCTCCAGCACCGAAACACCGTCCGTATAGGCAAAACGCACCCGTTCCATCATAATCGCCATGTCCGTCTCCCCCCTTTTCCAGATTCTTTATACGCGCCGAAATACGTCCCTTAATCTGCCACCCCATACCGCCGTCCGAAACGGCGAGCCAAAGCAACCAGCACCTTTTCCAGCACTAAACTGAGCACTACCACGGTAATCGTCCACGCAAAAACGTCCGGTGTTTCCAACGTCACCTTGGCGTCCTGCAGCTTTTTCCCGATCGACAGGACGGGACGGCAGATGACCTCCGCCGCAATCCCGGACTTCCAGGCAAAGCCGAGACCGGTAGTGCAGGCCGCCATAAAATACGGCATCACTGACGGGATCCGCACCCGCAGCAGGGTTTTCCACCACCCCAGGCGGTATACCCGGGCCATCTCCAAAAGCAGCGGGTCGGTGGCGCGGATCCCCTTCTCCACATTAGCCCAAACCATCGGCACCACCATAAGGAACGCGATAAAGGAGGGCAGCGCGTTGGTCTTGATCCATACCAACGCCAGGATAATAAAGGAGGCAACCGGCGCGGCCCGCACGATATGGAGCAGAGGGGACGCCAGGGCGTTCACCAGCCGGAACCGGGTGGTCAGCAAAGCCAGGACGCTGCCCGCCGCAACGGCACAGAGGAACCCCTCCGCCACCCGGAGCAGGGAATGCCCCGCGGCTGCCCAGAATTCCACCGTCCCCACCAGCCGCCCGAAAGCCCGCACAACCACCAAGGGGGCAGGAACCAATAGTTCCTGCCCCACCAGCATACTGATGACCTGCCAGACGGCCAGCCAGAAGGCCAGAACCCCGGCCCCGGCCGCCAGGCGGCGGAACAGCCCGCCGCCTTTGCCGTCCTTATTTGCTCGCGTTATAGTAGAACGCGTCATCCGGCAACGCTCCTCCGATCGACTTGGGGTTCGCGTCGTACAGCACCTGGAAATACCCCTTGATCTGATCCATCATAGCATCCCCGTCCACATAGGTCAAGTTGCAGTTCGGGATCGCGGCCTTGGCAACCGCGGCCTTTGGGATAATGCCATACTTCTCGCACAGGGTGGCCGTCCCCTCCAAGTCGGAGGCCGCCTTTTCGATCGACGCTTTGTATTCCTTCAGGAACGCGTCCACCGCGTCGGGATGTTCCTCGATAAACTCGCTGCGGGCGACGACGCAGCCCATCATCAGCTTGCTTTCGCCGCCGGACGCCTTATCCCATTCTTCATTCACATCCAGCGCCACCCGCAGGTCGGCGTTTTTGGCCTTCACAGTGGTCACGTTGGGTTCCGGCACCAGGGCGATCTTCGCTTCGCCGGTAGCAAGCAGGGTAGCCAGTTCATCGTTTTCCGAACGGAACTCGATGGTCACATCCTTGTCCGGGTCGATCCCATTTTTGGTCAGGATATACCGAAGCACGTATTCCGGGTTTGCGCCCTGACCGGTAGAATAGATGGTTTTCCCCTTCAGGTCGGCTACCGACTGGATGGTGTTTCCGTTTTCCATAATATACAGCACGCCGAGGGTGTTGACCGCCAGCATCTGCACTTTGCCTTCGGTTTTCTTATACAGGTTCGCGGCCACGTTGGTTGGCACGGCGGCGATGTCCGCCTCACCGTTGGCCACCTTCGCCACCACTTCCTCCGGGGAAGACGCGACCTGGAAGGTATACTGGTTCGCCGCGGCGCCCTCGTCGTTCGCCGCCATCAGGTTCACCATACCGACGCCAGTCGGTCCTTTGATGGCGAAAACGTTCGCTTCCACCTTTTCCGCCGCGCCGGTCGTGGTCGTGGCCGGGGCGGACGAGCCGCCCGCCTGGGAGCTGTTATCCCCTTCCGTGCCGGAGCAGCCGGCAAGCAGCAGGGCCGCCGACAATGCGGCGGCGAGCAGTGAAACGCCGCGTTTGGTCTTCTTCATCATTCTCCATCTCCTATTGTTGCAGACTTTCGATAACGGGTTTTTATTCCACGCCGGCCGCGTCCCGCAGCCGGCCGATATCGACGATTTCAATCTCCCGTCCTGACCGGCGGATAAGCCCCGCCTCCGTCAGCGCGTCGAGCGAACGGTACAGGCTGGAACGCCCGATATTCAGCGCCGACGCCAGAGCCGTCATGCTGCCGGGAAGGCGGGTCCTGCCGCTTTCGCCGGCCTGTTCCGCAAGATACCGGGCTAGGCGCCGGTCGGCCGCGCCGCCGGTAAACCCGGCGATCCGACGGTTGAGAAACCGGATCCGTCCGGACAGAAAGCGGATATAATTTTCCGCTACCCGGTAATCCCGGCGCATCCATCCGCTCACCGTTTCCTGGGACAAAAACAGGATTTCACACGCTGTGGCCGCCCGTACTTCGGTAACGTATTCCTCCCCGCCCCCGTACAGTGCAGCCGCGCCGAAGCTGTCGCCCGGCCCCAGCCGGTTCATCAGCACATGCCGGCCGCCTTCCGTGCGGTACACCTCCGCCCAGCCGGAAAGCAGGACGCCGAGCGCGTGCCGGAACCGGCGGCGGGTATAGACAACCTCCCCCTTCGCAAAAGAGACCGCTTCGGGTATTCCCTCCAATAAAGAATGAACCTCCGTCGCGTTGATCCCTTGAAAAAGGAAAATCGTATCCGGCGATATCGCAGTGTTGTCCATTCCGGCGTCTCCTTTCGGCGTTTGGACGCAACGAATCGTTAAGTTTGGCTTGGTTTGGTTTGGTTTGGTTTCATGCTATCACAAACAAACCGGCCGGTCAATT
>CAMMRL010000070.1 GCA_946499275.1 uncultured Clostridia bacterium | reverse complement strand
GGGCGGGTCCTGTGCGACGGTGCGCCGTGAACCATGTCAGGCGGGGAACCGAGCAGCATTAAGCGGTTTGCGCCGTGCGCCGCAGGGAACCTGTCCGCTCGTATGCCCGAGAGAATGCGGTTTTGTTTTTGCATTACCTATGACCGATTGCTGGGAGGGACTTTGCCAGGCGGAGACTCCTCCCTTGGAAAATGTGTCGCGAAAGGAGACGGCGAAATTGTATCAGGTGCTTTACCGGAAATGGCGGCCACAGACATTTTCGGACGTTTATGGGCAGCCGGCGATCACCACCGCGCTGAAGAATGAGCTACGTACCGGGCGGCTCGCCCACGCGTACCTGTTTACCGGTTCGCGGGGGACGGGGAAAACCTCCTGCGCGAAAATCCTGGCCAAGGCGGTGAACTGCCTTTCTCCACAGGAGGGGGACCCCTGCAACGAATGCGCAATCTGCCGCGGGATCGACGACGGCACCATCATGGACGTGGTGGAAATCGACGCCGCCTCCAACAACGGCGTGGACAGCATCCGCGACCTGCGGGAGGAGGTCAATTTCACCCCGGCGGTAGCGAAATACCGGGTATACATCATCGACGAAGTGCATATGCTGTCCACCGGTGCCTTCAACGCCCTGCTCAAAACGCTGGAGGAACCGCCGGCCCATGTGATTTTCGTCCTGGCTACCACCGAAGTGCATAAACTGCCCGCCACCATCCTTTCCCGCTGCCAGCGTTTTGACTTCGGGCGGATATCGCCGGAGGATATCGCCGCCCGCATCGCTTATATTGCAGGGCGGGAGGAATTTACCGTAACCGGGGACGCCGCTCTGCTGATCGCCCGGTTGGCGGACGGTGGGCTGCGGGATGCGCTCTCGCTGCTGGATCAGTGCGTCTCCCGATCCCGCGAGGTGACCGAGGATACCGTGGCGGAAGCGACCGGTATGGCGGGGCGGGATTACCTGTTCGAACTGTCCCAGGCCGTGCGGGGCGAGGACGGCGGCGCGGCGCTGAGCCTGATCGGCAGGCTGCACGAGGCGTCGCGGGACATGGAACGGCTTTGTTCGGAACTGATCGATTTTTACCGCAGCCTGATGATCATCAAAAGCGTGCCCGACCCGGCCGGTCTGATTATCGCCCCGCCGGCCGAGCTGGAGCGTTTGAGGAAAGAAGCGGCGGAATATGAGCTGCCGGCGATCCTGCACTGCATGGAAGGGCTGCAGGATGCGCTGGAACGGCTGCGCTCCGGGGTTTCCCGCCGGGTGGAGATGGAAATGGCGATGCTGCGGCTCTGCGCGCCGGACCTGGATTCGGGTACGGCGGCCCTGCTGCGCCGGGTAAAGGCGCTGGAGGACGCGCTACGCAGCGGCCGTGTCCCCTCCCTTCCGGTGGCGGACGCGTCGATGGCGCCGCCTGTCGCCCTGCCGCCGGATACCGTCCCGGCTGCACCTTCCACGTCGCAGAAGGTCGCTCCGCCCACCGAACCATCCCTTTCCACGTCGTTGGGCGAGCCGGCGTCTCCGTCTGTTTCTTCCGCGGCTAGGGAGACGGCCCCGTCGGCGAGAGAACCTTCCGGCAGCACGGCTGGGGAACCGTCGGGCGAAGCCCCCTTCACCCGCTGGAGCGATGTACTCGAAACGCTCGCCACTTCCTGCCCCCCCATGTATGGGGTGTTGGTGGGATCCACCGCTGTGTTGCGGGGCGATTACGTGCTGATCGAAACGGAGAACGAGCTGTTCAAATCCCTGGTCAGCCGGGACGGCAACAAAGCCCTGCTCGTCGATGCGATCCGCGGGGTCACCGGCCGTACCTATCGTATCGGCATTAAGAAGAAAGCGGCGCCCGCATCGGGCGGCGGGGATCCGCTGGCGGATTTTATCCGCAACAGCCGGGAACTCGGGGTGGACGTGGAAGTCAAATAATGCCGGGGAAGGGTTCCCTTTTGGCAGACTTCATGGATAACAGAACGGCGTTCCCAGCTATCCGCCGGGACGGCGCTTCGGATAAAACAAGGATAAAGGAAGGTATTGTTATGAAAGCAAGATTACCGCAGGGATACAGCAGCAAAGGCCCCGGCAATATGCAGAGCATGATCAAGCAAGCGCAGAAGATGCAAGCCGATATGGAAGCGTTGCAGGCCGAGCTCGACGGGCGGGAGTATACCTCTGCGGCGGGCGGCGGCGCGGTATCCGCTACAGTAAACGGCAAGCATCAGGTCGTTAAGCTGGACATCAAGCCGGAAGTGGTGGATCCCGAGGATGTGGAAATGCTGGCCGACCTGGTTACCGCCGCGGTAAATGAGGCGATCCGCCAGGCGGTGGAAACCAGCGAAGCCGAGATGGGCAAGGTGACCGGCGGGCTGAATGTGCCCGGCCTGTTCTGATATGGCGTATACCGTAGCGCCGTTGGCCCGGCTGATCGAGCAGCTGGAGCGGCTTCCCGGAATCGGGCATAAATCCGCCCAACGGCTGGCTTTTTATCTGCTGAATCTGCCGGAGAAAAACGCCGCGGACTTCGTTTCCGCCATCACCGAAGCGCGAGAGAAAATCCATGAGTGCACCGTCTGCCATAACCTGACCGATCAGGAGCTTTGTCCGATCTGCCGGTCCGGCGGGCGGGACGCGTCGACCATCTGCGTGGTGGAGGATCCGCGGGATGTGCTCGCCTTTGAACGGACGCGGGAATACAATGGCCTGTACCACGTCCTCCACGGCACGATCTCGCCGATGGACGGGGTGGGGCCAGAGCAGCTCCGGATTAAGGAACTGCTGGCCCGCGTGGCCGGCGGTGAGGTGCAGGAAGTGATCATGGCGACCAACCCCACGGTGGAAGGGGAGGCGACCGCCATGTATATCAGCAAGCTGCTTGCCCCCTTTGGACTCAAGGTGACCCGCCTGGCGTATGGGATCCCGGTCGGCGGCGATCTGGAATATGCGGATGAAATCACCCTGCGCCGCTCGTTGGAGGGCCGCAGCCTGCTGTAAAAAATCTATTTGCCAAAGCGAGCCGGAGGTGAAAGAGTATGGCCGCGCCGAAAAAAGAAAATACCAAAACCATCGCCAGCAACCGTAAGGCATTCCACGATTATTTCGTTGAAGAGTCGATGGAAGCGGGGATCGAATTGGCGGGAACCGAGGTGAAAAGTCTCCGCCAGGGAGCGGTAAACCTGAAGGATTCCTGGTGCCAGATCGAAAACGGCGAGATGTATATCCACGGCATGCATATTAGTCCCTATGAAAAGGGGAATATTTTTAACCGCGCCCCCATGCGGGAACGCCGGCTGCTGATGCATAAAAAGGAAATCCTCCGTCTGTTCGGCCTGGTAAAGCAGCAGGGGCTGACGCTGATCCCCCTGTCGCTGTATTTCAAAGGGTCCCTGGTAAAGGTGCAGGTGGGGCTTTGCCGCGGAAAAAAGCTGTTTGATAAGCGCGAGGACGCCGCTCGGCGGGATATGAAGCGAGATGCGGACCGGGCGTTAAAAGAAAGAAATGCTTATAATGGATAAAAATGAAAGAATATGTAAATTTTGAAATATATCGTTTCGGCAACGGGATGGCTCGCGGATACCGGCCATCCCGTTGCCATTATGTGAATACCGCAACGTATAGGAAGATTGCGGTCACGCAGGGGATATCGATGCTATATTTGCGTTAATTTACAGATGGATACGCAGATATATTAGGGGATTACTGTAAATAAGCGAAAAAACAGCCGTTGTATTATACAACGGCTGTTTTTCCAGAATAGTTTGGTAAGAGGAATATCGACTGCTTTTAGTATACAGGAAATGTCGAGAACTGTCGATGTACAATCTTCAACAATTTTTGCATTATTTGAAATATTTATTATTAATAAATGTAAATCCTCTTCCAAATTACCCTTTTGAGCTCAATTCACACATCATTTTCTTGCCCATCCTTCGGAAGGGCTTCCCTTTCCCCGGCTTCCCCTGCTATTTCCGATTCGGCATCGACTGGGAAAGTCTCGTTATTTTCCGGTTGAACGGGATCATCGGCCGTATCTATGTGCGCCTGTTGGAGCTTTTTGGATGCCGCCGCTTTCAGGCGGCGATATCGGATGAGATCAATCAAAAGCATTTGAACAATAGCGATCATCGGCACACCGAGGAATATGCCCCAGAAACCGAGTAGGCCGCCCCCCAACGTAATTGCCAGCAGCACATAAATCGGCTTGATGCCCACCGTGTCCCCTACAACCCGGGGCTGGATGATGTTGGCGTCAAGCTGCTGCATACCGACAATATAAATCGCCAGGAAAATACTGCCGTACAAGTTGCCGGAAAGCAGGGAGATCGCCACGGCGGCCACCCCGCCGATAATCGCCCCGAAATAGGGGATCAGATTCATAAGGCCGATCATGAAGCCGAGCACCAGCGGTACCGGTGCACGGAAAATGAAGCAGCCGACGGTCATAATCACCGCGACTATGCAGGCGTCCAAAACCTGGGAATAGAGGTAGCTGTACAAAATATCGCAGGAACGGTGGGTGTATTTGGAAAGGACCGCCATCGCCCGGGCGGGGATAAACAGAGAAGCGATCAGCTTGCAGGCCCGCACCAACGATTCGCGGCTGAGCAGCATATATACCGAAATGATGAGCGCCATGAATACATTCAACAGGGAAGAGGTAAAATCCATCAGGCCTTTGAAGTAGGTAGGGGCGTTTTCCGGTTTCAGAAGCGGCACAACATACGACTGATAGAGGTTGTTTACCGTTTCGGTAAGGTTCATCCCCTCCAGTAGGCCGCCCTCCTTGGTTAAAGAGTCCAGGGTTTGCATGAACTGTTCAAAATAGCCCGGCAGGGAGATGATCAAGCTGCGGATACCGTTGATGATCGCCGGGATGGCAAAGGTGAGCAGTATGGCGATCAGGGCGAACAGGCAGAGGTAAACCAGCAAAACCGAGAAAGCGCGGGCATGTTTATTTATAAACCGCGGCTTCGCTTTGGAAAACTTGCCTTCCAAAAATTTCGCCGGAGCAAAAAGCAGAAAGGCCAGCCCAAAACCGATGATAAAGGGGCTGAGGATATCGAATACCCTCCAGATAAAGTCCCAAATGACCTGGAGGTTGTCGAACGTTTTGTATACCGCGATCAGAGCAACGCCCAAGAGAAAGAATCCGAGCAGGTGCGTCAGGTTCTTAATGCGTTCTTTCATGTGAAATCCCTCTTTCCCATGCCGTATGGACGTTCATTCCTAATTAGTATACCAACTTTTCACAGGACCCACAAGGCAAAAAAAGGGAGAAAAAGGGGAAATGCACCCTAGGTTTTTTAAATTCGACCTCCGGAAGAGCGAATGGCAAAACGGGCCGTCCGGCAGCAAACGATAAGGATGGTCATAGGATAGGGAAAGTCTGCGATGCGGCGGAACGTACAGCCAGGGCGGCGATCCCGGAGCGCAGAATCCCCCTTCGAAGCGCGGGCGTGTATAAAAAGGAACATTTCGCCAGTTTGGCCGCCAGCTTCCGGCGCAGCCCCACAGTTTGGAACCGGTATTGCTTTTGAATTTCTGCGAGACCGGCCGCATCCAAAGCCTTGGAACCGGCTAGGCATTTCGCCAAAATAGCCCCGCTTTTCAGTGCCCAGCTGATCCCCTCCAGCGAACTAGGCGAAATCCATCCCGCCGCTTCGCCGATCAGGAATACGCCGCCGTCGCCCAAGCAGAGCTGCATGATACCAGCAGGACGGTTGACGATGCAGCCCTCCCGCCGGATGTGGGAACCCAAGTGGATGCCGTTTTGCAT
This sequence comes from uncultured Clostridia bacterium, assembly GCA_946499275.1. GTDB lineage: Bacteria > Bacillota > Clostridia > Oscillospirales > Acutalibacteraceae > Avimonas. The sequence continues at coordinate 4,728 of CAMMRL010000070.1, read as the reverse complement.
GAGCTTGTTTTTCAGTTGGTCAAATCGGGCGGCGGCGCCATCCAACGGCAGGGCGGCGCCGAGCATACGGATGCCGTCTTTGGCGATCATCCATCCGGTACAGTCGGTGATCTCCCGGTCAAACAAAGCACTGTAAACGGGCGGCGCATCCTGCGCGGCGTACCATTCCTGTACGGCTGCGTACCGTCGGATAACTTGTTCAGGGAAAAAAGTGCGCCGTACCAAAGACTGGCCGCCGTCCGCCCCTACCAGGCAGCGGGCGGCAAGCGTCCGATGCCTACCGTCCCTCCGGTAATGCAACAGATGCCAGCCGTCTTCCGTTTGCTCGGCGGACACGACCCGGCAGGCCATCCGGACCCGTGCTGCCGGGACAAGGGAGAGAAGCCAGCGGTCAAACCGGTCCCGGTCCATATTGATATAGGAACGTGGATAAAAACGGCATAGCGACGGCCGGGCGAGGTCAAGGACCTGCACGGCGAATATCTGCGGATTGACCAATACCTCCAACGGCAAGGTAAGCCCCTGCGCCGCCAGTTCGGTCTGGGCATCGGGGGCAAGTAGGCCGCCACAGCATTTGCCTTTTGCCGGACGGATGGGGTCGGATAGATATGGCGGCTTGCCGTCGAGCAGAACGGCCCGGAAACCGGGAGGGAGCAGACGGGCCAGGGCGGCGCCCGCCGGGCCGCCGCCGAGGATGGCGATATCTACCCGCTCAGTTCCGGTGGGGACTGTCGGCATGGATTGCATGGTATAGATGCCGGATAAAGAAGCAGACATGAAGAGAACCTCCTTCGAATGAGTTGTTGAGCGCCTATCTTTATGGATGGGCATCCTGCGCTGGATACCGGGAATATCTTCTCTTCCATTTTCCGGAAAGCCCTTGCTTTTCGGCAACGATTTACGCTGTCCTTACCATACCACTGCATTTATTGAATGTCAATAAATATATATTGATAATCGTCATAAAAGCAATTGAAACCACTCGTGTGCTGTTGGTTTGTTCATGCCTTGGGAAAGGCGGCTGCCGGTTTAGCCCCCAAGGGATGGCATTATTATGGCATATCCGTGAGTCAACGGCGGCTGTTGATGGTCATAATGAACCTTTTGAGGGGTGTTTCCCTTTGTAAAGCCCGATTCAGAAATTTTTCTCTATTTCCGGTTTAACCAGAAACGTTGTCATGGTTCGGAGCGGCAATCAAAACCATGCCCTGGAAGGGTCTACTGCCGGCGGAATTCCTAAGGGGGACATCGAACTCCTGCCATTGTATCACATGCCCAGAATAGCACGCCGGTATGGGATACCCGCTTCCTTTGGAATGCCATTGCTAACGCTTTTCTGTCATGTTCAAGCGGGCAAAAAGAAATCCCCGCTGCAACCTTCCGGTCACAGCGGGGAGAACAGACAACGGCTCAGCCGTATCGCTGCTTACTTTTTGCTGCCGTACAGCTGGCCGAGACGCACCAGATGCTCGTAACGGGCCGCCGCGTTCTTCTCGGCTTCGGAGAACAGCTTCTCCGCACGTTCCGGGAAGGCGCGGGTCAGGGAGTTGTACCGGACCTCGCCCATGATGAAGTCACGGTAAGAAGCGGACGGCGCCTTGCTATCCAGCGTGAAGGATTCGTCCTTGCGGGGATCGAAGCGGTAGGTGTGCCAGTAGCCGGCCTCCACCGCTTTCTTCTCCTCAAGCTGGGAGATGCCCATGCCGCCCTTGATGCCATGGTTGATGCAGGGCGCGTAAGCGATAATCAGGGACGGGCCCGGATATGCTTCCGCTTCCTGGATGGCCTTCAGGGTCTGGTTCATGTCGGAACCCATCGCAATCTGCGCGACATAAACATAGCCGTAGCTCATGGCGATCGCTCCGAGATCCTTCTTCTTCACCGCCTTGCCGGCCGCCGCGAACTGCGCGACCGAGCCGGTCGGGGTGGCCTTCGAAGCTTGGCCGCCGGTGTTGGAGTACACTTCCGTGTCGAACACCATGACGTTCACGTCTTCGCCCGACGCGAGGACATGGTCCACGCCGCCGAAGCCGATGTCGTACGCCCAGCCGTCGCCGCCGAACATCCAGAAGGACTTCTTCACCAGCATGTCGGTGTTCTTGAGGGCTTCTTTGTACAGCGCGTCAAACTCGCAACCGCACTCGCCGCATTCCAGAACGGCCTTCTCCAGCGCCGGGACAACCTTCGCCGCCGCCGCTTTGGAGGCTTCCGCGTCGTCCTTGCCGGCCAGCCATTCCTGCGCCGCTTCCTTCAGGCCCCAAGCAGCCGGAAGGTCCGCGTCCGCGAACTTCTGCATGATATCGGCCAAACGGTTCCGGCGCGCCTTCACGCCCAGGTACATGCCGTAACCGTACTCCGCGTTGTCTTCGAACAGGGAGTTCGCCCACGCCGGGCCGTGTCCGTCCTCGTTTACCGTGTAGGGGGTGGAGGGGGAGGAACCGCCCCAGATGGAGGAGCAGCCGGTGGCGTTCGCAATGTACATCCGGTCGCCGAAGAGCTGGGTGATCAGCTTGGCGTACGGGGTTTCGCCGCAGCCCGCGCACGCGCCCGAGAACTCGAGCAGCGGCTGACGGAACTGGCTGCCCTTGACGGTGGAGGACTTGAATTTCTCCGCCACTTCCGGCTTCTTGGGCAGGTTGAAGCCATACAGGAATTTCTCTTCTTCGGGCTCCTGGGTTTCCAGGGGCTTCATGACCAGCGCCTTGTTGCCCTTCATACCCGGACATACCGAAGCGCAGGAGCCGCAGCCGGTGCAGTCGAGGGCGGAAACCGTCATCGCGAACTGATAGCCCGGCAGGCCGGTCGCCGCTTTCATCTTCATGCCTTCCGGCGCGTTCTTCGCTTCTTCCTCGTTCAGGATGACCGGGCGGATAACCGCGTGCGGGCAGACATAGGAGCAGAAGTTACACTGGATGCAGTTTTCCGGCAGCCAGCAGGGAACGTCCACCGCGATGCCGCGCTTCTCATACGCCGCGGAACCCAGCGGTACGGTGCCGTCCGCATCCTTGACAAAGGTGGATACGGGGAGCTTGTCGCCCTGCTGCGCGTTCACGGGGGTGAGGATATTGTCGATGTAGTCCTTGATTTCCGGCCGGCCGGTCACCGCCGTCTCCACGGTTCCGGCGTCGACAGCCTTCGCCCACTCCTTCGGGACTTTCACGCGGCGGACTTCCTTCACGCCGGTTTCAATCGCGTCGTGGTTCATCTTGACGATGGCTTCGCCCTTCTTGGAGTAGGACTTGGTGGCGGCGTCCTTCATGAACTGGATGGCGTCCTCCACCGGGATCACCTTCGCCAGCTTGAAGAAAGCGGCCTGCAGGATGGTGTTGGTGCGGTTGCCCAAGCCCAGGCCCTTGGCCAGATGGGTCGCGTCGATGGTGTAGAACTTGATATCGTTTTTCGCAATGGTGCGCTTCATCGCCGCGGGCAGATGTGCGTCCAGCTCCTCGGCGTCCCAGCTGCAGTTGAGCAGGAAGATGCCGCCCGGCTTCACGTCGCTGATCATGTCGTACTTGTCGACATAGGAGGGGTTGTGGCAGGCCACAAAGTCCGCTTTGCTGACAAAGTAGGTGGACTTGATCGGCTTTTTGCCGAAACGCAGGTGGGAAATGGTCACGCCGCCGGACTTTTTGGAGTCATAAGCGAAGTAGCCCTGCGCGTACATATCGGTATGGTCGCCGATAATCTTGATGGAGTTCTTGTTCGCGCCGACCGTGCCGTCGGAACCGAGACCCCAGAATTTGCAGGAGCGGGTGCCGCGCGGGGTGGTGTCGAGGTTTTCCTTGACCTTCAGGCTCAGCTTGGTCACGTCGTCCTCAATGCCGATGGTGAAGCGCTTCTTCGGGCGCGCGGTTTCCATATTGCGGTACACGGCGATGATCTGGCCCGGGGTGGTGTCCTTCGAGCCGAGACCGTACCGGCCAGTGTATACAGGGATGGTTTCAAACTTGGTGCCCTTGAGCGCGGCGCACACGTCGAGGAACAGCGGCTCGCCGATGGAACCCGGCTCCTTCGTGCGGTCGAGGACCGTAATGGATTCCACGCTGTTCGGGATCGCGGCCAGCAGGTGCTTGACCGAGAACGGGCGGTACAGGCGGACCTTGATCAGGCCGACCTTGTCGCCGGCGGCGTTCAGGTGGTCGACGGTCTCTTCGATCGTCTCGCATACCGAGCCCATAGCGATGATCACGCGCTTCGCGTCGCGGGGGCCGTAGTAGTTGAACAGCTTGTAGTTGGAGCCGATCTTCGCATTCACCATGTTCATGTAGGATTCCACAACTTCCGGAATCGCTTCATAATAGGTGTTGGAAGCCTCGCGGGCCTGGAAGAAGATATCCGGGTTTTGTGCGGTGCCGCGCTGTACGGGGTGTTCCGGATTTAGCGCATGCTGGCGGAAGCGGTCCACCGCATCCCAGTCGAGCATCTCGGCCAGGTCTTCGTAATCCCAGACCTGGATCTTCTGGATCTCATGCGAGGTGCGGAAGCCGTCGAAGAAATGGAGGAAGGGGACACGGCCCTTAATGGTGGACAGGTGCGCCACCGCGCCGAGGTCCATTACTTCCTGCACGCTCGAAGAGCAGAGCATCGCGTAACCGGTCTGGCGGCAGGCGTACACATCGGAATGGTCGCCGAAGATGGACAGCGCGTGGGAAGCCAACGCACGGGCCGAAACATGGATGACGTTGGGCAGCAATTCGCCCGCGATCTTGTACATGTTCGGAGTCATCA
>CAMMRL010000069.1 GCA_946499275.1 uncultured Clostridia bacterium | reverse complement strand
GAAATCCTGGACGTGAAACCGGAGGACGAGGTGGTGGTGGAGCTTTCCAGCTTCCAGCTTACCATGATGCGCCAGCGGGTGGACGTGGCGGTGGTTACCAACGTGGCCCCGAACCATTTGGACTGGCACGCGGATATGGCGGAGTATATCGAAGCGAAGCGGAACCTGGTGGCGTACCAGGACGGCTCCTGCCGCGCGGTGTTGAATGCGGACAATGCGGTCACCCGCGGCTTTGCGGACGGGACGGACGCTCCGGTCTACTTCTTCTCCCGGCGGGAGCAACCGGAGCGCGGCGCGTATCTGGCGCCGGACGGCATGCTGCGGATGGTGGAAGACGGCGCGGATACGCCGATCCTTCCGGCTGGGGAAATCCTGCTGCCGGGGATGCATAATGTGGAAAACTATCTGGCGGCGATCTGCGCGGTATGGGGAAAGGTCCCGGTGAAGACGATCGCACAGGTTGCCCGCCGGTTCGGCGGCGTGGCCCACCGCTGCGAGCTGATTCGGGAACGCCGGGGCGTGAAATATTATAACGATTCCATCGCCTCCAGCCCCACCCGCACCATCGCGGGGCTGCGGGCGTTTCAGGATAAAAGCCCGCGGAGGAAAAACGTGGTGCTGATCGCGGGCGGATACGACAAGCATATCCCCTACGACCCGCTCGGCCCGGTGGCGGCCGAATCGGTGAAGGCGGCGGTGCTGCTCGGCGCGACGGCGGACGCGATTGAGCGTTCGATCCGCGCGTGTTCCAACCTGCCCATCCGCCGCGTGAATACGATGGAGGAAGCGGTGCAAGCCGCCGCGGCCCTGGCGGAAGAAGGGGATGTGGTCACCCTCTCCCCGGCGAGCGCCAGCTTTGATATGTATAAGAATTTTGAGGAGCGGGGCAACCACTTCCGCCGCCTGGTGGAAGCGCTGGACGAATGACAGACCCCTCATTTTATGGAGAAAGCGGGACGCGCAAAGCGCCCGGCCTACGTCCGCGCCTTGGCGGCGCACGACAACAGAAAGGATGACGAATCAATATGGCGATCAATCTGTGCGCCGTCCTCGAGACCCTGAGCGGGGCTCCGGGGGTGGGCGGTTTGTCCGCCGCGCCGGATGCGGCGGCGGCGTACCTGCAGGAACTCGGCTGCGAAGTGGAGCGCGATTCTCTCGGCAGCGTGACGGGATACCGCCGCTGTGGGAAGGAAAACGCCCCGCTGCTGATGCTGGAAGCGCATATCGACGAGATCGGCCTGATCGTGACCAGGGTGGACGACAGCGGCTTTGTCCGGGTTTCCGCCTGCGGCGGGACCGACCGCCGCGCCCTGATCGCGGCGGAGGTGGTGGTTCATGGCGACCGGGACTACCCCGGCGTGTTCTGCTCGGTGCCGCCGCACCTGAGCGGGCCGGAGACGGACGGCAAAATCCCCCCGATTCCGGAACTGGGGATCGATATCGGGCTGGACGCCAAACGCGCCCGCCGGCATGTCAAAGCGGGGGACCGGGTCTCCTTCCGCCCCAATTTTTGCTCTCTTGCGGGTGAGCGGGTGAGTGGCAAGTCGCTGGACAACCGGGCGGGCGTCGCCTGCGTGCTGCGCAGCCTTGACCTGCTGGCGGGGGAGGAACTGGACTGCGATATTGCCGCCGTCTTCGCCGTGCAGGAGGAACTGGGGTGTCGCGGGTCGTCCGTCGCTTCCTACCGGCTGGCGCCGTCCGCCGCCATTGCGGTGGACGTGAGCTTCGCCCATACCCCCGACGCGGACCGGGCCAAGTGCGGGGAACTCGCCCAAGGCCCGATGATCGGCTGGGCGCCCGGCCTGGACGATGCGATGACCCGCCGCCTGCTTTCCCTGGCGGAAGAAGCGGGGATTCCTTATCAAAACGAAGTGATGGGCGGGGACACCGGCACCGACGCGGACTCCATCGCGGACGCCCGCGGCGGGGTGCGCACCGCGCTTTTGTCGGTGCCCCTGCGGTATATGCACACCCCCGCTGAGGTGATCGACCTGCGGGACGTGGAAAACACCGCCCGGCTGATGGCGGAATTTGTGAAGAAGGAGGGGGAGGCCCTGTGAGCGCTCTGATGACAAAGCTGAAGAAGCTCTGCTCCCTGGACGGCGTGTCTGGACGGGAGGAAGCGGTGCGGGAGTATATCCTGTCCCAGCTCGCGGCTTCCCCGGCGGAGATGAACGTGAATGTGGACCCGCTGGGCAACGTGATCGCGCGGGTGGCGGGAAAGCGCCGGGCGGCGCGTACCCTCCTGTTCGCGGCCCATATGGACGAGGTCGGCCTGATCGTCACCGGGATCACCGACGAAGGCTATCTCCGCTTTACCGCGGTCGGCGGGCTGGACCCATCGGTGGTTTACGGCCGCCGGGTGAGGGTGAACGGCCATCCCGGCGTGGTCGCGGGACGCGCTTTCCACCATTGCAGCGAGGAGGAGCGGGGCAAAGCGGTCCCGCTGAATAAGCTGCTGATCGACCTGGGCGCCGAGAATAAAAAGGAAGCGAGGAAGCTTGCCCGTCCGGGGGACGTGGCGGTGTTCGACAGCGGCTTTGTCAAGCTGGAGGGCAGGCTGTTTAAAGCCCGCGCGCTGGACGACCGGGCCGGCTGCGCCCTGCTGCTGTCCCTCGTGGAAGAAATACCGGAATACGATATCACCCTCGCCTTCACCGTACAGGAAGAGGTGGGGCTGCGCGGCGCGAAAACCGCCGCCTACACCGTCGCCCCCGATGTGGCGGTGGTAGTGGATTCGACCACGGCGGCGGATATCGTCGGGGTGCCGGAGGAAAAGCAGGTCTGCCGCGTGGGCGGCGGGCCGGTAGTCTCGTTTATGGACCGCCGTACGCTGTACGACCGGCCGCTGTACGATTTCACCCGCGCTCTGGCGGAGAAAATCGGCGTCCCCTCTCAGACCAAAACCACGGTTGCCGGGGGGAACGACGCCGGGGCGATCCACTTGTCCCGCGGCGGGGTGCGGGTGGCGGCGGTGTCGCTGCCCTGCCGGTATATCCATTCCCCCTCCTGCGTGCTGTCCAAAAAGGATTTGATGGGTACCGCCGCCCTGCTCCAAGCGCTGGCGGAACATCTCCCAGCTGAGGGCGGCCTTCCGCCGCTCGATGGGGTGAACTGAACAAACAAAAGGGAGAAGGCATGCGCCGGCGCAAAGCGGTTTTCTTCGTCTGGCGGCGCGGCCGCCTGTCTCCCCTTCTGTGAAAGGTGTGGTGAGCGCGATGATCCGGGAAGCCACGGGCGAGGACTTGAAAATGCTGATCCCCGATAACGAAGCGGCGGTGCGTATCCGTGCCCTGGCGGACACCTACGGCCCCGGCCTGCCCTTCCTCCGCCTTTGGTGCGACGGGGAGGGGGGCTTCGTTTCCCTGATGGACGGGGCGATGACCCTATCCCTGCCGCGGGGACTGAACGCCGAATGGGCGGCGTTCGCCGCCATGCAACCGGAGGTCGTCTCCATCCGCACCGACGGGAATACCGCCCGCCTGTTCGCCGCGTCGGGCGGCTGGCGGGTGGAAACCGGCGCGGTGACGGCCCCCGGCCCGGCGCTTCTGTCGCCGGAGAAGGAGCCGGAACCGTTGACTCCACGGGAAGCCTATCCGGTGCTGGAGACCTGCTTCGCCGGCTCGCTTCCGCCGTTTTCCGCCTGGTATGTGGACGTTTCCCACCGGGTGCGGCACGCCCGGTGCCGTCTGGTCGGCTTTAAGGAGGAAGGCGCGCCGGTATCCAGCGCGATGACGGTGGCGGAATGCGGTCCCGCCCCGTGCGAGCCGGTCGCCTACGGCGGCGCGGCGCTGATCGGCGCAGTCGCCACCCTGCCCGCCGGGCGGGGGAAGGGGTATGCCTCCGCCGCCGTCCTGGCGCTGGCCCGCGATCTGCTTGCGGAGGGGCGGCGGGTGTTCCTGTCCCCCAAAAACGCGCAGGCCCACGCCCTCTACGCCCGCATCGGCTTTGTCGACGCGGGGGAGTGGGGAACCCTGAAACGCCGGTAACCACCGTTTATGGAGGAAAAGGAGACAAAAATGGGAACGAGCGAAAACCAGTCGGAAGAGGAGATTTTCCCGCTTGACCCGGCGGAATACGGCCGATGCCGCGTGATCTGGGATATGGATCGGAATCCGGAATCCGCCCGGCGCTGGTATCGGGAACTGCTGGAAGGGAACCGCTCCATCTTTATTTACCAACGGGGCGGCGAATGGCTGGGGGAAATCGCGCTGGTCCGGGACGCCGGCGATCCGGATTATACCATGGCGGGGCGGCGTGCGTACGTATCCCGGCTGATCGTCCGTCCGGAATACCGGCGGCAAGGAATCGGCGGGAGACTGGTGGACTATCTTACGGAAAAGGCCAGGGAAGAGGGATTCACCGAATTATCGCTGGGGGTGGACGATGCGAACGAAGCCGCCCGGCGGTTATATTGGAAAAAAGGGTTTACCCATGTGCTGTACGAAGGCGAAGACCAATACGGAAAATATAAAAAGCTGCTGAAAACGCTGTAGGCGTTCCGCAGCCGGAAAGAAAGGCATGAACATACCGCATGACAAAATCCACGTTTTTTCCCGTCGATCCCCGTCTGCTCGCTTTGTCCGAGCGGGCGATGGAGACAGCGTCGTCCGCTTTTGCCCGGATTGAGGCGGCGACGGAATACAACCAGCAGAAGGTGCTGGCCGCGTTTATCGACCACCGGGTGAGCGAAAGCCATTTCGTCCCCACCACCGGCTACGGCTATGGGGACCGGGGTCGGGATACTCTGGACGAAGTATTCGCCCAGGTGATGGGGGCCGAGGACGCATTGGTGCGGCACAGCATTGTGTCCGGCACCCATGCGATTACCATCGCGCTGTTCGGCGTGCTCCGCCCCGGCGATACGATGCTCGCGGTTACCGGCGCGCCGTACGACACGCTGGAAAAGGTGATCGGTCTGCCCGACTCCCAGGGATGCCACACCGATATGGGTTCTCTGGCTGATTACGGCATCCGCTATGAAATGGTGGGCCTGGACGAAAACGGGCGGCCCGACCTGCCCGCCATCCGGGCGGCGGCCGAGGAAAAGAAAGCGCGGCTCATCCACATCCAGCGTTCCCGGGGGTATAACCTCCGCCCGTCGCTGACAGTGGAGCAGATCGGGAAGATCATCGCCGCTGTACGGGAGGTTTCCCCCGATTCGGTGGTGTTTGTGGATAACTGTTACGGCGAATTCGTGGAGGAAACCGAACCGACCGCCGTGGGGGCCGACTTGATGGCTGGGTCGCTGATTAAAAACCCGGGCGGCGGCATTGCGGAAAACGGAGGATATCTCTGCGGAAGGACCGACCTCATAGAACAGTGCGCCTACCGCATGACCACGCCAGGGCTGGGCCGGGAGGTCGGCGCGTCCTTAGGGCACAACCGCACGCTATATATGGGGCTGTTCCACGCGCCCCATGTGGTGGGGGAAGCGCTGAAAACCGCCGTCTACTGCGCCACGCTGTTTTCGCTCCTGGGGTACGAGGTAACCCCCCGTCCGGACGAGGAGCGCGCCGACATCATCCAGGCGGTGAAACTCCGCACACCAGAGGCGCTGATCGCCTTCTGCCAGGGGATGCAGCGGGGAGCGCCGGTGGATTCCTTCGTCGTGCCGGAGCCGTGGGATATGCCCGGCTACGAAAGCCAGGTGATCATGGCGGCGGGGGCCTTTACCATGGGCGCTTCCATCGAGCTGTCGGCCGACGCACCCCTACGGGAGCCGTACGCGGCGTATATGCCGGGCGGGCTGAATTTCCACTCGGGCAAAACGGTGGTGCTGCTTGCCGCACCGGCGGTGCTGGAAAAAGGGATTATTACGCTGTGAGCGCAATCAACGGCAGGGTTTAGCCTGTTCCAAATGGTCGCGATGGAAAGTCGGCGATGATCGACAGCCTACCGAAGAAAAATGAAAATCCCCGGTAAAATGGAGATGAATAGAGAAAATCCGTCGTTTCTCAAAAGCAATGACGGAAATAAGGGGAGAGCGTCGCCTGCATTGAGCGACGCGGTCTCTTTCACGGAGTATACTTTTCTCGGCTTTACGGGCGCTGAATACAGAAAAACGGTCGTATTAAAAAAGGGGCGGGCCTTACATAAGGCCCGCCCCTTTTTTAATACCGTGCGAATTCCGCCGTTAAAACCAATATTGCCCGCCCTCGGCGTCGAACCCATTGTCCTCGTACCGTACGCTATCCAAGCTGCGGATCAGGTAGGTGTTGTTGGCTACCCGTTCCACCTCAAAGCGGCGGGCATACGCAGCGCCACTGATAAAATCGAGCAGCCGGCGCGCAACGTCCCTGGCGGCGGCGTCCAGATTCAGCACGATCACCCGGCCGCCGCTGAGCTGGTCGGCGATCTTTACCCCTTCCTCAAACTGCGAGGGTTTGACCAGAATCACTTCAAACCCGTCCGGATTGGCGGCGGGCTCGGCGGCGCGGGAAACCCGCGCTTCCTCTTCATAATCATATAGGGCGTTTCCCCGGATTTTTTCTGCGAGACCCATAGTAAAAACCACCTTTCCCTGCCGGCAGCGGAACTCCCGCGGCGGCAAACCACCGAATACAAATATAGGGCAAAACTACCCCAACATAACAAATCAAAATTATTATAACGCTATTTGTCGAATTTTACAAGATGTCCTCGCAAAAATATACTTTGGATGGCAAAGAAAAGGGGGGATACCGGAGCCGCTTTCCCACAACCTGTGTTCCCCCTTCCGATTCGCCGGAGACCCTGACGTTGCGACGGGAAGAGAAAGGGGTGCGTCCCGCACAAACGGCGGTGGGAGACGGCGAGAAAAGACGGAATGGCAGACGAAGGAAAAACGCTTCAAAACAGCGTAAATTCATTTTTACGAAAGGTGAGGACTCCTTCCTTCTGCAGGCGGCTCAGCACGGCGGACAAGGCGCTGCGGTCGGCGGCAAGGTAATCGGCCAATGCCTGCCGGTTCAGTGGAATGGTAAAATGGCGGCTGCCCTGGCGAACCACCTGTTCCGACAGATAGGACAGCACCTTCTCCCGGAGACTCTTTTTGGACAGATGCTCGATCCGGCTGGTCAGAAAGACGTTTTTCTGGCCGAGAATCCGTAGGAGGTTGCCGGCCAGAACGGCGTGGAACGGGCAGGCGTTTTGACAGGGAGTGAGGAGCCGGCGGTAATCCAGCCAGAGCACCGAGACGTCCTCTTCCGCCAAAACCGAAACCGTGAGAGGAAACCCGCCCGCCGCAAAAGCTTCTGCAAACAGTTCCCCGGGTGAGACCAGGGCCAGCAATATGGTATTACCGTTGTAATCTTCCTTGACAATCCGCAACGTTCCCGAAAGAACCAGACCGAAATGGACGGTCGTCTCCCCGGCGCCCAGCAAGGGCGCCCCCTTGGCGTATCGCTTTTCCCGGGCCCCTAGGCAGGCAAGCAGGGACTCCCGCTCTTTTTCCCCAATCGACGCAAACAACGGTGCATCAGGGAGGGGGATAGGGCGGTTTTGCTTTAAAAAATGCATCGAAATTTCCTCATTTCCGTTGTAACGGCAACCGATTTGCTACGTTCATTGTAGTATACTGGCTTCGAAAAGTCAATTCGCGGACGTTCCGACCGATACCGTGCCGGACAGCCGTGCAACCGTGTATGAAGGAGGATGCGCTATGCTGCGTAAAATTATTACGATTGATGAGGAAAAGTGCAATGGCTGCGGCCTTTGCGCCGAAGCCTGCCATGAGGGCGCTATCGGGATGGTGGACGGCAAAGCCAAGCTGCTCCGGGAAGACTACTGCGACGGCCTGGGGGACTGCCTGCCCGCCTGCCCGGTGAACGCCATCCGCTTCGAAACGCGTGAGGCCCCGGCCTATGATGAGCAGGCGGTGAAAGCGGCGCAGGCGAAAGGGCGGGAAGCGGCCGCCGGCCCGCTGCCTTGCGGCTGCCCGGGCACCCAGTCCCGCCGTATAGCCCGCCCCTCGGAAGAAGCGCCGTCGTCTCCCCCACCCGAAAGCCGCCTTTCCCAGGGGCCGGTGCAGATCCAGCTCGTGCCGGTAAACGCGCCGTATTTCGACGGCGCCGACCTCTTGGTTGCCGCCGACTGCACCGCGTATGCGTACGGGAATTTCCATAACCGGTTCATTAAAAATCGCATCACGCTCATCGGCTGCCCGAAACTGGACGAGGGGGATTATACCGAAAAGCTCACCGCTATCCTTTCCGGGAACGATATCCGCTCCCTGACGATTTTGCGTATGCAGGTTCCCTGCTGCGGCGGCATCGAACAGGCGGCGAAAAACGCGCTGCAGAAGAGCGGCAAGTTCATCCCTTGGCAGGTGTACACCGTGTCCACCGACGGCCGGATTCTCAGCGACTAGGGAACGAATACAAAACGAACGCCGGGCATGGTTTTGCCCGGCGTTCGTTTTTGGCTTATCGCGCCGATTACAGTACATAAAAATAAATGCTGAGGAATTGGGTGACCGCGCCGGCCAGTACGAAGAAGTGCCAGATCATATGGCAATAGCGGACGTCTTTTTTCTTATAAAACGGGATGCCCGCGGTATACAGCACGCCGCCGAGCACGAGCAGCAGGATCCCCGGCAGGGCCAGGGAACGCACCAACGGCACGATAGCCAACACTACGCACCAACCGCTCGCCACGTAGCAGACCATCGAAATCTTTTTAAACCGCTCCACGCTGATGAGATTGAGGATAACGCCGAAAACCGCCGTCCCCCATACGAAGGAGAAAATCGTCCATCCGACCGGGCCGTGCAGAGTGATGAGGGTGTAGGGTGTGTAAGTCCCCGCAATCAGCAGGAAAATTGAGGTGTGGTCGCATACCCGCAGCACCCTTTTCGCCTTTTCGTTGGTCAGGGAATGGTAAAGGGAGGACATGCTGAACAGCAGGATCATGCTCGCCCCGTAAATGGCGGAGGCGGTCATTTTTACCGGGCTGCCTACGGACTGGATCAGGAGCAGCACGGTGCCGAAAACCGCCAACAGTGCGCCCGCCCCATGGGTGACGGCATTGCCAATCTCTTCACTTAGGGTATAAAAAGAGCCTTTGAGTTTCGTATCCATAGTCAAGGCGATCTTTCTTTCTACAACAGGGAAAACAGGGTTAAAAATGCTTACAAATAGTTTTAAAAACCATTTATAGTGTATCATGAAACTATTCGTTTGGCAAGGGGGACTTTCCCTTTTGTTTGTCAAAAGAAGTATGCCCGTTTCAGCATACTTTAACCACATGCTTTGCCTGGTGACCGCCGGAAAACGCTGCGGATTCGACAAAAAAGCACAAGTCGCCGGTTTTAACGGATGTCTGTGCTTTTGTGAGGCCTTTTTATAATGGCCGGATGGGCCGAAAACGTGTCGATATCCTTCCGGCTATCCGTTTCGGCGTTTTCCCTGAAAGGGAAAGGAGCCGTAACGGGTATCCGCCACCGCCTTGAGGGTATCGCCCTGCACCGTTCCCCGTGCGGTGTACGGGATCTTGATGAAGCCCAGGGAAAGGATCCCCTGAAAGGAAAACCGCATTCCGCCATGTTCAGAAACGGCGCAACGGCCCGCGTCGAAGCGGTTTACTCGGCCTTTGGTCTGGATGGAACCGCTGAGCACGCCGTCCTTTTCCTGCAGGGTGAGCAGCCCCTGCTCCCGACCCATGGGTGTTTGTAAAGTGATGGAATAGGTATCGTTGACCATAGGAACCTCCCTCCTTCCGGCGGCGCCGGATCGGTCTTGTTCCATTCTATGCGCGGGCTGAAAGGGAGGTTCCTTCCAGCTTGTAAACGATTCGCAGGGACAGGCATAAGGGCGGTTTTGCGTCTTGGATGCGAAACGTGGGCCGCACTGGACAGCCCACAAGTGATTTTCATGGACACATTACCAAATGTCCTTTTTTGGAACCCGCCTTTACAACAGGGAGAGGAGGAATGCGACCCCGACCCCAGCCAGGATGGCGGGCAAACTTTTTTTGGTGAAAAAGGCGACCAGGGCGGTCACCGCCGCGGCCGGCAGGTAAATATTGTCCAGCGGGTTGAGTTGTAGCGCGCCGTCCGGAAGGAAAATCGAAGGGGCGATCAGGGCAGTGATGACCGCCGGGCCGATGAAGCGCATGAACTGCCGGGCTTTTTCGGAAATGCGGATCTTTTCCGATAGTACCAACGCCGGCATCCGGGTGAGGTAGGTGGCGGCGCCGCAGCAGAGCAGGACCGCAAGATATTCGAATGTGGTCATTGTTCGCCGTCTCCCTCCGCACGGCTCTTTCCGTGCCGCTGTTCCAGCACAAACCCCACGGCGCTGCCGGCGAACGCGGCCAGCAGGATGTACCATTTCCCCGGCAGCCAGAGACTGCCCGCCACAGCGGCCACCGCCGAGGTAAGCACCGCGGCCAGGGTGGGGCGATCTTGGATGATCGGCACCAGCATGGACAGGAAAGCGGCGGCCATCGCAAAACCGAAGGCCGGTTCCAGAACCGGGGGAAGCAAGTTCCCGCCAAGGTATCCCACTACGCCGGAAAGCCCCCAGAACAGGTAAATATCCAGTCCCGCCCCCAGTACATACCGCGCCCCGCCGGACGGGTCCTTT
>CAMMRL010000068.1 GCA_946499275.1 uncultured Clostridia bacterium | reverse complement strand
TGGACAAAGACCAGGAGGTTGCCGATCAGCCCGATTACCGCACCGTCGATCTCCCACGGCTTATGCAGCAGGAAGTTCCACGTCAGGGAGGAACCTAGCCCGGCAAGCAGCGCGCCCCGGAACGCCCGCCCGTTGGAGCGGATCCCCAGCAGGGCCGCGGCGAGGGGGACCAGGATCAGCGGGCACCAGAAGGAGTAGGCAAGGACCAGAATGTTGAAAATATCCGGCAGAACGAGCGCTACCGCTACGGCGGCGATGCCTGTAGCCAGGTTCACCCCGCGCAGCCACCAGAGCTGGGACTTGTCGCTCATTGAAGGCCGGAGGACGAGCACCGTGTCGCAGACCAGCCCGACTGCCGCACCGTTGAGGAAGCCGTCCGCCGCGGAGAGGATGATGGACACCATGGAAGCCATCACGATCCCGCGGATGCCGACTGGGAGCACCTCCTGCACCAGGGAGGGCATGGCGGTGCTGGGGTCGGCGGTTACCTGCAGGGCGTAAGCAGTCATCCCGATCAGGCCGGTAATGAGAAAAAAGGGGATGGAAAACAGCCCGCTCAGAACGGTCGCCCGGGCGGTGCCTTTCGGGTCCTTCCCGATCAGCAGGCGCTGGGTATAGGGTGGGGCGAGCGCTTCCCCGAACATCATGGTGAGGAAAAGGGAGAGAAAGCCCGCGACCGTGGTGCCGTTGAAGGGGTTCAGATATTCCGGCGGAACGGCTTCCATCACCGCGCCGATCCCGCCGGCGCGGGACAGCGCCATCACCAGCAGCAGCGGCATACCGACCGCAAGCATCACAAACTGCACCATATCCGCGATAATGATGGATTGCAGCCCCCCGGTGGTGGAGTACAGCAGGATGATCCCGCAGCCGATCAGGATCCCCAGCTTGGGCGGGATGCCGAGGATGACGTTGAACACCATCCCCATCGCTCCCATCTGGGCCCCGACCACCCCGGCGCAACAGAGAAAGGAGAAAACGCCGGTGAGCACCTGCGCGCACCGCCCGTAGCATTGGCCGATCAGCCCGCCGACCGAGCCGATCCCATCGAACCGCCGCACGCCCGGGACCAGGAATTTGCCGATGAGGATGGTCGCCAGGCTGAAGCCGAACAGCGCCATGGTCATACCGATCCCTTCGGAGAAGGCGTGCGCGGCGTTGCCGGAGGAGTACCCTCCGCCGATATAGGACGCGGACAGGGAGGCGAAGAGGACAAAGGTTCCGTACCGCCCGCCCGAAGCGGTGAAATCGCCCGCTTTTTTCACTTCTTTGCCGCCCCGCAGGCCGATCCAGATCAAGATACCCAGATACAGCACCACAATGCCGGTGTCGAACCACATAGCCACGCCCCCTTGCTTTTCATACTATGTCCGGGCGGGGCGGAATATGAGGACAGGAGGGGGTGAAAGGGCGAAAAGTACGGAAAAGTAACTGGCGGCAAAGGCGAAAATTGTTTGCCGCGTTATTCGAGTGAGTTCCTGCTGCCAGGGGCGCTGCGTTAATTGTCGTTTCCGCGGACTATTCCGAAAAAGCCGAGCAGGAGACCTCCGATGATCAGAAGTAGGCTGAAATAACTGAAAAACACATCGTCTTCCAGGGGTATCGCCGTGGCGAACAGGAGGGCGGCTTTGAGTACGCAACCGCTGAGCAACAAAAATCCGCCGAATATGGCCTTTTTCAATGGGATTTCCCCCTTTCAATGTCATAATCCGGAGCTGTTTTCCATCAGCATACCCGCTGGCAGCTGAAAAGTCAAGCAAACACGGTGAAGGGGAGAAAAGACGATGGACTTTTGCGGGGAGATACGGTATAGTGAAAGAAAAGGACGAATACATCCCGATACGGCAGGTGAACAGGAGGGCGGCGCTTTCGGCCTGCCGCCGGGAAGGAAACGGAGACGGACGATGCCATGGAAAACACACCGGTTTTGGAGACGGAGCGGCTGATTCTGCGCCGGTTTACCATGGAGGACACCGACGCGGTGTTCCGGCTGTACAGCGATCCCACAGTGAACCGCTTCTTGCCCTGGTACCCGCTGAAAAGCCGGGGAGAGGCGGAAACGTATCTGCGGGACTTTTATCTGGACAGCTATCGGAAGCCGGGCGGGTACCGGTACGCGGTCTGCCGGAAGGTGGATAACGTTCCCATCGGCTATGTCCACGTCAGCGGCGGCGAGGAACGGGACCTGGGGTACGCGCTGCAGAAAGACTACTGGGGGAAAGGGTATACAACGGAAGCGGCCCGCGCGGTGCTGGAACGGCTGCGAGCCGCCGGTTATCCTTTTGCCACGGCGACCCACGACGTGAACAATCCGGCCAGCGGCGGGGTGATGAGGAAGATCGGGATGACCTACCGGTATTCGTACCAGGAACAGTGGATGCCGAAAAATATCCCGGTGACCTTCCGGCTGTACCAGATCGATTTTGACGGCCGGGGAGAGGAAACATACATGGAGTATTGGGATCGCTATTCTATCCATTTTGTAGAAAGCGTCGTTTGACGGAAATGTGTTGCCGTGTTATTTTTATCCTGTAAATATAAATAGAGTTTTTTTCACAGTACGAAATCGAATTGGTATATTGCTGCTCGCTGGTTGTAGCACAAAGCATACGGCTCCCGCTTCCGACGATAGAACGGCGCCTTCCTCATCTACCCCCTACCTTGCCGGAACAAAAGAAGATTCCGATTGGCTGGAAGGGAAAACGATTATGGAGGTGCCGAGCGTCAGTACTTTTGCCTATGACACCTCGCTGCAAGCCCTGTCGGAGATGGCAACCGATATCGTAATCGGCACGGTACAGGGAACAGAATATACCAATGTGGAAGGCAACGCCTGGACGGCAACCGGGCTGAAACTGGACCAGATCATCAAGGGTGCGGCGGAAATGGGGGACACGATCGAAATTTACGCGCTCGGCGGGTATATCCCCTTGGAAAAGCAGATTGCCCATTTCCAGGACGGCTTCCGTTATGAGGATATGACGGAAGAGGAGATTAAGAATACCGTTATCCACGAAATTGTTAACGGCGAGGACGCCCCGCCGGCGGTGAGGAAGCAGTACCTGTTTTATCTCGTGCATACGCCGGATTATTCTCCGCTGCCTAAGAACGTATACGAGCGTTTTGGCGGCGCGGCGGCACAGTTTGCGTTGGCCGAAAGCGGTTCGTTCCGCAGGGAAGCGACGGAAGACAACACACAGGAGACCTACAGCCTTCGCCAGATTCAGGCGTATGTAAAATAAGTAAAATGAAAAGAAAGGCCGGCGAGATTTTCGCCGGCCTTTCTTTATGTGTGGGGTTATCCCAATAAGGCGTCGATTTTTTTCGTGTAGGCGTCGATGGGACGAAGGCCGATTTCGGTGTGGATAGGGCGGCCCTTGTCGAATAGGATGACGGTAGGGATGGACTGGATCCCGTACCGCTGCGCCAGTTCCGGGTGCTTGTCGATGTCCACCTTCGCCACGGAGAGACGGCCGGCGTACCGTTCGCCGAGCTGCTCGATCACCGGGGCCAGCATGCGGCAGGGCATGCACCACTCGGCCCAGAAGTCCACCAATACCGGCTGGCTCCCGCCGAGCAGTTCTTCAAATTCGCTGACGTTTGGATGCTTGATTGCTGTTGACATACCATCGTCCTTCTTTCGTTAATAGAATTGGGATTGTGTTTGCTTTATATCCATGTATATGGCAAAGAGAATGGGCGGCATGCAAGTCCGGCGCAGCGCGGGAATATCCGGGCACCGGGCGGTAGAACCGCTTATTCCCCTTTTTTTGCCTTTTGATCCAGGTGCTTTGCCGCCTGCTGGGCGGCCACCAGCCCGTCTCCCACCGCGTTGGCGATCTGGAGCGGCGCACCGATGCAGTCGCCCGCGGCGTATAGGCCGGGAATGTTGGTTTCCATCTGCCGGTTTACTTTGACAAAGCCATCCTCCATTTCCAGCCCGTCGATCAGAGCGGCGGGGGCGATAGCGGACCGCAGGATAAACAGCGCGTCGGCGGGAATAGTATCTGCGTCGGTTTGTACGGCGGCAACCCGGCCTTCCGCGCCTTCCACTGCGGCAACCCGGCCTGGGTAAAAGGCGATATCTTCATTGAGTTCTTCCGGCCGTTCGCCGCGGGCGACGTAGGCAACCTCCACCCCAATGCCCTTCAGGAAATTGGCTTCCTCGGCCGCATCGGGCGCTAGGCCCCAGACAACGGCCTTTTTTCCGCGGTACAGCATGCCGTCGCAGGTAGCGCAGTAACTGACTCCATGGCCGAGCAGCTCAGTCTCGCCGGGGATGGCGCGGGCTTTTGCCACGCCGGTGGTCAGGATTACCGCGTCGGCTTCTTCAATCCGGCCGCTGAAATTGGCCATGAACGCCCCACCAAACGGGAGGATATTGGAAACCCGCCCTTTTTCCGGGATGATCCCCATCGCGGCGGCGTGTTCTTCGAAACGCTTCATCAATTCCGGGCCGGTTAGATGGTAAAGCCCCAGGTAATTGTCGATCGCTTCCGCCCGGGAGAGGATGGTGTGCTCACCCGACAGCACCCGTACAGTTTTCCCCCGCGCGACGGCGTTGACTGCCGCGGAAAGCCCGGCCGGCCCACCGCCGACGATGAGGATATCGGTTTTATTCGACATGGGGATTCCCCTCCTTTTCCCGCTGCCTACCCGCTTCACGGACGCCGAGTTCGTCGCCGCCCACTACGCTTTTGCAATGAGCGCAGTAATATAAATGCTCCACCGGGTGGCCGCAGGCGTCGTGTACCAGCTTTTTATAGCAGGTAGTCAGATGCTTTTCGCCCCAGAGCACCAGGGAATTGAATACATCTTCTAAGTCTTCCCCGCTTTCGGTCAGGGTGTACCGGTATCGCGGCGGATGCTGCTGATACAGTTCGCTGTGCACCAGGCCGTCTCCTTCCAACGTTTTCAGCCGTTCGGATAAAAGGTTTGAGGGGATGCCTTCTAGACTTTCCTGTAGTTCTTTGAAAGTGCCCCGCCCGGTCAATAGACGATGGAGGATCAGCAGAGACCATTTGTCGCCGATAAGATTCAGCGTCTGCGCGATGTTGCAGGGTAGGGAATAGGCGTTTTTCATAGGATACCTCCTAACAGACCCGGGCGCTGCCGGGGAGGACTGTGTATACTCTAGCATATTCAATTCGTTTTGTCAAGTTACTATTTTTTTTAAAGTAACTGTGTTTCGACGGAGACTTCATTGTCATTGGATTGTAAAAAATAAAAAAATTTGGATATTATGCTTAAAATAAATGCATAATTTATTGAAATGTTGAAATAGTTTATTGAAATACCATGAACTATTGCAAATGTTTGTCGTATACTATATAATGGAAGGCAATCATAAAATTCAATGATTGATAAGGCGTTGTCAGCCTGAAAAATGGTGACACAGCGATAGGGAAAGGAAGAGATTCGATGGCAGGGAATTCGACGAAAGCCAAGATACCGCAAGCTGTCCAGGGGGATAAGGCCGCCGTTTCCGGCCGGCCGCTGATCCCTGAGAGCGAATTGGCTCAACGGCTGACCGCTAAGCTGCTGCACAATTTTTCGGTGCAGCCGGAGGGGGCCACCGACGAAAACTTTTACAACGCGTTGGTTTTGGTGCTCCGCGACCTGATGCGGGACCGCCGGGTGGATTATATTGCCAAGGCGCATCAGCAGAATTCCCGGCAGGTATATTATCTATGCATGGAATTCCTGATGGGCCGCTCGCTCAAAAACACGCTGTATAACCTCAATTTGACCGAGGAAGCCCGCCGCGTCCTGCTGAAGTACGACGTGAAGCTGGACGCGCTGTTTGAGCTGGAACCGGACGCCGGCCTTGGAAACGGCGGGCTGGGGCGGTTGGCCGCCTGTTTTCTGGATGGGTTGGCGACCGAATCCATCCCGGCGATCGGTTATTCGCTGCTTTATGAATACGGCATTTTCCGTCAGAAGCTGGTGGACGGATGGCAGACCGAACTGCCCGATTTCTGGCTGCCGGGCGGGGAGAGTTGGCTGTTGCCGCGGCCGGAACTCGCCAAACGGGTTAAGTTCGACGGCCATATCCACGAATGGTGGGACGGCGGTTACCATCATGTGGAACACGAGGACGCCAATGTCGTGATCGCCCAGCCCTACGACCTGATGGTGGCCGGGAAGGATGGAAAAGGCGTTTCCACCCTGCGGCTTTGGCGGTCGACCGCGCCGGGGATGGATATGTCCCTGTTTAACCAGGGCGAATACATGCGGGCGATGGAGCAGAAGGCGATGGCGGAGGTCATCACGCAGGTGCTGTATCCCGCGGACAACCACCGGGAAGGGAAATCCCTGCGGCTGTCCCAGCAGTATTTCCTGGTGTCCGCCTCGATTCAGGATATTGTCCGCCGCCACCTGGAGCAGTATGGTTCGATGGACACCCTGCCCGAGATGACCGCGATACACATCAACGATACCCATCCCACCCTGGCAATCCCGGAACTGATGAGGATCCTGCTGGACGAATGCGGCTACGGCTGGGACCCGGCATGGGATATCGTTACCCGCACCGTAGCCTACACCAACCACACCGTGATGGCCGAAGCGCTCGAGTGCTGGCCCGAAGACCTCTTCTCCCAGCGCCTGCCGCGGATTTACCAGATTGTGCAGGAGATTAACAACCGCTTCAGCGCGCGGATGATGGAGGAAACCGGCGGCGATAAGGAAAAGGTTAGCCGGATGGCGATCATCAGCTACGGCGTGATCAAAATGGCCAACCTCTGCGTGGCGGCGGCCCACTCGGTCAACGGCGTGTCCAAGCTGCACAGCGAAATCCTGAAAAACGATGTGTTCCACGATCAGTATACCATGATGCCGGAAAAATTCGAGAATGTGACCAACGGCATTGCGCACCGCCGCTGGCTCTGCCAGGCCAATCCCGGGCTGTCCCGGTTTATCGCGGATAAAATCGGGGACGGCTTCGTCCTGCACGCGGAGGAGCTGGCGAAGCTCCTTCCATACGCCGACGATCCCGCCGCGCGGGAGGACTTTCTGAAGATCAAGCGGGAGAACAAGGAACGGCTGGCCGCGTATATCCGGGAGAACAACGGCGTTGTGGTGGATCCGGATTCGATTTTCGACGTACAAGTCAAGCGGCTGCACGAGTATAAGCGCCAGCATCTGAACGCGCTGCATATCCTGCATACCTACCTGACGCTGAAGGATAACCCCAACATGGATTTCGTCCCCCGCACCTACCTGTTCGGCGCCAAATCCGCGCCGGGGTATTATCTGGCTAAGGAGATTATCCGCTTTATCTGCGCGCTGGGAAGGGAAATCGACAGCGACCCGGCGGTGCGGGATAAGTTGAAGGTGGTTTATCTGGAGGATTACCGGGTGACGCTGGCGGAACTGATGATGCCGGCGGCCGATATCAGCGAGCAGATTTCCCTGGCCGGCACCGAGGCGAGCGGCACCGGCAATATGAAGCTGATGATGAACGGCGCGGTCACCCTCGGCACCATGGATGGGGCCAATGTTGAAATCCACGACGCGGTCGGGCCGGACAACATCTTTATCTTCGGGATGACGGCCCGGGAGGTGGAGGAGATCAAGCAACGGGGCGGGTATACCCCCCAGTCGCTGTACACCGGCAACCCGCATATTCACCGGGCGATCGATTTCATGTTCCACGGTTTCGGCGGCCGTGCCTACAGCGAGGTGGCCGGGTCCCTGGCCAACAGCGACCCATATATGGTGCTGGCGGATTTCGAGGACTATGCTCGCGTACAAGCTTTGTCCGCCCAGACGTACGCCGACCGGCAGAAATGGGCGCGCATGGCAATGATCAATACCGCCCAAAGCGGGATCTTCGCCTCCGACCGTGCGATCCGCGAATATTCGCAGCGGATTTGGCACGGCCGTCCAGTTAAAGATTAGGAATAACCAAGCGATAAAAAAGAGCCGCCCCATGGGGCGGCTCTTTTTTATGCCGGTGGGGGAGAACCCCACCTCTTCCGGCAAACGCTGTATCGGGAAAAATAGATGGGTTTAGGCCAGCCGGGACCTCCAAAGCGGAGACGTTTGCATAGCGGGTTCGACGGATTGTAAAACCGGAAGGCGGGGGATACTCGCCCGGTCTGCCCGGCCCTCGGCTGCCGCCTACCGGGTTCCCTTCGCGATGTCCCGGGCCACCGCGACCCCGGTGACACTGGCCTGCATCAGCCCGCGGGTGATGCCCGCCCCGTCCCCGATGGCATACAACCCGGGTAGGCGGGTCATAAACCGTTCATCCACCTCGATTTTGGACGAATAGAATTTCACTTCCACGCCATATAGCAGGGTATTTTTGGAGTACATCCCCGGCGCGACATGGTCGAACGCGCGCAAGGCTTCGATAATGCTGGTCAGATGGCGGTGGGGCAGCACAAAGGAAAGATCGCCTGGTACCGCGGTTTTCAGGGTGGGGATGGTGGTGGACCGGTTCAGCCGGTCAGTATCCGTCCGCCGTCCCTGCAGCAGATCGCCCAGCCGCTGGACCATGATCCCGCCCCCGGTAAGCATGTTGCCGAGCTGCGCGATGTATTTGCCGTATTCAATCGGGCGATCGAATGGCTCGGTAAAGCGGGAGGAGACCAGCATGGCAAAGTTGGTGTTGCCGGTGCGGCGTTCTTTTTCCGCGTACGAATGGCCGTTGACCACGGCGATGCCGCCGTCGTAATGCTCCTCGCTGACAATGCCACCCGGATTCATGCAGAAGGTACGCACTTTGTTTTCGAACGTGTCGCTGTAATAAACCATCTTCGCTTCATAGAGATATTGGGTCAGGTGGTCCATCACCGCGTTGGGGACTTCCACCCGCACGCCGATATCCACTTCGTTGTTGCGGGTGTCCAGCCCGTTTTCTTTTGCCACGCCGCTGAGCCAGGCCGCCCCGCCCCGTCCGGGGGCCGCTACCACGGCGCCAGCCGCCACGGTTTCGGTTTCGCCGCCGCGGCCGGTCAGGCGGACGCCGGTTACCCGGCCGTTTTCCACCACCAGCGAATCGGCGTGGGTGAGTTCTCGAAAGGTAAACCCTTCCTGCTGCTGCAGCCATTGGTACATATTCCGCAGAGTTTCAAAGCTGTATTCGGTCCCCATATGGCGGACCGGGCAATGGATTAGGTGGATATTGTGCCGGCTGCATTCGTAGTCGATCTCCTCCACCTTTTTGTCGTTGAGACCGTGTACCTGCTCCGGCGCGCCGAAGCGGGTGTATACGGCGTCGGCGTAATGGATGAGTTCCCTCGCCTTTTCCCGGGACATATATTCGATGATATTGCCCCCAACCTCCTCCGAAAGGGAAAGCTTCCCGTCCGAAAAAGCGCCCGCCCCGGCCCAGCCGCTCATGATATTGCAGGGCTTGCAGTGCACGCACCGCCCGGTCTGGCGGGAGGGGCAGGCCCGCCGGTCGATCCCCGGCCCGGCGTCCACCAGTAGGACGGTTAGGGAAGGGGCGGTTTCTTTTAGTTCGAGCGCGGTGAAAATACCCGCCGGCCCTGCGCCGACGATTACGACGTCGTAGGATTCCATTGGAAACATCTCCTAAAATTTTATACATAGGGGAATCGGTCTGTGTATTTCGTGCGGAAAGCACAAACTCTGTTACTATACCGGATTGCCGGCAGGTTGTCAAGGGGCATTTGCCTATTTTTTGTCAGAGAGTTTTTAAAAGCGGAGGAAAAGGGGTGTTAAAAGCGCGAAGCCATATCGGCTCCGCGCTGCTGCTTTTTACCGTGTTGTTTTGATTATTTGATTACTTCGCCCATCATGCCGGGTTTTACTCCCGCCGCGTTGGATTCGTCCGTGTCGATATGCATGGCCAACGCATACTTCGGGCTCACGCGGACTACCACGTCGCCGAACACCAGGGCGCGGCCGTCGCTGTCGATCTTCACGCTCACCACGTCTTTATCCTGTACGCCGAATTCTTCCGCGTCGGCCGGGGTCATATGGATATGGCGCTTTGCGGCGATGACGCCCTGCGCCAGTTCCACTTCCCCTTTGGGGCCGACCAGCTTACAGGCGCCGCTGCCTGCAATGTCGCCGGATTCCCGGATCGGCGTGTCCACGCCGATGGAGCGGGCGTCGGTCAGGGACAACTCTACTTGGGTTTCCGGGCGCACGGGGCCGAGGATGGTGACGCCGGGCATGGTTTTTTTCGTGCCGACAACATCCACCCGTTCGGTACAGGCGAATTGGCCGGGCTGGGACAGATCCTTTTTATTGGTGAGCTGATAGCCTTCTCCGAACAGCGTCTCCAGATCTTCCTGCGAGAGGTGGACATGCCGGGCGGAGGTCTCCACCAACACTTGGTTTTTCATAACAATAACTTCCTTTCCATGAATCCTTTTCACTCTTAATAGTATTGTACCGCGACCACCCTGTTTTTTCAAGCCGCTTTATGGTATAATGTTGTCCGTGCCGGATAAAGTTTGGCGGAGGAAACGGCCGGACGGCGTTGCAATTAGATAATCGTCTACGGGACGGCCCGTTTCAAGTTGTGCTGGGATAAGCGGAATCGGTTGCGCCGCCGCATAAGTTAAGCAGAGAAGCCGCGTGGGCGGCCAGAAGATGGCAGCCGGCAGGGAGAAAAGCG
>CAMMRL010000067.1 GCA_946499275.1 uncultured Clostridia bacterium | reverse complement strand
CTTTATCGGCAAAATTGATTGAATGATACCAATATCTTTAACTATGTGATACCGGGGACGGCCTTCCAGATATCTCCCTGATGACGGCTTTGGCCGACGCACTGGATGTGACGGTGGATGAACTCCTTCGTGGGGAACGCCGGGCCGCCCCTCTCCCGGACGGTCATTCTGAGACGGGAGGGGAAGCCGATACGCTGGTCCCCCTGGTCCCGACCAAACCGTGGTCCGGCGGCGATACCAGGGTGTTCGACGTGCGCCCGGCTTTGGAGGATGCGTACATAGGTAGTGAGGAAGAGAAAGCGGCGGACGAACCGCTTCCGTTTTACCGCCGTCCCTGGTTTTTACCCACATGTATCGGCGCCGCCGTGGCGGTATTGCTGATCGTGCTTGTCGCCATTTTCTGGCTGGGGAAATGGGTGACCGACGGGGAAACAGGCGGGGATTTTTCCTCGTTTCCCTCTCATGGCGCCACCCTCCCTTCGGCGGAAACAACCGCAAGCGCCGTCTCCACTATGGAAACGGCGGTGAAAACTACCACAACCGCGTCGAAAGCGCCTTCCACCACTGCCACTACGACGATGGCTTCAACTTCAAAGCAAACCTCGCCGCCTACCGTCCCCACCTCGCCGCCCGCCCCTACCAACCCGGCCCTTCCGGGAACGGGCGTGATTCCACAGGCGAAGCATGCGATCCTTTTCAACGCCACCCAAGGGAAGGTGGTCTATGGATACGGGTATGACGAACGCTGCTATCCCGCCAGCCTGACAAAGCTGCTGACCGCGATCGTCGCGGTGGAAAATTGCGATGAGGACACGGTTTTTACCGTCGGGGATGAGCTCCTTCTGGTGGAAGAGGATTCCAGTATTGCCTACCTAGAAAAAGGCCAGAGTATGAAGCGGGATGTTCTGATCCATGCGATGCTGTTGGAATCAGGCAACGACGCGTCCTATGTGTTGGCGGCGGGAATCGGCCGCCAGCAAGCCGGGGATCCATCTCTTTCCGCCAAGGAGGCGGTGGAGGTTTTCTGCACTCTCATGAACCAGAAGGCGAAGGCGCTCGGCGCTGTTTCCAGCCATTTTGTCAATCCGGACGGTTTTCACAACAGCAACCATTACACCACGCCGATGGATATCCTGACCATTGCCCGTTATGCTTACCGTTTGCCGGAGATTAAAAACGTGATCGGTAAAGAGCATATTCGGGATGTGTTCGAATCGGGCGAGGATGTTACGTGGAAAAACAGCAACCGGTTGGTCAGAACGGGAGACACCTGTTTTTACGAAGGCGCCACCGGGATGAAAACCGGCTTTACCGATCAGGCGGGCGACTGCCTGGTCGCCACAGCGGAGAAAAATGGCGTGACCATGTTCGCCGTCGTAATGGACGCACCTTCCGATCAGGCGCGGTATGAGGATGCCGCCGCCCTGCTGGACGCGGGCTTTTCCTCCTGACAGGCAGCTGAAAAGGCCCCCGGCTTTCGCCAGGGGCCTTTTCAATGACTATTTTATTTATACTGCACAACCACAGACTGCATGCCGAGCTGGCGGAAACGGGAATCGACCAATTGCTTATCATAAGAGACTTGCCCCTGGGACTGGTACGGATCGTTGAAATAATAAAAGTCGTCGTCGAACCCCACCAGGACCAGACAATGTTCGGGGGATTGCCAAGTAAAGGATCCCTGGCCCCCGCTGAGCCGCCATTGCATCCCGGATTTCAGTGGCTGCATTCGGATGCTGGCCCATATAAGAGCCGGGATGTCTTTGGAGATATATTCGCTGCAAAGTTCCTCTAAGGAGGTCCCGGTTGTGAGTACGGCCGAAAGGGAGGGGTTCTCCGCTTCGAAATAGCTGTTCAGCGCTTTTTGGATTACCGGGGCATAGCATCCCAGACCGGTGGTCGCATACGGGTCGCCGATAAACGCTTGCGAAGGGGACACATTGGTAAGCTGCCCGTCTTCGTACCAAAAGTCGGAACGGGGCAGATACTGATCAATCAGGTGATATACCTCTAGGTCCAGGCCGTAGTACTGCACTACCATCGTGGCGCTGACGGCTTCACAGCCGCTGGGGAGGATTCCCTCTTGGCTGAGATAGGGAACGGACAAAAGCACGGAATCCATGCTCTTCTGGCCGCTGCCGGTCGTGTCCGGCGAATGGTATTTTGGGGCGGAATCGAAAGAATCGGAGGATACCGGCGTTTGATCCAACAGGCTCCAGCAAAAGAGACCGGAAGCCAGCACTGCAGTTCCCGCCGCTAAAAACATCATCGCTTTCTTTCTCACCCTGACCATCCCTTTCTTGCAATGCCCGGGATATAAGTATCGCTGCTTTCGGCTTTGCTGAAATTGCATTAGGCGTCCGGCACAAAGGTGCCGTTCCCCGCTTCTCCCTGCCGATTATGTCTCCTTACAACCGAACGGTCATCCGAAGCCGGAGGATCCTGTTGCGCTGGCAAAAGAAATCATTAAAGCCGGAATTTTTGGCACCGACTTATCGTATCCTTACCCTCAAAGTAACTATTGTATAGATCAATAAGGGAAAACGCAATGGTCATTTACTATTTTAACCGATATTCTAAGTAAATTCCAGAATATTTTCTTAATTTTTTCTATGCTCCGGCTAACCCCCCAAATTTTCTATTGTACATCTACCCGGGGCTTGAAAAGAAGAGGGGGAAGTGCTATAATGCCCCTGTCTTATACAAGTCAAATTCCTGCATTCGATTCTTGATCTATGGCTTGCCTTTAGCATTTGCGCCGGAAGCCCGGGGGAGGATTACTGGGTATGACCATGTGGAGCGATGCGCCCCAACAACCGAAACGCTCACGAAAAATTCGGCCCGGACAAGTGCTTGTCCTGGGCTTTCTTTGCGTCGTTCTTTTCGGCGCAGTCCTGCTTTGCCTACCGGTTGCAACGGTAGACCGTTACAGCCTAGGCTTTTTGGATGCGCTGTTCACCTCGGTCTCCGCGGTGTGCGTCACCGGGCTGACGGTGGTGAACCCTGGCGTGACCTTTTCGCTGTTCGGGCAGATTGTGCTTATGCTGCTTATCCAGATTGGCGGTCTCGGGTTTATGACGATTGCGTCGTTGCTTTTTATGTTGGTCGGCAAGCGCATTTCTCTGCGGGAGCGGCTGCTGATCCAGGAATCCTATAACCTAGATTCGATCCAGGGCGTTGTACGGTTGGTTCGTAACGCGTTGCTTGTCACCTTCGCTGCGGAAGGGGCAGGGGCGTTAATCCTGTCTTTTCGTCTCGTGCCGGAATTCGGCTTGTTCCGCGGGATCTATCATGCGATCTTTCTGGCGGTTTCCGCTTTCTGCAACGCGGGTTTCGATGTGCTTGGCCAAGCCAATTCTCTGGAACAGTATGCTGGCGACCCGGTGGTCAATCTTGTTATCATGCTGCTGATTACAACCGGAGGCCTAGGTTTTTCGGTGGTGTTGGATATTGTAAAAAAGCGCCGTTTCAGCAAACTGATGCTGCATAGTCGCATCGTTTTACTGATGTCGGGTATCCTGTTTGTCTCGGGAGCTCTTTTGATCGGCATTCTGGAATGGAATAACCCGGATACGCTGGGAAATCCGGAATTGAACGTCCCGCAGAAAGCTATGGCGGCCTGTTTTCAGTCGGTAACGCTGCGTACGGCGGGGTTTGATACTATCGGGCAGGGAGACCTGACGCCGGCTGCCAATCTGGTCAGTATTATCTATATGTTTATCGGGGCGTCACCGGCATCGACCGGCGGCGGGATCAAGACCACGACGTTTTTTGTGGTATTGCTGTCCGTGGGGTGTATGGTCCGGGGAAAACAGGATTATAATATCTTCCACCGGCGGCTGAATGAACAGCTTATGAGACGTTCCGTGACCATTGCGACGCTGTCGCTGGGTCTGGTGTTGTTCGATACGGTTTTAATCTGTGGTATCGAAAGCTTTACCGGGGGGACGGAAATCCTCAGCGATATCTTGTTTGAAGTAACCTCCGCTTTCGGCACAGTAGGCTTGTCGACCGGGATTACACCGGCATTGGCGCCGTTGTCAAAAATCCTGGTAATCCTGACCATGTTCTGCGGTCGGCTCGGCCCGCTGACGGTTTCCATGGCCTTGGCCGGGAAAGCGCCCAAGCCGGACGCGTTGCATTATCCGGAGGACCGGCTGATTGTAGGGTAGGCGTATTCAGTTCATTGTTCGGAAAGGCAGGAATGGATGAATGAAGCAGATGGCAGTGTTGGGACTGGGCCGTTTCGGCACCAGCGTAGCCCGTTCGCTCGCCGGTTTTGGTGTGGAAGTGATGGGGGTGGACAAGGATCCGGAAAAGGTGGCGGATATCGCCCCGGATATCACTCACGCCGTCCAGGCGGATGTCATGGATATTGACGCGCTGGATTCGCTGGGGCTGCGGAATTTCGACGTGGTGATCTTAAGTATTAAGGATGTGGAAATCAGCTGCCTTACGGCCATTACCTTGAAAGACCATGGGGCGCGCTTTGTAGTGGCCCAGGCGGTTGGGGACGCTCATGCCAAGATACTGGAGCGTATCGGTGCGGATAAGGTGATTATGCCCGAGAAGGATATCGGTTCCCGCTTGGCAAGAAGTTTGGCCAGTAACAACATCATCGACTATATGGAACTTTCCTCCAGGCACAGCCTGATGGAATTGGCCGCTATGGAGGAATGGGTGGGGCATACCTTGAAGGAGAACAATATCCGCACAAAATACGGGATTAATGTCGTGGCCGTCCGTTCAGGGAAAACAATCCGTGTGTCTCCACAGGGGGACGATATTATCCACGACGGCGATATTTTGGTGGTGATCGGGGAAAACGCCGATTTGGAAAAGCTGACAAAATTAAGCAAAAAAAGATAAAAAGAGGGCTGTGGATTTATCCACAGCCCTCTTTTCCGTTTTTGGCCATTTGTACTGGACGGGTTATTGAGGACTGCGTTCAATCCCTTTCCAGAAAGCAGGGACAAACCACACATCGTCCAAGGAAAATTCT
Organism: uncultured Clostridia bacterium; assembly: GCA_946499275.1. Lineage (GTDB taxonomy): Bacteria > Bacillota > Clostridia > Oscillospirales > Acutalibacteraceae > Avimonas. Next base: position 5,759 of record CAMMRL010000067.1, on the reverse strand, counting down.
TTCCCTCGAAGATAGTCCAGTGCGTGCGCTTCCTCCGCAGCCTTTTCATCCGGCGGCTGGAAATCAAAAATCAGCCGGTAGGAACAAAGCGCCTGCTTATCGTACCCGGTTCCCTTGTTCAGCGCGTTGGTCCCGTATTTGCCGTCGCCAAGCAGCGGATGGCCGATGGACGCCAGGTGGGCGCGGATCTGATGGGTTCTGCCGGTCAGCAATTCGATTTCCAGCAGAGAAAACCCATTCTTTTCCCCAAGCACCCGGTACCGTGTGCGGATGGACCGCGTCCCGGCCGCCGCACGGCGGTGGATGTGGACACGGTTATTGTCTCCGTCCTTTTCCAGAAAGCCTTCGAGAGTATCCTCTTTCTTTTTCATGGCGCCATGGACGATGCAGAGGTAAAATTTACGGATTTCCCTGCCCCGCAACTTTTCGTTTAAGATCCGGAGAGCCGCGGCATTTTTGGCGGCGATTACGATCCCGCAGGTATTGCGGTCGATCCGGTTGACTAGTGAGGGGGTAAAGCTGTTTTCCTGGTCCGGAATATATTCCCCTTTTTCGTACAGATACCGCTGTACCCGCGCAATCAGAGTGTCCCGGTATTCCTTATCGTCCGGATGGACTAACAGGCCGGCTTTTTTGTTGAGCAGAAGCACGTTATCGTCTTCGTACACGATATCCAGTTTCCGGGATGCGTTTAGGAAGTCGTAAACAGGGGGCTCCTCAATCAGGAACTCGTCTTTTACATATAAGGTAATCACGTCGCCCTCGCTCAGGCGGGTGGAGATCTGGCAGCGCTTGCCGTTGAGCTTGATATTCTTTGTCCGGATATATTTGTACATCATGGAAACCGGCAAGTTCCCGAAAGTTTTCGTCAGAAATTTATCGAGCCTTTGCCCCGCGTCGTTCGCTCGGATCGTAATGGATTTCATAAAGTCCGCCCTGCCTTTTGTAATTGTGTATAGAATCCGATAGAAAGGTGAAAGTTCACGACAATCCCAGTATAACACATTTCCCCGTCTTTTCAAAATTTGGTTATTTATGGTATAATAAACATAACCCGGCCTGTTGTCTGCTTTGAAATATCCGGCTGCGCCGTCCACTTGACGCAAGTGCATAATGCCGGCTTTTGTGGTATCTATCGTTTGGGATACATGCCGCGGTTTTTATAATAATACCGTTTATTGGCGGCAGATAGGGGGGAGACTATGGGCCTGGAAGGAAAACAGAAGAACAGCGGTATTCGCGATGGGCATCGGGAGCGTCTGAAGCAACGCTTTTTACGTGAAGGCCTTCGCGGGTTTGAGGAGCATCAGATCCTGGAATTGCTTTTATTTTTTGGTATTCCCCGCAAAGATACCAATGAAATGGCCCATGCACTGCTTAACCGGTTCTGGAATCTTCCCGGCGTGCTGAAAGCGTCGTATGACGAATTGATAAAGGTAAAGGGCATCACGGCCAACGCCGCTGTGCTCATCCGCTTCAGCGGCTCTCTTATCCGTGAGTATTACGACCGCGACCTACCCAAAGATATGATTTTGGATACCCCGGACAAAATTGGGGAATACGTCCTGCCGAAGTTCTTGGGGGAACAGAACGAACGCGTCCTTGTGGTATGTATGGATAATAAATGCAAGGTTCTGAGCTGCGCGTTTGTGTCGGAGGGCAGCATCAATGCGACGGAGATCAGCGTGCGGAGGATATTAGAGCAGGCGATCACCAGCCACGCGACGGCCGTCGTGATCGCCCACAACCATCCCAGCGGGTTTGCCTTACCCAGCGCGGAGGATCAGGCCAGCACCCGGACAATCGCGCAGGTACTGGATGTGGCCGGCATCCGGCTGGTTGATCATCTGGTGATCGCTGAGGACGACTTTGTTTCTATGCGGAGTACGCCGACAATGGCGGCGCTCTTTCAGCCGCAGGGCCGAGACGGGCGAAAATGATGATTGGACGAAAGCAAATGGGATGTACGGCAATTGCCGTACATCCCATTGCCATATCCGTGCATTCCCCGGGAAATTACGATTCCCGCACAAGGTCTGCCATGCAGTAAAGGCCGGGGGCTTTTCCCAGAAGGAAAAGCCCGGCATTGACCGCGCCCACGGCGAAAATTTCCTTCGACATGGCGGTGTGGGAGATGGAGACCATCTCGTCACGCCCGGCAAACAAGATTTCGTGTTCACCCACGATCGTACCGCCGCGGATGGAGGAGATCCCAATCTCCTCTTTCTCCCGCTTTTTCCGTACGGAATGCCGCTCATAAACATATTTCGGCTCGTAATCCAAAGCTTCGGAAAGCGCGTCCGCCAGCATCAGCGCCGTGCCGGAAGGGGCGTCGATTTTCTGATTGTGGTGTTTTTCAATAATCTCGATGTCAAAATCGCCGCCGAGCACGGCGGCGGCTTTGCGCGCCAGTTCGGTAATCAGGCTGATCCCCAGCGACATATTGCCGCTGTAAAATACCGGGATCTGTCCCACCGCCTTTTTCACTTCCTCCACTTGTTCCGGCGATAGCCCCGTGGTGGCGATGACCGCCGGGATGCGATGCTCCAGCGCATACTGTAGTGCCCCGGTGAGGGCGCTGGGGTGGGAGAAATCGATGAGTACGTCTCCGTCCAAGCTGCAGTTGGCCGGTTTGGCGAACACGGGAAAACCGGCGTGGCTTTCGGTGTTGATGTCAAACCCGGCCACAATTTTGCAATCGCAACGTTCCGCCACACAGGCGGTGATAACGCGGCCCATTTTCCCATTGCAGCCGCTGAGAAGGATTCTGGTCATATCCATTTGCACATCCTTTTCCTTTCCGGGAGGGGGGTTACTGCATCAGCCCATATTTTTTCAGCACGGCAGCCAATGCGGTGCGCCCCTGCTCGCTCATACGGCAGAGCGGCAGGCGGCAGTCGCCCACATCCATCCCCATGAGGTTCATCGCTTCCTTGACCGGGATTGGGTTCACGTCGCTGAACAGCGCGGCGGCGAGCTCGAAATATTCGAGCTGCAGCCGGCGGCTCCCCTCGATGTCGCCGGCAAACCAGCGGGCTACAATGTCGTGGGTCTGCCGGGGCAGGATGTTGGACAGCACCGAGATCACGCCTTTGCCGCCAAGGGACAAAATCGGCACGATCTGGTCGTCGTTGCCGGAATAAACGTCAATGTTGCCGTCACACAGGGACATGGTTTTGGCCACGGAGGAAATATTGCCGTTGGCTTCCTTGATCGCCACAATGTACGGGTTTTTGCAGAGCTGGGCGTAGGTTTCGGGTTTGATGTCCACGCCGGTACGGGAGGGAACGTTGTATAGCAGGATGGGCATTTTCATTTCGTCGGCGATCGTAGTGTAGTGGGCGATCAGCCCTTGCTGCGAAGTCTTGTTATAGTACGGCGTTACCAGCAGCAGCGCGTCCGCGCCGAGATCCCGCGCCTCCTTGGAAAGCTCGATGCAGTAGCGGGTGTCGTTGGAGCCGGTGCCGGAAATGACCGGCACCCGGCCTTTTGCCTGTTCCACGGCGGCGCGCATCACCGCGATATGTTCCTCATGGTCCAGGGTGGAAGACTCGCCGGTCGTGCCACAGGTAATGATGGCGTCGGTGCCGTTGTCGATCTGCCATTCAATCAGCTCGCGATATTTTTCGAGGTTGACGCTGCCGTCCGCATTCATCGGGGTGACGATGGCCACGCCCGCACCGGTGAAAATCGTGTTCTTGCTCATAATCGATCGTCCTTTCATAGATCGGAATGCATCGTTCGTCCATAAGGGAGACGCCGGGATCAACGGTCCATATATCCTTTGGCGCACAGCAGCTCCGCCAGGAGGACGGCGCCTCCGGCCGCGCCGCGCAGCGTGTTGTGGGACAGCCCGACGAATTTGTAGTCGTACTGGCTGTCTTCCCGCAGCCGGCCGAGGGAAACCGCCATGCCGCCTTCCAGGTCGCGGCAAAGGGTCGTTTGGGGCATATTGTCCTCCTCGTAATAGTGAAGGAACTGCTTGGGAGCACTGGGAAGCGCCAGTTCCTGCGGGGCGCCGCGGAAATTTTTCCACGTATCCAGGATTTCTTCCTTGGTGGGTTTGTTTTCAAAGCTACAGTATACGGCGGCAAAGTGGCCGTTGCTCACCGGCACCCGCAGGCACTGGGCCGTAAAGGCGGGGGAGGAGGCCGGGACGATTTCGCCGTTTTGGATTGTACCCCAGATCTTCAGCGGTTCCTGTTCGGATTTTTTTTCTTCGCCGCCGATGTAGGGGATCACGTTGTCCACCATTTCCGGCCAAGTGTCAAAGGTCTTCCCGGCGCCGGAGATCGCCTGATAGGTGCAGACCAGCACCTTGCTTACGCCCCATTTCGACAGGGGGAAGAGCGCAGGCACATAGCTTTGCAGCGAGCAGTTGGATTTGACCGAGATAAAGCCGCGCTTGGTACCGAGACGGGCGCGCTGGGCGGGGATAATCTCGGTATGTTCCGGGTTGAGTTCTGGGATAACCATCGGAACGTCCGGCGTAAAACGGTGGGCGCTGTTGTTGGAAACCACCGGGCACTCCGCCTTGGCGTACGCTTCCTCCAACGCGCGGATCTCCGCTTTGGGCATATCCACCGCACAGAAAACGAAATCCACATCCTTCGCGACGTTTTCCACGTCCGACGCGTCTTTTACGATCATATCCTTCATCGAATCAGGCAGGGGTTTATCCATCACCCAACGCTTGCCCACCGCTTCGGCGTACGTCTTTCCCGCCGAGCGGGGGCTGGCCGCCAGGGCGGTGACCGTAAACCACGGGTGGTTTTCCAGCAGCGTTGCAAAGCGTTGGCCCACCATACCTGTGCAGCCGATAATGCCGACGTTAAACTTCTTGTTTTCCATTGTAACCATTCCTTTCTAAGTAAGCGGATTCCATGGCAGCAAAAAAGCCGGCTTTCAAACCGGCTGCCAACACAAAGCAAAAACTGCTTCAACGGGAAGGGGACGGCGTGCCGCCGCGACCTTCTCGAGAATAGCGCTTCATCCGCTTTGTGATGACAGCCATACGACTATTAACCGCATGGCCAGGGCCGGCTTCCTCCGGTGAATGCCGCCCTTCGGCGCTGACGCCTTTCGCCCGCGTTCATCGACCCGGTGTCTCCCGCAGTTACTCTTCGTTCAGCGCGCCTCTATTCCTTACTTAGTATATGCTATTGTTGTGGGTATTGTATCATTCCTTTCCCTGCTTGTCAAATGAAGATTTTCTCGTTTTTAAACTCAATTTCTGGTAGAATTTACGTGTCCGCTTTTTGGAATGGAAATCCACGCTTGTCACCGGGAAAATTCCCTGCTATCATAGAAAGGCAATTACCGAAAGAGAAAAACAGACCAGAAGAAACGGGGCCGTTCCATGGACAAGACCAAACAGGCGAAACCAATGAAAAAAAGCGATTATTTTTATAACCTTCCGCCCGAACTAATCGCGCAGGAGCCGGCGGAGCCGCGTGACCACTCCCGCCTGCTGGTGATGGGCCGGGAGACCGGCGTACTCGCCGACCGGCATTTTTACGATTTACCGGATTTCCTCAACCCGGGGGATTGCTTGATATTGAACGATTCCCGGGTGCTTCCCGCCCGGCTGTACGGGAGGAAAAAGGATACCGGCGCGTCGGTGGAACTGCTGCTGCTCCATCCACGAGGGAAGGACCGATGGGAGGTGCTCGCCGGACCCGGCCGGCGGGCTAAGCCGGGGAATATCCTGGTGTTCGGAGACGGCCTATTGGAAGCGGAAGTGGTGGACGTGGTGGAGG
>CAMMRL010000066.1 GCA_946499275.1 uncultured Clostridia bacterium | reverse complement strand
CCGGCACGGCCCAGGACGCGGTGTTCAACTTCGGCCTTCCCTATCCGACGCCCGCCGAGATCGGAGCGGTGCCAACCAGCGCGTTAAACCAAAGCGTGGCGACCATCGACAGCAACGGCGACTTAAATCAGATGCCCAACGCCCACCAGGTGGGGGCGATCCCGTCCGGTGAAAAAGGGGCGAAAAATGGCGTGGCGACGCTGGACGCGAGCGGGAAGCTGGTGCAGATGCCGGGCCCGGCGGATCTGGGCATCGACGACTATGTCGTAGAGACCGGCAGCAACGGCAACGGGCGGTATATCAAATACAACAGCGGACGGATGGTATGCGACCAGCGGAAAACGATCGGTACCGCTTCGTGGACCGCCCGGAGCGACTTGCAGCACGCGTCGATTTCCTGGACCTTCCCGGCCGCCTTTGCCGACCTTCCGCAGGTGTATACGACGGTGCAGTCCAACGGGTTTGTCTGGACGGCGGCCGACGGGCCGACCACCACGACCACCGATATCCGGATGATCACCTTTAACGGGACATCGCCCGCCGGCATGGTGCTTAACGGCTATGCCGTCGGGCGATGGAAATAGGAGGAATGGGCTTGGGCATGATAGCGGGAAGCACGCAGGCGATTGCGGTGGGGATCGGGATGGGTGCCGGTTGATTCGGCATATAGCCTGTTTATAGAAAGCAGGTTGGGTTCGTCCCAATCAAACCGGAATGAGAAAATCTGAAGAAATAGGGAAAAAGGGCAAACGCTGTGCCGCGTTTGCCCTTTTTTCTGCGGAGGAACGGTAGAACTACGATGGGCTGTCTTCCTGTCGGATGGATTCTGTATGGCTTGTCCCTATCAGTAGCTGTCGCATCCCCCTGGCATGAAGGAGGAGCAGATAACGACGGGAGTAGCCGGTGTCCTCCGCCATTTGAGACCAGCTCTGATACTGCAGGTAATGCCGCCGGAGAACCTCCCATTGCAGTGGTGGAAGTGGGTAATTATACAACAAATCATGGAACTCCTGCCGCGCTTGCTGCTCTTTTTGGCGCAGTTCCCTGGCTTGACGTACCAGCGGATCGTTTTCCAGATGTGGCGCGCCGTCCGTAAGCCGTTCCAATAGGGCTGCTTTTTCTCCATAGTCCCGCGCTTGTCCCGCCCATGCACGAAATCTCGTTTCGTAGAGAGAGGGGATATGCCGCTCGCAGCGATTGCAGGCCTGTTTGTTGTTACCGGGTGGATTTTTTTCTGTATATAGAGGGCTTTCCGTTTGCCATGTTTTCGGTTGCCGAACGGGTGATTGATACATGAAGCCTGTCTCCTTTTACATGTGTTGTGTGTATGTTTCACGCCTAAAAAATTGTATGAACTGCCGGAGTAGTGTAAAATAAAAGGAAAATATTGGAGAAAGGGTGAGAAATTTGGAAAAACCGGAATCGAAGGAAAAACCCTCGTTGCTGATGACCGCTTTTGTCCTTATTCTCTTGGTTGGGATAACGTTGTTGATCATCCTTTCCTACATTCGAACCCACCGCGACCTGCCTTCTCCGGATTCCAACGGCTTTTCGACGCCGCAGGATTCCGACGGAGGAACGTTAAACCATCCGGATGAGGTAGGCATGTCCGTCGGTTCTTTTCCGGTGGAAATGGGGACCTCTTTAACAGCGGGATCCACAACGGAAAATTTTCCCACCGTTTCCCGTCGGCCATCCGTAAGCACGGTAGGCACTACACGCAAGCCCACGACAAAGCGGCCTGCTGAGCAGACTACAAAACGCACAGCGAAACGGACAACAAAACACACGTCAAATCGCACGACCAATCCAACAACAGATCGAACAACGAAACGGACAGCCACCGCATCCCAAACGGTGGGGACGTCCGCCAAGCCGCCTTTGACGGAGGAAATCCTTCATGCCGTCCGCCGGGAAATTGAAGAGAAATACGCGAAAGAAATCGAGGATAGAAAAGAACGGAACGAGCATATTCTCGCGGAGGTAGAGTTGCAGAGACAGGAGATCCTAGACCAGCGTAACTGGAAGATTCAAGAGGTGAATCAATATTATTTCAAGGCGGGTCAGACGGGAACCGAACAACATCAAGCGGCGTTGCAGAAAGCGATGTTCTATCGACAAGACGAGTATGAAAGCCTGGGACATGTGAAAGAGCAGGAGGAACAGGAATACATTTTGTGGAAACAAGAGATGGAAAGGACGATTGATCGGGAAGTGGAGGAATATCTCTCCGAACACTATACCCGATAAATCGATCGAAAAGGCGGTGCAAGCCTGTTTCATTCAGGGACTACTATAAGATAAAGGCGTCGTGTACGCAGGGCGGGATAAAGGGGAAGGCCCCGCTGCAAAAAGGGAAATCAGTGGGGAAAGAACAAAGGGTGTGGCGGAAACCTTAGAGCGGGAATCGCAGAAATTCCGGGTGTGCGACGGAAAAATAATGCCGGTGCACGGGCTTTTACTCAGCGAACGCCGGCGATATGGAGATAACGGCGGGTTACGCCGATCCAACTGTCCAGCGGGCGGTAGTCGCTGTCGTCGCTGTGGGTGGCAACCAGGATTTCCGGCCGGCCGTAGGATCCCCCCTCGTTTACTTCGACGGCGAGCAGGCTGTGGCTGAAACGGACGCCGTCAAAGGAAAGCTGGATAATATCGCCGGGTCGAATCTCCTCCTGAACGGCGGGGTGGGCGAAAGGGCCGGCGTTTTTGTTCTGTGTGAGAAAGCGGTAAAGCTGTTCCACGCCGGTCCAGGCCGGGGCACGGCTGGATAAGCTGTTGTAAAACCATCCGGTGGTCGGCGTGTAATTCATCGGGGCACCGCCCGCCCGCAGGCATTGGGAGATGAAGTTGGTACAATCCCCGCCGAGGGAGGAAAAATCGTAATAGGCCGGGTTGCGTGAAAACGCCCATTGATGTGCATAAGCGACGGCTTTGCTTCGATCATATTCTTTTATCGGCACAGATCAAACGCTCCTTTCCAAATGATGTGGAAGCCTTTTTCCATTCTATGCCGTATGGAGGAAAGGGGTCTGCGCATACTAGGGAATGAGAGGGGGCGGGACTTTGCGACTATGGCATGAGGCGCTTTTGCCCTTGTTGCCGCGGGCACAGCTTTTGGGGCAGCACCGGGAATGTTGCGCCCTGCGGGGCTTGTCCTGGGGAAAACGGCACGCGGTGGTTGACTATGTGTTCCGCCATCCGCCGGAATGGCTGGCGGTGTACCATCAGCGGGTAATGCGGGAGATGGAGCGCCGGGGCTACCGGATTGATCCGCGGTGGCGGGATCCAGGGTACTGCGGCCGCCGGCGGGAACCGATTTTTCCCGATATGGCGGCGTTGAAGGAAGCGGCAACACACCTACCGGTGTATCCGGAGCACGATGAATGTTATCGGCGGGAATGTTTGGAAAATTTACGGGCAAAAGGAATCTTCCTTTAACATGAATCGAACGTACCGGATGCAGGGTGCCACATAAAGGTTAACGGTACGCCAACCGAAGGCAAACGGCAAAATTTTCCGGAAACTTTATCGGATATGTGCTATAATATTTTAAACGCAAAACAAAACAGCCGTGTGGACGGCCCGGCGCAACCGTCCGTGAGGGAGAAATGCGGAGCATTTCTCGATTGCGCCGTCGGAAAAGGGAAAACAGAGCAGCCGTGTGGACGGCGCTATATGGAGGAGAATCAACATGACGTATACCAATCGCAGTGAAATCCCCGCCGAATATACCTGGAGACTGACCGATATCTATGCGGACGAGTCCAAGTGGGAGGCCGCTCTGGCGGATGTACAGGCAAAGGCGGAACAGCTCGCGAAGTACCGGGGCCGCCTGGCGGAAGGCCCGGAAACGCTGAAAAGCGCGCTCCTTTTGTTCGAGCAGATGGAGCGGGAGCTGGAACAGGTGTATATGTATGCCAAGCTGAACATGGATGTGGACAACGCCGACCCGAAGTATCAGGCGATGCACGACCGCACCCTGACCGTCCTGTTTAAAATCCAGGAAACCTCGTCGTTCCTGACGCCGGAGATGACCGCTATGGAGCCGGACACGCTGCACGCCTGGGTGTACGGCGATCCGGCGCTTACGGATTTCCGCCATATGGCGGATGACGTGATCCGCTCCCGCGCCCATGTCCTATCTGCTAGGGAGGAGCAGCTCCTCGCGATGGCCGGCCCGGCGCTGGAAAGCATGGACGCCGCGTTCACCATGCTGGACAGCGTGGATTTGAAACGGGGGGAAGTCACCGACGAGAAAGGCAAGCGGGTGGAACTGACCGACGGGCTGTTCGGCAAGTTCCGCGACAGCCGGGACCGCCGGGTGCGGGCCGACGCTTTCCAGGCGATGCACACCGCGTTTGCGGGGATGGGGAACACTATCGCCGCCCTGTACGCCGGCAACGTGCGGGCGGATGTGTTCGGCACGAAGGCGAGGAATTTTGAAAGCTGCCTGGACCAGGCGCTGTTCGCCGACAATCTCCCCCGCTCGGTGTATACCGGGCTGATTGAGACGGTACGTGCCCATCTGCCCGCGTATTACCGGTATCTGGAACTCCGCCGCCGCCGTCTCGGGGTGGAGAAGCTGCATATTTACGACTGCTATCTCCCGATTGTGGAGATGCCGGATAAGGAATACACCTACGAGCAGGCCAAACAGATGGTAAAGGATTATCTCGCGCCGCTGGGGGAGGAATACGGCAGGGATCTTGACCGCTTGCTGGCCGGCGGCTGGGTAGACGTCTACGAAACCAAGGGCAAGGCGACCGGCGCGTATGCGACCGGGGTGTACGGCGTGCATCCGTATATGCTCCTTAATTTCGTCGGGCAGCTGGGGGATGTGTTCACCCTCGCACATGAGGCGGGGCACTGCATGCACACCTATTATTCCGATACCCAGCCCTATATGACCAAGGATTATCCGATTTTCCTAGCGGAAATCGCCTCCACCGTGAACGAGAATATCCTGATGCGAGGGATGATCGGCGGGTGCGACGTCTCCACCCCCGAGGGGAAAACCGAGAAGGCGTTCCTCATCAACCGTTTCCTGGAGGAGTTCAAGGGCACGGTGTTCCGCCAGACCATGTTTGCGGAGTTCGAACTGAAAGTACACGAGATGGCGGAGCGGGGCGAACCGCTGACCGGCGAGGTCCTCTGCGATGTATACGGCGGGCTGCTGCGGGATTATTTCGGGCCGGACGTGGAAATCGATGAGTACATGCGGTGGGAATGGGCGCGCATCCCGCATTTTTACAACGCCTTTTATGTTTTCAAATACGCAACCGGTTTCTCTGCCGCCGCGGCGATCACCCGCGAACTGCTGAGCGGTGGGGACGTGGACCGGTACCTCGCCTTCCTGCACGCGGGCGGCAGCGATTACCCGGCGGAAACCCTCAAGCGCGCCGGGGTGGATATGTCCACCCCCGCCCCGGTGGAGGCGGCGCTTGCCGAGTTCGAATCGATGCTTGCCGAGCTGGAAGGGCTGCTGGAAAAGGATGTGGCGGCGGATTAAGCCCGCATGTGGAAAGAAACCGCGTTGGAAAACAGAAAAAGCCGCCGGCCCCTTAGGGGGCCGGCGGTTCTTGTATGTCGTCGAAAAGGCAAGAAAAATCCCTCGGTTGAGCCGGGGAACGGGAAATCGTGTCGTTTTCTACTGGAATATATCGGGCCCGGATACCTGTTTATTTAATATCGATCAACAATAATCCATGGGGAAACGTGGCAACCTGAGCGGCCGGCGGCATGCTCGTTCAATAGGAAAACTGCCGCTGCGCATAGTTTAGGATGGGATGTTCCGCTGTCCCGGAATGCCGGAACAGCGACAGGGAACCGTTGGTTGCCGGCAAAGCCCGTCCGTATCTCTTGATGCGGATGTATAGATTGTCCCCGCAATTTTTCCGAATAAAATATTTTGACTATATCCTGCATTCCGTTGAAAGGTCAGGCCGCCCCACCGCCGTAAACGGCGAATTCTTCCCTTGTCCCGGCGAATACGTTCATGTCAATAAAGGTTTCCTTTCCCCGGTATCCGTCCAACCGCTCCCGGTTGGTGTACTGCCAGAAGGTCCAGTCCCGCCCGTCGGACAAGGTGGGGGAGGTAATCACGTTGCGGATCCAGATATCGTAATCCGCAAAGCCTCTGGCGAGGTACAAGGAATAGGACTTTTCGGTAGCATACAGGATGGGCCTTTGGCCATACTGTTTTTCCAGCTTTTCGAGCATAACGGACAGTTCCCGCACCACCGGCTCTTTTTCCGGTGGGTGCTTTTCGTTGCCGCCGTAGAACTCCACGTCGACCACCGGAGGCAGCGCCCCTTGGACGACGGGAACGGTGCGGATAAAATTTTCCGCCTGGGTTTCTCCGGGGCTGTCGTAACTGAAAAAATGGTAAGCGCCGACCCGCAAACCGGATTCCTGCGCCTGCGCAAAGTTGTAGGAAAAATAGTTGTCCACAAAGCGGCTGCCCTCGGTGGCTTTGATAAAGGCGAACTGGATGTCCTGCCCGGCCAGCACCGGCCAGTCGATTTCTCCCTGGTAAGAGGAGACGTCCACCCCGCGCACCGGATAGGTTTCCCTGGAAGGGGAATTCAGCAAAAGGACGCCGTTCCAAACCAGGAGGAATAGCGTAAGCCCGGCAAGCAGACAGGCGCCGGCAAAGGCGCTTAGAATGACAAGCCATCGCTTTTTTCGGGTTTTGTCCATTTTAGAGTCCTCCCACCAGAAAAGCCGCCCGCCTTTTCGACAGGAAAAAGCGGACGGCTTTGTTGTTTCATTTCCTTTTATAACGTTTTAACCAGTTCTTTCAAATAGGCGCGGAAACCGTCGGCCACTTCCGGGTGCTGCAGCGCCACTTCGCAGGTCGCTTGCAGGATACCGAGCTTGTTTCCCATATCGTACCGTTTTCCGGTGAAATCCACCCCGGTCATCCCTTTCGTGCGGGCGAGCACCAGCATCGCATCGGTAAGCTGGATTTCGCCGCCCGCGCCGGGCGGGGTCTGATCCAGGATGTCGAAAATCTCAGGCGGGAGCACACAGCGCCCCAGGATCGAAAAGAGGGAAAGGATCTTGTCCGGGGAGGGCTTTTCGACCATATCGGTGACTTTGTACAGGTTGTCCCGCAGCTTGTCCACCTTCAAGGAACTATACCGCAGGATTTGTTCCGGCGTGACCTCCTTAATGCCGACCACCCCGAGCCCGAATTCCTCATACGCGCGGCAGAGCTGCCCGCAGGCCGGGTCTTCCCCGATGATTACGTCGTCCCCGTACAGGATAGCGAACGGTTCGTTCCCCACAAAGGAGCGGGCGCAGTTAACGGCGTGGCCGAGTCCCTTCGTCTCCTTCTGCCGGATAAAATACAGGTTTGCCAAATGGGTGATATCGTTGAGTTCCTGCAGCGTATCGTCTTTTCCCGAAGCCGCCAGGCGGGCTTCCAATTCCGGAACGTGGTCGAAATGGTCTTCGATCACCCCTTTGTTCCGGTTGGTGATAATCAAGATATCCTCAATCCCGGAGCGGACCGCTTCCTCTACAATATATTGGATGGCGGGCTTGTCCACAATGGGGAGCATCTCCTTGGGTATGGCCTTGCTGATGGGAAGCACCCGGGTGCCGAGTCCTGCCGCCGGGATGACGGCCTTGCGGATTTTCTGGTGAGGCATGGTTTTTCCTCTCTTTCGGTTTTCTATATGAATTTATACTCGGTGATTTATTGGAAATCGATTTATCAATTCCGATTGGGAAGCGCTGCCTACGGATTAAACAACGGGAAAGGGTTCCTCTTTTATAAAAGTTGCCATAGCAGCAGAAAGATCACCGCCCCTGTAGCAACAGTCAACACGGCTATATATAAGGCGACCCATCCGGGGGAAACGCCGCCCTTTTGGGCGAGCGTTTGGCGGAAGCCTGTTTCCCCGGCGTTTCCGGCATGGGCTTTTTTCATCCGATGTTTGGTATGCCGCCAGTATAGGTCGTTGGCGCGCATCCCCAACGCCCCCCGCAGGGCCAGCGAAAGGAGCGAAGCAATATGTGTGAGGAGAAACAGCCAGGCCGGTGTGCTCCCCTCCGGAATTTCCCCGCCGGACAAAAACGCCTGCAGCGCGGAGGGATCGGCAGCCATCGCCCGCCATCCCAAAACAAAAACCGCCACATAGGGGATAGCCAACACCGCAAAAACAGCAAAGGCAAGAAAAAACGCTTTCTCCATTTTACGGTACAGCAGCCATTCTACAGGGAAGAGCGCCGCCGCCCAGTTCCAGGAAACCGGATTCCGGCTTTGTTCGATATATTGGAACCGCGGAAGATAATAGCCTGCGTTCGGGCCGAGAAAGGTCGCCAGGTCCATCGCCGTTTCCCCGCCCACGACGCCGTCGGAAGGCACTTCGCCATAGGGGGTGTAAGGCGGCGAAAAAACAGCCGGATCTACCGGGGGGGTCTGATCCTCCGGCTGGGGGAGGGGTGGCTCGTCGTACGCCCTTCCGCATTTCCGGCAGGTTTCGCTTTCCGTGGGATTCACTGTCCCGCAGTTGCCGCATACCCACACATCGTCGTCTTCCCGGTCAAGCGGGGGACGCCACTGTTCCGCCGTCCCATGGGAGGACGCATACGCGCAGCGGCCGTTTTTCTTCCAGCACTCCCTGTGATGGGGCGCGCCGCAGTGAGGGCAGACGACCACGTCGTCTCCGACGGCAAACGTCTTCCCGCAGATCGGGCAGGTTTTATCATGCAAATCTAGCATAAGCAAGCCACCCTATTCTCAGCAGATCGATGGGACGAACCGGGGAAACACAAAAGTTAAAATGGATAAAGCCGCCCGCTGATCTCCAAAGCGGCATTAAAACGTATACAAAAACAGCGTCTGGAAAAGGACCTGTGCAAACCAGACAATCCCGGCCGATACCGCCACCAGAAGCAGCGAGACACCGCCACTCTGGGCCAATGCCTGACGAAGATACCCGTCCTGCACGCCTGGCTGCAGCGGGGAAGCGGTCCCGGACTTTTCGCGGATGGCTTTCACCTTTTTTACCGCATCTCTCCGGTAAAGGGAATTCCCGATTAACCCAAATAGAACACGGAGCAGCAAGCTGACCAGGGTCATAAGGAATAGGATCGTGAAATAAATCGTCAGCCGCCCGTTTTCCATCTGGGTAAGCATGGACTGATACATGGACACCGTGCTCGTCATATCCAGCTGGGGATAGATATAGGTCCCCAGAACAAACGCGTTGAGAAAGGTTTTGAGCATATCCAGCACAAGCAGGATACAGCCGGGGACGTACTGCTTACGATAAAGCAGCCAGTATGGCGTAATCAAAAAGGCCGGCCAGTTCCAGGAGAGACGGGAACCGGTTTTCGACATTTTGTAAAAGCGAGGCAGGTAATACGCCGAATTGGGTCCCACAAAAGCGGCGACATCTTCCACCCGTTCCCCGTCAATGCTTTCCCCCTGCGGCACGCCGCCAAGCGGGTCAACCACCGGAATCCGAATGGGGGAATACTCGCCGTAGCCGCCGGGATAATAGGAATTTCCCGAAGAGGGGCCGACTGGCGGTTGCTGGTATTGCTGATAGGGCGGCTGCTGATAGTTCGGCGGCGTTTGCTGTGCAGGGCCCGACTTCCAATCCGCTGCCGGCAGTTCCTGCCCGCAGTAAGAGCAGAATTCCGCGTACTCCACGTTCGTCTTGCCGCAGTGCGGACAGACACGCCCGCCTGCCGCATTGCCGGGGGGCGGAGCCACCTGCGGGCCGCGGGCCGCACCGGACGGCCCGGGATTCGGCACGCCGGCCGGTTCCTCTGGACGCTTCCACTGTTGCGGGGTGCCGTGATCGGCTTCAAAATGGCAGTGCCCTTCCTGCTTCCAGCACTCCCGGTGATGGGGCGCGCCACACTGAGGGCAGGCGACGATGTCGTCCGTTTCCTGAAATTTTCTTTTGCAAACAGGGCAGATATAACCCTCGTAAAAAAACATATTGATCAGTTCCTTTCGCCGAAGGGCGTTCGGACGCCGGGAAATGAACCCGATTCGTTTGAATTTTGTATTCTGTTATATTGTACCGTTTTTTTCACAAAACTGCAACGGCTTCCCCCATCGTTTATAAAATGTTTACGAATCCATGGACCAATCGGCGATCAACCGCAAAACAAGCGGGAACGGTTTGTGCGGGTGCGCCCGGAACCCATTGGATTTTTTCTCGGGAAACCTTTAGCGGCATCCCTTCGGGGAGGTTATTGCTGGCTTATTGCTGTTGTGGCTGTTGGAAATCCGGACGGGAATGCAATGGATTGGAAGAATGCGGGCGCTTTCTTTGGATTTTCCGGGATTCGATTGATATTTCCGCGTGATCTCAGTATAATATACCGAGGAATATGATGGTAAGGATGATGAGACTTTTGAATACGAGGAACGCCGCGGATTTTTTGGATTGGCTGAACGGAAAACGGGTTGCCGTTTGCGGGATCGGCAACAACAATACGCCGGTGGTGCTGCAGTTCCTGCAGTACGGGGCGAAGGTAACGGCCTGCGACCGCCGGACACGTGAACAGCTCGGGGATGTTGCCGGCCGGTTGGAGAACGCCGGCGCGTCGCTTTGCCTGGGCGACGGTTACCTTTCCGCTTTAGAGGAAGCGGGGGTGGATCTGATTCTTCGTACGCCCGGCATGAAGCCCTATCTGCCCGAATTTGAGCAGGCCCGCCGTCGCGGGATCCCGGTTACGTCGGAGATGGAGCTTTTCCTGGCTCTGTCCCCCGCGCCGGTGACCGCCGTGACCGGATCGGACGGCAAGACCACCACCACGTCGGTCATTGCGCGCCTTCTGGAAGAATCCGGGCGGCGGGTTCACCTAGGCGGGAACATCGGGCGGCCGCTGTTGCCCGAAATCCTGGACGTGAAACCGGAGGACGAGGT
>CAMMRL010000065.1 GCA_946499275.1 uncultured Clostridia bacterium | reverse complement strand
CGACATGGTGATGTTTACCAGGGAGACCTCCTGGATCAATTATGTGGTTTCTTCGGTTATTACCTTGGGCTTCTCCGTGTTAGTGAACCTGCTCACCAACCGGGTTATCCGGAAAATCGACATGGTAGAATCCCTGAAAAGCGTGGAATAAAGCAGGCGTGGAAAAGCCAGGGCCTTGAAACGAAAGGCCCCGGCTTTTCCAAAATGGTGTTTGCTGCTCATATCCCCCTATGTTCCTGCAGGCTAATCGGAACCGCCGAAGCGAGGGCGGCGATTCGTTGGGAAAATTGTGGTATGACGGCTGACTTTATCGAAAATGGGTGGTTTTTCGTCCTTGGAAACAAGGAAGCGGATTTTAATGGCTGCCCGCCGGCTAAAATTTATATAATAAAAAATTTTTTTCAATATTATGCAATAAAAACCGTTACCCGTGCATTAATGGAATGACAGGGGCGATGGAGAGGAGTACGGTTTATGTTTTTCTTTTGTTTGACGTCGGCAATTGCAGAAACGGCGGCGCACAGCGCGCCGACTCCGGATGAAGGGCTGCTTGCGGAAATCGCGCAGGGTAGCGAGGAGGCTCTCCGCGCCCTGTATGCCGAGACATCCGCGGCGGTGTACGGCTTTGCCCTGTCGATACTGAAGAACACACACGATGCGGAGGACGTGATGCAGGACACCTATATTCGGCTGTGCGGCGCGGCATCCGCCTACCGGCCGGAGGGGAAACCGATGGCGTGGATCCTTACGATTACGCGCAACCTCGCCCGGATGCGGTTGCGGGAATCGGGAAAAACCGTTTATCCCGATACACCGGAACAATGGCCGGAGGAAACGGCGCTTTTTCACAGTGGCAGCGACGACCGATTGGTGCTTGCGGCGGCGATGCGCCGCCTTGCCGACGACGAAAGGCAGATTGTGATGCTGCATGCGGTTTCCGGTCTCAAGCACCGGGAAATCGCGGCGTTGTTGGAGCAGCCGATGTCCACGGTACTTTCCCGCTATCATCGGGCGCTTGCCAAGCTGCGGCGGGAATTATCCGGCATGCTGGCGGAATAAAAACGGCTGTGTGCCGATCGGCTTTCGGGTAATCCGGCAGGACAGGAAGGAGATGGAGACAATGAATAAAAAAGAGAAAAACCAGGAGATTGAACGACGCCTGGCGGAAGAGGTCCAGGAGACAACCCCGGATGTGATGGAGGATGTTCTGACCGGCAGCCGTACCGCGGAGCCGATGGCGGAGGATAAAATCCGGCAGATCACGGAGACGAAACGGCCCCGCAAACCCTGGAAAGTCGTGGTTGCGGCGGCTGCCGCCGTGGCCCTGGTAACGGGAGGATCCGTTTTTGCCTACCGTCAAATCAACAATGGGGTGGATTCCATTGTGCAGCTCGACGTGAATCCCAGCATTGAAATGAAAGTGAACCGCTCGGAAAAGGTACTTTCCGCCGAAGCGCTCAACGACGATGCTAAAGAAATCCTGGGCAACATGGATTTGAAAGGCGCTTCACTGGACGTGGCGATGAACGCCCTGATCGGTTCCATGCTGCAAAACGGTTATATCGACGAGCTGGCGAATTCCATCCTGATTACGGTGGAAAACAAGGATGCCGCCAAAGGGGCGGCGCTCCAGGAGCGGCTTTCTTCCGAGGTGGAGCAGTTATTACAAGATGGGCAGGTGAACGGAGCCGTCCTCAGCCAGACTACGTCGGCAGACGGCGAACTCAGCGAACTGGCCCGGCAATACGGAATTTCGGTCGGTAAAGCCGCCTTGGTCCGGCAACTGGTGGAGGCGGATAGCCTGCTTGATTTCGCTTCGCTCGCCAAGCTGCCGATCAACGATCTCAATTTGCTGGCGTCTTCCCGCAAGATTGCCTTGGACGGCGTGTCCTTTACCGGGCAGGCAAGCAACGGCGCGTATATCGGGGAAACCAAGGCCAAGGAAATCGCCTTTCAGCGGGCGGGCGCGACCGATGCGACAGCCGCCGAATTGGAAATTGAACTCGACTGCGACGACGGCGTGATGCTGTATGAGGTGGAATTCCGGGTAGGCGGATACAAATACGAGTATGACGTAGACGCTTCCACAGGAGAAATCCGGAAAGAGGAACGCAAGGCCCGGCCCACCCAGCCGACCACTACGCAGGGCGTTGGTACGACCACCGCCCCGGCCAGCGACCCCACCGAAAGCTCTGCGGCGCAGACGACGGGAAGTTCCGGGAGACTTACAGTGGATCAGGCGCTGAACGCCGCACTCTCCCATGCGGGAGTTTCTGCCCAGTGGGCCTACGATAAGAGCGTAGAATTGGATTACGACCATGGCGTAGCGGTGTACGAGATCGAGTTCCACAGCGCCGCTACGGAATACGAATACAAGATCGATGCGGCTACCGGCGAGGTGCTGCAGTGGAAGAGTGAGGAAGACGACCGCCCTGCTTCCACGTCTGCCGGCGGACAGGAAATTGGGATGGAAAAGGCGAAAGCGCTGGCGCTCGAGCGGGCAGGCCTTACCGGGGATGTGCGCTTTGTAAAGGAAAAGCGGGAATATGACGACGGCCGCCTGATCTATGAACTTGAATTCCGTGCGAATGGGATGGAGTATGAATGCGAGATCGACGCGATGAGCGGCGCGGTCCTGAGCTGGGACAGCGATGGGGACGATTGACCAAGAAGGTGGGCTGAAAAAGGAAAAACCGGGCGCTGCCAATCGTTATTGCAGCGCCCGGTTTTTATATCTGCTTTTTAATGTGGGCCAGCGCCCCTTTTTCCAGGCGGCTGACCTGCGCCTGGCTGATGCCGATTTCGGAGCTGACCTCGATCTGGGTCATGCCTTTGAAAAAGCGGAGATACAGGATCCGCTTTTCCCGGTCGTTCAGGTTGCGGATCGCTTCCTTGAGGGCGATTTCATCCAGCCAGTTTTTATCGTCGTTGTGGTCGCCGACCTGGTCCATCACGTAGATGGTGTCCCCGCCGTCGGAATACACCGGTTCGTAAAGGGAAACCGGCTCGACGATGGATTCCAGCGCGAGGACCACCTCTTCTTTGGGAAGGTCCATTTCCTTGGCGATTTCTTCAATGGTGGGATCGCGGAGCTGTTCGTTGGTCAGCCGTTCCTTGATTTGCATCGCTTTGTAGGCTACGTCCCGCATGGAGCGGCTGATCCGGATGCTGTTGTTATCCCGTAGGTACCGTCGGATTTCCCCGATAATCATCGGCACCGCGTAGGTGGAAAAGCGGACGTTCTGGCTGATGTCGAAATTGTCGATCGCCTTGATCAGCCCGATACAGCCGACCTGAAAGAGGTCGTCCAAGTTCTCTCCGCGCTGGGTGAAGCGCTGGATTACGCTGAGCACCAGCCGGAGATTGCCGTTGACCAGTTCATCCCTGGCCCGGGCGTTCCCGCCGTGCATTTCTTTGAGCAGCCGCATTTTTTCACTCTCGCTGAGCACTTTTAAGTTGCTTGTGTTGACCCCGCAGATTTCCACCTTGTTATACAACACGGCACCGCCCTCTCTGCAAATTGTTACCCTCTGAGTATTGCCGTGTGCGCAGGGAACCATGCATGGAGGAAGAAGAAATTCTGTGAGGGTTTGTCGGGACGGGGGATTTGTTCCGGGCATTACCGCTGTTCCAGGAAAATAAAGCCCGCCGGGATTTCGTTATCCCGGCGGGCTTTTGCCATTTCTGTCATAGGATATCCGTCCTTTCCGGAAATTGTCTGTATGTACATAAAATTGACACATTGGTAAAAACCGTATTCCATATCAGCCTATACGTGCCAGCGTGCCCGAATCCATTCATATTCCAAAAAAGCAAGGCTTTTCACGGTTGCGTAAAAGGGGCGCTGTTTCTGAACCACAGCTCTAATCCCGTTTTCCATAGAAAAATTCGACGGTAAGCGGCTATGAAGGAATGGCGTGGGAACAAAACGGCGGGAGAAGTGGTTGAAATTTGCGGTATTTCCGTTTGGGGATTGCGCTGTTAATTTGCGTATGGTACATTGAAATCACGAAAAAAATCACGGCTTGTGTGGGAGGCTGGAAATGTTGATAAACCATTCGTATAGTTTGGAACTGCCGCTCATGGATCAAGCGGACGTTTTGGTAATCGGCGCCGGGCCGGCGGGAATCTGCGCCGCGGTCGCCGCAGCCCGGCAAGGAAGCCGCGTAGTGTTGGTGGAACGGAGCGGCGCAGTCGGAGGGAACCTGACGTTGGGGCATATCCGCACCTGCATGGGAATTGTCGGCCCCGGTACGATGAAGGAGGAAATCGGCGAGCTGCTCGGCACCGGAGGAGCGTGCGTTCCGCATAATGTGGAAGAAGCGAAGTTTGCCTTAACCGATTGGCTGCACAAAAACGGCGTAATCGTATATCTCCAGACCCCTATGGCGGAGGTTTGGACGGAGGGCAACCGGGTGCGGGGCGTGGTGGTGTCCACGCCGCAAGGGCTGGCCCGCGTAGAAGCTGTTTGTACGGTTGACGCCACGGGGGACGGTATGGCGGCGGCTCTTGCCGGCGCCCCTTTCCAGGTTGGCCGGCCGAAGGATGGCTTGATGCAGCCGGCATCCCTGCTGTTTACTATCGGTGGGGTGGAATCTGCTCTCGTTTGCACCCACGAATCGGACGATACACCGGTCGGCGGGCAGAGTTATCTTGCATTGTGCGAACAGGCGAACCGGGAGGGAGTGTTGCCGGAGGACGTTACTATCGTTCGCCTGTACGGCGGGGAGAGACCGGGCGAGCGGATGGTGAACGCCACCCAGCTTTGCCGGGTGGATGGGACAAAGCCCAGCGATATTGCCCGGTCGGATTGGGAACTGAGACGGCAGATCCACCAGGTAGTCGAATTTTTGAGGGAGAAGATCCCCGGTTTTGAACGCTGCTACCTTTTGGACGGTGCGGATTTCCCTGGTTTTCGGGAAACCCGGCGGATTGAAGGGGAATATATCTTGACAGAGGAGGACATTTTGGAGGGGAAAACGTTTCCCGATGTGCTGGTTCACCGCGCTAATTTTTGCTTTGACACCCACAATCCTGCGGGCGGGGGGCAGGCGGAAGACCTAGAGACGGCGCGTAGCACCCGGCCGTACGATATTCCTTACCGCTGTTTTCTCCCGCTGAAGGTGGAAAATCTGCTGGTTGCGGGACGGTGTATTTCCGGTACGCACAAAGCGCACTCTTCCTACCGGGTAATGAATATCTGTATGGCGATGGGAGAGGCGGCCGGTATTGCCGCGGCTTTGTCCGTCCGGAGGAGCATTTCCCCTCGGCGTTTGGATGTGCGGGAAATCCAGGCGGCGCTGATCGCTGGCGGTGTGGCATTGTTTGACTAACCCTTCCCATGAAAGGGAGTTCGTTACCGCTGAGAGAGCCACAGAACCCCCGGAGGTTTTAGATAAACCTCCGGGGGTTCCTTGTACGTTTTTCTCTATAGCGGCTGAAAATTCCGGGGGATAATCTGGAATTCGACGCCGGTTTTGTATTCGTCCGGCACATCGGTCAACTGATGCCAGACGATCACGCGGTACAGCAGGGCGTTGTAGGTTCTCGTCCCGCCGTCTTTCAGTATGGCGGGGATGGGGATGCAGCCGATGAGGAAGAGGATGCCGAAAAGGAGCAGGAAACGCTTCGTTCGCCTTTTTGTGCGGTCTTTCATCCGATCGCCACTTCCTTTCCAAATTAAGAAAGAAATCCGAGACAGAATGCCCGCTTTCAGTGTATCGGATTTTCCGGCGGAAATCAATACGAGCGTTCAAAGTCCTTTTTCAGCCGCTTGATAATCTTTTTTTCCAGCCGGGAGATATAGGACTGAGAAATGCCGAGCATGTCGGCCACCTCTTTCTGCGTGTGTTCCTTGTTGCCGTTGATGCCGAACCGCAGGCACATGATGAACTGCTCCCGTTCGGACAGGTGGGCGATACAATCGAGCAGCAAGGTTTTTTCCGCCTCCTGTTCGATGTTCCGGTTCACCACGTCCGGGTCGCTGCCGAGGATATCGGACAGCAGCAGTTCGTTGCCGTCCCAGTCTACGTTGAGCGGCTCGTCGATCGAAAGCTCGTTGCGCAGCTGGGAATTTTTGCGTAGGTACATCAGGATTTCGTTTTCAATGCAACGCGAGGAATAGGTGGCGAGCTTGATGTTGCGGGAAGGGCAGAAGGTGTTCACCGCTTTGATCAGGCCGATGGTGCCGATCGAGATCAGGTCTTCAATGCCGACGCCGGAGTTTTCAAATTTACGGGCGATATACACCACCAGGCGCAGGTTGTGCGTGATAAGCACATCCCGGGCCGAAGCGTCGCCGGCTTCGATACGAGCGAAAACGTCGGCTTCTTCTTCCGGCGTCAGGGGCGGGGGGAGGGAATCCGCCCCATTGATGTAATGCGTTTCGTCGGCAGCTTTCCGCAGCAGGCGGTGCCAGAGACAGCGGATGGCGAGGAACAGGCGGTGAAATCCTTGCATGACAGTATCCTATCCTTTCGATCAGCGGAGCTGTTCTGTTCGATATGGTGTGTCGGCGCGAACCGGGCGGCGGTGGGAAGTCTTCGGGGAGCGGCCGGTTTCCAGCAGGCTGACCATGTCGACGCCGATAATCGCTTCGTATTCCCCGCGGCCAAGCACTTCGCATACCGCGATGTAGATTCCCGAAACATCGGCGCGTTTGCCGGCCTGGGTACTCAATACGGCTTTTTTCGGCTGGAAGGCCGGCAGCAGGCCGGTTCCGCTCACCGTGCGCAGCGGGATCATCCGCAGCCGGCTTTTCACGGCGGTGGAAACGCTGCCCTCGGTGGGCGAGAAACTGTCGGTGCGCATCGCGCTGAGGACGGCTTCCCGCAGGTCTTCGCTCAGGCAGGGTTCCAGCGCGTCGTACCGGACGATGGCGACCGGGCTGCCGGAGAAGACGTCGGTCACGTGGTGGCCGGTGTCGTAGAGGGCTCGTAGGTCCTTTTCTCCTCCTCCGCCGTCCACGCTGAGCCGGTAATCCCGGCCGACGGGAGCATTTTTATGGGTAAAACGGTCATATATCGCGAGTATAAAATAACTCAGTACAGTCAGCGCCACCAGGAGGAGGGGGGATACGTTATAATACACCACTCCATCTAGGACATAAAACCCGTCCGGCGCGGCAAAGAACCATAGCGCGAAGGCCAGGCCCGCAAAAACTGCGGAAACGACGAGGAAAACCAGGAGCTGTTTTATGTAGGCGGCGGCACTCTGCCAGCGGAACGATATGCGGACAATCAGGGCGGCGGCTCCCAGTTTCAGCAGCAGGGACAACGGGTCCGGCAGGCCGGGAATCAGAACCAGGCAGCAGCTCGCCGCGCCGAGCATCGATCCCAGCACCAGGCGGCCCCGTTTGCGGGGAAGGCGGAGGATCCGGCCGGTTGCAGTGAGCAGGAGAAAGTCGATGAACAGGTTCAGAGCCAAGAGCACGTCGATGTAGATGACCGGCATGGATTCCTTCCCCTCCAAATCGTTGAGTACGCTTAGTACCCTTCCATTATAGCGGGGAAAAAGGGCGTTTTCTGCCGAAACGGCGAGGGGAGGGCAAAAATCCCACAGCCGAAAGCCGGACTCGGGATTTCTTCCTTATGGAAGCACATCGTATGGGTTGCGAAAAAGCGCGTTTGCTGGTCATCCCGCCGGATAGGGGGCTGTACAGAAAAATGGCGTTACCGAAATAGGGGTGTATGACGGCGAAAAAGATGCGGAAAATCGGAGAAGTCATGCGGGAAACCGCTCGACTTCCCGCTTCATTTATGGTATGATAAAATATACGAAATTCTATCGCGCCATTGCATCGGGACGCACAAACGGCGCATAGGCGTGGCGTTATAATCGATGGAAAAGGAACACGGCGGTACGAGTAGTATAAAGGGAACACGGCTTGCAAGGGGAAAGGCGGTGAAGGCGTGAAGCGGTTTGACAAGCAGAAAAAAACGGGAAGGCGGCTGTGCGCTTGCCTGCTGGGGGCCGTCATGGCGGCGTCCCTTTCCGGGTGCAACCTGGGAAACGATGTGGAAGGGCTGATGCGCCCGCCGCGTACCTCCGGCGAGCAGGAAGCCATTCAGACGGCCCTGGAGACCTACCTGGGAAGCGCGACCGGCTACACCCTGAAATATCCTCAATTCGGCGAACACCGCTCCGCCTTTATTCTGGAGGACCTCAACGGAGACGGGGAAGACGAGGCGCTGGCATTCTATCAGCCGGGACCGGGAACGAGAAATGTGCATATCAACATGCTGCAGAAGGCGGACGGCGAGTGGCATTCCATCAGCGACGTGGAAGGGGCCAGCAACGATGTGGAGGAAATCCGGTTCGGCGATCTGGATGCCGACGGGATTCTCGAAGTGATCGTAGGCTGGAACATCTATAATGTGAGCGACAGGCAGCTTACGCTGTATTCCCTGGTGGGGGGGACGTTCAGCAAATGGTATGACGGGCTGTATTCCTCCATGCTGGTAACGGATCTAACGGCCGACGGCCGGGACGACTTGCTGGTTTTAAAGACGGATGAGACGGGGGCCGGCCCCAGCGCCACGCTTTGGAGCACGATGCAGAAAGGATCCAACGAGGCGGTACTCAGCGAATTGGGGACGGTATCGCTGGATGGGACGATCCAGTCGTTCCGTACGGTGAAGACCAGCCCGCTCAGCGTGGCGACCACCGGTGTGTACATCGACGGCGAACGCACCTCCGGCGGCTTAGTGACGGAGATCCTGTACTGGGACGGAAACCGTCTGCTCGCCCCCTTGCACGACGACAGCACCGGCTTGACCCAGATTAGCTACCGGGATGTGAAGATCCCGAGCATGGATGTGGATGGCGACGGACAGATCGAATGGCCGACCTGCCAACCGTTTTCCGACACAGAGACAGAAGGAAGTTCCGAAAAAGATATCCCCTGGAAAACCGATTGGCTGGGATGGGATTATGAGAGTGGGACGGCGTCCCGCAAATTCACCAGCGTTGCCAATCGGAGGGACGGTTATTTACTGCGTCTGGATGACACCTGGGCGGACAGGGTGACGGCGTCCTATGATACAAAGGAAGCGGTACTTCGCCTGTATGATGTCGAGAGCGGCGGCAAAGAAATCCTGGCGCTTCGCACGCGTCCGGCCGTTTACCGGACGACGACCGCTACCACGGCGACCAGCGCGGTCCCAACGTTTTCCGCGGAACCTAGCCGTACGTATTCCGTGGAAGGGGAGTACACGCCCTCATCTCCCGGAACGGGGGCGGCGGATTCAACGGCCGGCGGGCAGGGGAATAAAAGCCTGCATGATTACCGCCTGCTGGAAGAGCAAGAGGACGGAACCCGTTATGAAGTATGGTTCAGTACGGAGGAGCCGTTCAATTTAACGATGGAATATATACGGTATATGTTTATTTACCTGAAATAGTCGCGGTATGTGCGAGGGCAGCGTCGGAGAGGGACGCAAAAAGCCGAGACTTTGTCCATTCGCGTCTATTAAATAAAAAGAAGGCGAAGGAAAGTTCCCGGTAATGTGAAAGGATGATCGATGAGATGAAGCGCGTGTTGGTCTGTGAGGATGAGCAGTCAATCCGAGAATTTGTGGTGATCAACCTCAAACGTTCAGGATATGACGTGGTGGAAGCCGGGTCGGGCGAGGATGCATTGCGCCTGTACGACGAGGAAAAGGGAAATGTGGACATCGCTCTGCTGGATATCATGCTGCCGGGGATGGACGGCTTTGCCGTCTGCCGGGAACTACGGCAGCGCAGCGACACGATCGGTATCATTATGCTCACGGCCCGTACCCAGGAGATGGAAAAGGTAGGCGGGCTGATGATGGGGGCGGACGATTATGTCACCAAGCCGTTCAGCCCATCGGAGCTGATGGCGCGGGTAGACGCACTCCATCGGCGGGTGACGGCCGCCCGGGCTCGGGACGGGGTCAGTTATCTGGAAGAATTGACCAGCGGCGATTTTGTGCTGAACCTCCGTTCCCGCACGCTGAAAAAACGGGGAAAGCCGGTGGAATTGACACAGGTGGAATTCCAGATCATGGAGTATTTTTTCACCAATCCCGGCAAGGCGCTCAGCCGGACGGATATCCTTACCCGGGTGTGGGGGGAGGAATATTTCGGAGAAGAAAAGATCGTGGACGTGAATATCCGCCGCCTGCGGATGAAAATAGAGGAAGACCCTTCCGAACCGCGGTATATCCTGACGGTTTGGGGGCTGGGATACAAATGGGTCGGCTGATCCGCCGACGTATAGCTGCGCCTTTAGGGGTGAACCACGGTTAGGTGGAAAAAGATGAACGGAAGGAGGAGAGGATTATGCGTAAGGGCGGTATCACCCGACGCTGGATGTTTAACAGCCTGGCGGTTATCCTGGCGATCCTGTTGGTGTTCGGCGTAGCGTTTGTGCTGTCCATGCGCTCGTATTATTACAAAAGCGTGGAGTATTCCCTCTCCTCCCGGTTGGATTCGCTCAGTTCCTTTTTGGAACAGGTGAATTTCAGCAATACGGCAAACACCGGCTTTGATGTGGCCGCCCGTGAATTTGTGGAGAGCTTCCAGGACAAAGAAAAGCTGGAAATGCAGATCGTGAACGCCGAGGGCGAGGCGGTGGTCTCCTCTACCGGGTTTGAACCGGAACCGGGGACGGCGCCGGATTATTTAAAAGCGCTGACGGACGAGCACTCCCGCGGCGTATGGACAGGGCACACTGGAGGCGGGGAGCATGTGATGGCGGTTTCCCTGGCGATCATCGGGCCGGAGGGGACGACGCTCGGCGGGCTGCGGTATATCACCAGCCTGTCGCAGGTGGACCGGCAGATTTTCCTACTGATCGGCATTATGGTCCTGATCGGGGCGGCGGTCCTGTTCTTTGTGATGTTGTCCGGGTCATATTTCATCAGCTCGATCGTGCGGCCGGTGGCGGAGATCAACCGCGCCGCGCGGCAGATTGCGCTGGGGGATTACGACCCCCGGATCGAGAAGAAAACCGACGATGAAATCGGGGAACTCTGCGATACCAT
>CAMMRL010000064.1 GCA_946499275.1 uncultured Clostridia bacterium | reverse complement strand
GAAAGCGGCACCGGGCTGTCTGCCGGTTACTGTTGGATATTCGGAAATTCGGAAAGGAGCGGCTCCATGCTGCAGCTTGTACTCGGCCGTTCGGGCACGGGAAAAACCGAGTGGGTATATGAAAGACTCTGTGAACTCGCCAAGGCGGGCCGGCAGGGCCTGATACTGCTGGTGCCGGAACAGTTCTCCTTTGAAAGCGAGCGGGCCCTCCTGGAACGGCTTGGACCCCGGCTGAGCGGGAGCGTTCAGGTGTTAAGCTTTACACGTTTGGCGGAACAGGTGTTCCGGGAGACTGGGGGCCTTGCCGGGCGACGGATGGACGAGCCGACCCGGGCTCTGCTGATGAGCCGGGCGCTCGAGCTGTCTGCCGACCATCTGGTGCTGTACCGCAAGCCGGCGGGGGACCCTGAAACGGTGCAGACCGTGCTAGCGATGGCGGCGGAACTCAAACAATGCGGTATTTCCCCGCATCGGCTGGAGGAAACGGCGGCGGAGCTCGCGGAGGGATCCACCCTCCGGCGGAAAACGGAGGAGCTGGCGCTCATCCTCGGCGCCTACGAGGCGGTATCCGCTGGAGCGACCGGTGCAGTGGAAGAAACAGATCCTGTGTACAATGCCGGGGAAACTATTTCCGGTCCGGCCCAGGAAAAAAACAGAGGAACAGACGGTAAAGTGAATCCCCTTTTCAAAGAAAAGCCCATATATATCGACCCGCTGGATGACCTTTCCGCGCTGGCGGAACGGCTCCCCGAGAGCCGGATGGCCGACGGCGCGCTGGTTTTCGTGGATTCCTTTAAGGGATTCACCGCCCAGGAAACGGCGGTGCTCCGGATTTTGATGCGCAAGGCGGAACAAGTGACCGTTACCCTGTGCGCGGATACGATCGACGATACGAGCGGCGGCTTCGGGCTGTTTTCGCCGGTTATCCGCACCGCCGCCCGTTTGCGGGATCTGGCCAGGGAGGACGGCGTACCGGTGGCGCGAATCCTTTCCCTAAAGGAGAACCGCCGGGCGGGCTCCCTCCCGCTACAATTGGCAGAAGCTGGCTGTTTTACGCCATGCCCCACGGTGTATACGGAAGAAACCGAGGACGTGGTTTTGGCTTCCTGCGCGGATATTTACGCGGAGTGCGATTTTGTCGCCCGTTCCATCCGCCGGACGTTGAGGGAAAAGGGAGGACGGGCGCGGGATTTTGCAATCGTGGCTCGGAATCTCGACGAGTACCGCGGGGTGCTGGACGCGGCAATGGAAAAGCAGGAGATCCCGCTTTTTTTGGACGAGCGGGCGGATGTATTGACCGAGCCGCTCCCCGCTCTGGTGCTCGCCGCGCTGGATGCGGCGACCGGCGGGTTCCACACCGACGACTTGCTCCGGCTGATGAAAACCGGCTTGGCCGGTTTTTCCACCCATTCGGTGGCGCTGATGGAAAACTACGCGCTGATGTGGCGGATCGACGGCCGCCGCTGGCGGGAGGAATGGACGGGAAATCCGGACGGGCTATCTGTAAAGGCTGATGACTTGTCGGATAAACAGCTGGCGTATCTCAATCTTCTACGCCGCCGGCTGATCCGGCCGTTGGAGCGGCTACACGCCGCGCTCTTGGCGCCGGAGACAGACGGCGAAATGTTTTCCAGGGCGGTTTATCGTTACCTTATTGATGTAAAGGCAGATACGTTGACAAGGCTTCGCGTCGCCCGGCTGGACCAGGCAGGAGAGCCCGCGTTGGCCGACCGGATGTCTCGCCTGTGGGACGTTGTGATGGGGTTGTTGGACCGGATAGCGGTATCCTTTCGCGGGGAAAGGCTGCCGCCTGCCCGGTTTGCCGGACTGTTCCGGATGGTGGCGCAGCTTGCCGACCTTGGTTCCGTACCGCAGAGCATGGACGCGGTGCAGGTTGGACAGGCCGACCGGATCCGTCTGTCCGCGCCGAAGACGGTTTTTATCCTCGGCGCGAACGAGGGCGTCTTCCCAGCCTATCCCATTTCCCAGGGAATCCTGACCGAGGAGGAGCGCAGGGAACTGATCGCCCGGGGGCTTCCCCTGGCGGACGGCTCCGACATGCGCACGGCGGAGGAGCGGTATTTCGCCTATGCGGCTGTGGCGGCCCCGTCCGAACGGCTGGTGGTCAGTTACGTGCGGGGCAATGCAAGCGGAGAAAGCCTGGCACCCTCCGCTTTGGTGGATACGTTGCGCCGGATCCTGCCCCGCTGTCTCACTTTGACGGTGACGGGGGAGGATCCGGAAGGCGCGGAGTCGGAGCGGGACGCGTTCGAATGCGCCGCCGCCCTCTGGAACCGGCCGCTTCCCCGCGCGAGGGCGCTGCGGGAGGTGTTCGCCGCCCGGCCGGATTATGAACGCCGGCTTCGCGCATTGGACCGGGCGGCCGGTCGCTCGCCCGCCGCTTTTCAGGATGCCGCGACGGCCCGCCGCTTTTTCGGGGACGACCTGCGGCTGTCCGCTTCCCGGGTGGAGCAGTACCATCGCTGCCGGTTCGCCTACTTCTGCAAATACGGCCTGCGGGCCGAGCCGCGGCGGCCTGCCGACCTGGACGCGCTGGCTTTCGGAACCCTCACCCATTATGTGATGGAGACGGTGCTGCCTTCGTATGTGAACGAAGGTTTTGATCATATAACCAAAAGCCGCGCCTTTGCCGATGCGGCGCAGGCGGTGCAGGACTATGCCAGAGAGACAATGGGCGGGCTGGAGGACAAAACCAGCCGCTTTGCCGCCTTGCTCGACCGGTTGTCGAGGGTGGCGGGCGCCCTGCTTTGGCAGGTGGTGCAGGAGCTGCGGCAGAGCCGCTTCGTCCCGGTGGATTACGAGCTGCCGGTCGGCCTGCCCGGCGAGGAAGGCGGCCCCGCCGTGCCGCCGGTCGTCCTGACCCTGCCGGACGGGGCGAAGGTGCGGGTGATCGGCCAGATTGACCGAGTGGATGTGTACCAGGCCGAAAACGGGGAACGGTACGTCCGGATCGTGGACTATAAAACCGGTTCCAAGGAATTCCGCCTTTCCGACGTGGTGGAAGGCATCAACGTCCAGATGCTGATCTATATTTTTTCCCTGTGGCAGAATGGCGGAGAGCGGTATGGAAAAGTCACCCCGGCGGGGGTGTTGTACCTCCCGGCGAAGCTCCCGGTGATCCAGGCCGCGCGGGACGCGGACGGGGAAGCAGTGGAAAAGGAACAGATCAGGGCCCTGCGGATGAACGGGCTGCTGCTGGACGACCCCGAAATCGTCCGGGCGATGGAGCACGACGCGGCGGGGCTGTTTATCCCGGCCAGGCTGACCGCAAGGGGGGAACTGGCGAAAGGGGCGAGCGTCGCTTCCTTGGAGCAGTTCGGCAAGCTGAAAAAACGGATCGAATCCCTGCTGATGAAAATGGCGGAAACGCTGCGGCAAGGGGATATCGCCGCCCTGCCGCTCGCCGGGGAGACTGACGCGTGTGCTTGGTGCGACTACCGCGCCGTCTGCGGGCATGAGCCGGACGACCCGGTCCGCTTCCTTTCCGCAAGGGACGCGGCGGCGGTGCTTAAAGAGCTGGAGGATGAAGAGAAGGAACCGCCTGTGGAGTCTCTGGCGGAAGGATCGTAATCAAAACGACGGAAGGGAGGACGGAACCATGCCGTCCCGGAAATGGACAACCGAACAAAAACAGTGCATCGACGCGCGGGGCGGGACGGTGCTGGTTTCGGCCGCCGCCGGGTCGGGGAAGACCTCGGTGCTGGTGCAGCGTGTGATCGGGCTGGTAACCGATCCGGAGCGGCCGGTGGATGTGGACCGGCTGCTGGTGGTCACCTTTACCAAAGCGGCGGCGGCGGAAATGAAGCAGCGCTTGGCCGTAGCCCTGTCCACGCTCATTGCGGAGCATCCGGAGGACCGGCGGCTCCAGCGGCAGCAGATGCTGCTTCCCGGCGCGAAGATCAGCACCGTCCACGGCTTTTGCTCCGGCCTGATCCGGGAGCAGTTTCACCTGCTCGGCCTGCCGCCCCAGTTCAAGGTGGCGGAGGAAACCGAAACTGCCCTGCTCAAAGAGGAGGCGGTCGGGGAGATCGTGGAGGAGATGTACGCCGAAGGCGGGGAGCCTTTCCGGGAACTGGCGGCGCTGCTCAGCCCCGGCCGGGACGACCGGGGGCTGTTCCGCGCGGTGCTGCGGATCCACGATTTTGTACAATCCCATCCTTTCCCGGACGAGTGGCTGCAGGAAAAGGAGGAAGCCTACGCCTTCGACGGGCCGGTGGCGGAAACGGCGTGGGGACAGGCGGTGCTGTCCGCCTTGCGGGATACGGTGGAGGGCTGTGCGGCCCTTCTGTCCCGCGCTCTGGCCCTCGCGGCCGAGGAACCGGTGATGGCGGATAAATACACCCCGGTGATCGGAAGAGAGAAGGAGATGCTGCTTTCGCTTTCTTCCGCCCTGGCGCAGCCCGGGCTGTCGTGGGACGGCGCGGCGGAGAGATTGGTCTCCTTATCTTTCGGGCGACTGCCGCCGCTGCGGAATTATGAGGATGAAATCCGCAAAAACCGGGTGACCGCCCTGCGTGACGACGTGAAAAAAAGGCTCAAGGACATCGACGCGGTGCTCTGCGGGTCAGAGCAAGAATGCCGGGAAGATATCCGCGCCCTGTCTCGGCTGGTACGGGTACTGTTTGAAACGGTGCGACGGTACGCCGTGCGGTTTACTGAAAAAAAGCAGAAACGGGGCCTGGTGGATTTCGGGGATCTTGAGCATTACGCTCTGCTGCTCCTGATTGGGGAGGATGGGGAACGCACCCCGCTGGCCGTGGAGCTTTCGCAACGGTTTGACGAGGTGCTGGTGGACGAATATCAGGACACCAACGCCGCCCAGGACGCGTTGTTCCGCGCCCTGTCGAAAGAGGAAACCAACCTGTTCATGGTGGGGGACGTGAAGCAGAGCATTTATGGTTTCCGCCAGGCTATGCCCGAGATTTTTATCCGCCGGCGGGACGGGTACCCCGCTTTTGACGGGATCCATTATCCCGCGTCCATCACCCTGGGGAACAATTTCCGTTCCCGGCGGGAGGTGGCCGACGCGGTCAACTTCGTGTTCCGGCAGCTCATGACCCGCTCGGTTGGCGGGATCGACTACGACGAGCGGGAAGCGCTGATCCCTTCCGCCGTTTATCCCGACGCCAAGGGGCGGGAAACCGAGCTGCTGCTGATCGACGGCGGCACGCGGGAGGAGGGCGACACCCGGGACGCCGCCGAGGCGCGGGTGATTGCCGCCCGTATCCGGGAAATGCTCGTCTCGTTCCCCATTGCGGAAGGCGGGGGCTTCCGCCCGGCCCGGCTGGGAGACTTCTGCATCCTTCTGCGGAGCAAAAGCGCCCACGCCGGGGCGTATGTGGACGAACTGAACCGCTGCGGCGTTCCGGCGTGGACCTCGTCGGCCGGCGGGTTCTTCTCTGCGGCGGAGGTGGCCTGGGCGGTGTCGCTGCTGCGGAGTATCGACAACCCTATCCAGGACGTACCCCTGCTGGCCGTGCTGCTGTCCCCGGCGTTCGGCTTTACCCCGGACGACCTGGCGGCGGTCCGGCAGCAGGATAAAAACAGCCGCCTTTTTACGGCGCTGCGTAGGTATGCGCGCTGCGGGGAGCAGGAGGAACTTCGGGGAAGGACGGCGGACTTCCTGCGGCGGCTGGATGCCTGGCGGGTGCTGGCGGTAACATTGCCTGCCGACCGGTTGCTTCACCGGCTGTATGAGGACGTGGGGCTTCTCGCCGTTGCGGGCGCTATGCGGCACGGCGTGCAGCGGGTGGCAAACCTGCGGCTTCTGCACGAACATGCCCGCCGGTTTGAGCAGGGGGGATTCCGCGGGCTGTCCGCTTTCGTCCGTTTTCTCGACCGGATGGAGCAGCAGGACCTGGATATGGCCCCGGCTTCAGTCGCCGGGCAGGAGGACGCGGTACGGATCCTCAGCATCCATAATTCCAAGGGATTGGAGTTTCCGGTAGTGTTCCTGGCCGGCCTGGGTGGGCAGTTTAACCGGGAATCCACCACTGCCAACCTCCTCCTCCACCCCGAAGCGGGGGTGGGGATGAAGCGGCGGGACCCCGACACCCTGAAACAGTGGAACACCCTGCCCCGCCAAGCGGTGGCGCTCACCATCCGCCGCAGCGAGCGGGCGGAGGAGCTGCGGGTGCTATACGTGGCGATGACCCGGGCGAAGGAAAAGCTGCTGATGGTGATGACCCAGCCGAAGCCGGAGACTAAGCTCGCCGCGCTGGCCGCTACGCTGGGGGAGAGGGAGACGCTGCCCGCGTCCTCGGTGCTGGCGGCGGGCGGGATGGGAGACTGGATACTGGCCGCCGCCCTACGGCATCCCTCCGGCGGTTACCTGCGCTCCTTGGCGGGGGACGACTGCGTATCGGTCCGTCCTGCCGATACCGCTTGGGTGATCGACGTGCTGCGCTCCCCGGCGGCGGAGGAAACCACCGAGACGGTTTTGGAATCGGTGCCGGCAGACGGGGCGTTTGCTAAAGAGATTGCCCGCCGGACGGCGTACCGGTATCCTTATGCGGCGGTCAGTGCCCTTCCGGCAAAACTGGCCGCGTCCGAGCTGTCCCATGGGAGGGTACAACGGGAGCACGTGGCTTCTTCCCGCCCCGCTTTCCTGGGGGCGGGCGGGCTGACCCCGGCGGAGCGGGGAACGGCGCTGCATACCTTTATGCAGTTTGCGGATTACCCGTCGGCCGCAGCGGACCCTTTGCAGGAAATCCGGCGGCTGACGGAACACGGCTTCTTGACACCGCAGCAGGGGGAAGCTATTGATCCCGCGCGGGTGCGGCGCTTTTTTTCTTCCTCCTTGTATGCCCGGATGGAAAGATCCGATCGGCTGCTGCGGGAGGTGCATTTTACCATCGACGTTCCCGCGGCCCGCCTTCTTCCCTCCTCCGAGGAGCAGGCGTGGGCATCGGGGGATAGCCTGATTATCCAGGGCATCGCGGACTGCGTGTTTGAGGAAGATGGGCGGTTGATCGTTGTGGATTATAAGACCGACCGGGTGAAAACCGGGGAAGAGCTGGTCGGCCGGTATCGGGAACAGCTCCAGATCTATGCCGATGCATTGGCGCGCACCCTCAGCCTGCCAGTAGAGGAAGCGCTGCTGTACTCTTTTGTCTTGGGACGGACGGTGGACGCTACGGCAATCCTGCGGGAAGGGGGATCACCGGGGTAAACGAAAGCGTCTGATCGCACAGACGGAAGGGCTGCCGTCCGGGACAGGGCGTTTCCTTCCCGGCGTCTGCACTGGATGACACCGTGTTGGCCGTAAGGCGGCGGATATCGGCCGCCAGAACAGGAAAAATTAAAAAGCGGGCGAATCCGCCGGAGAGGAGACCGGATTTTGCGGAAAGTAATTGTATACGCCGCTGTCAGCCTGGATGGGTTTATCGCCGATTCTTCCGGCGGGGTAGGCTGGCTGGAACAGCCGGAAGGGACGGTGCGGGACGACGGCTACAGCCGCTTTATCGAAACGGTGGATACGGTGGTGATGGGGGCGCGCACCTATCGCCAGGTCGTGACGGAGCTGTCGCCGGAAGCGTGGCCGTATAGGGGACTGACCACATATGTGTTAACGCATACGCCGGACAACGCAGCGCCGCAGGCGGATATCCGTTTTGTCAGCCGGCCCCCGGCTTCGCTGTTGGAGGAATTGGTAAACCTGCCGGGCAAGGACATCTGGATCTGCGGCGGGGCGGATATCATCCGCCAGTGCCGCGAGACGGACCGGATCGACGAATACCAGCTCGCGGTCATGCCGGTTCTTCTCGGGGAGGGAATCCCCCTGTTCGCGCCGGCCCGCCGGCGGGATGCGCTCGTTTTACAGTCGGTCCAGGAGGAAAACGGCGCGGCGTTTTGCATCTTCCGCCGGCGCCGGTGGAGGGCGGGCTTGGTTTTCTTATCTTTAACGAACCCCCCCCCCTCTCTTTTTATAAAGAGCGGCGCGGGGTTTTATCCTATCGGCTTTTACCGGGAAGCCTACACAAGGCCCTCTTTTTCATAATACGCGAGCAGGAGTTCCACGACCCGGTCGTAGCTGAGTACGCCGTCGTTGTCCCCCTGGATTTCAATAAAGCTGTTGTTGATCGAGTCGGAGATCTCCTGTACCTGCCCCTCGAACTGTTCCCAATAGTCGTTGCGCTGCTTCAGGTCGGCCTTCATCCCGTCCGAGCAGTACTCCCGCGTGGCGAGCCACAGGTCCTGGTCGTAAGCGTACAGGGCGTTGGCGCAGTAGACATACGCCATCAGATACCCGGAATACTGGTAATCGGCACAGGGGTGGTGGAAGCAGGCCAGGCAGGCAAAAAAGTTGCATTCGTCTTCCCGCGCAAAGCCGCGGGTATGGGCGAGTTCATGGGCGGCGGTGGCCGGGATGTCGAAAACCGGCTGATCGACGTTCACATTCGCTTCCGCGAAAAAGGGAAAATACATGCCGGTGATGCCGGTGTAGGACCACCAATGGGAAAGATGTACCGGTTTGCCCCGCTTGACCGCGCCCCACAGGAACGGGTATTTGTTTTCCAGCGCTTCGTAGCCTTTTCCCGCGTTCCAGAGTACGTCGGTGTTCGAGCCGTTGGACAGCACATTCCCTTCGCCGTCCTTGGGGACTTTTTCCCGGGCGGCGGACGCCTTGGTTGCCAGGTCGATACACACCGCCTGCAGGTATTCCGCCGATTTGGGGGAAGTGTCCAGCCCCATCAGGTCGGAAACCGGGAGACGGTAAAAGTTCAGCCCGTGCAGCACCATATACAGCAGGAAGGCGGTGGACAGAACCCAGCCGGCGGCTTGTCCTACTTTCGCGGCGAGCCGGGCGCGGGACGGCGCTGTTTTCATCTTCCGTACCAAACGGACGATCAGCCATATCAGCACCGGCAGGGCGGCAACCGCCGCAACCTCCGTGAGCGAAAAGGGGAAAAGGGAGGACAGCATCCCGAGCGGGACCGATATCAGGCGGAAAATACCGCGCGAAAAGACGTATTCGGTAAATTCCGGGAAATGGGGAAGGATCCCATATAAAAGCAGCGCAGTCAGCGCGGGCAGGAGAAAAAGGAAAGCCCGAAGGATGGACAGCGCTTTTTGAAGGATGGTTTTCATTACCGGCGTTTCTTCCTCCCTTTTATGCTTGTTTTGCGTCTTTTACCGGTATATTATACCGGATAATCGGACGAAATCCAAGAGTAACCGCCGGAGAAAAATGCGGCAATTTTGCACAAGCCCTGCAAAAGCATAAGAAGCCGGATGGATAGCTTATCCCTGCCATAAATTCCTTACCAGATAGATGAATTCTATAAGGAAGAGGATGGTGATCGCCAGCCCAATAACGGAATACACTTCGATGCCTAAAAACAGGGGCATAATGGATGTAAATACGGCGATTCCGGTCAGAACCCGTGATATTCTAAGAAAGATTTCCTTCCCCCGGATACAAAAAATAACCGCGAACAGCAGCAATGCACATGTCAGCATGGCGGTTAAAAATGGGCCGAAATTTGCGTAACCATAGGGCGTTAAGTCAAAATAGGAGTAGGTGGCTATGGAATAGATCATCGTACCGTCTTCGGCAGGATGTCCGAAATTCAAAACTGCGCCATAAGGCAGCAATTCCAGAATCAAAGCGGCTATGGGAAATAAAAAAACGCAGACTTTCTTTTTCATGAAATCCCTCCGTCAATTCTGGACGTCCAAATGTAAAAAAAATGAAGGGTCATTCCCCGCCGTGGAAACGGCGCTTGCTTCACAACGGAGGAACGTTTGTGATGTTCAGGCCATCGGAATAGAAGCCTCCGCAGGACGCTTCGTATCGCAGTACAAAGGAGAGCTTAGATCCATATCAAGAAGGGGATGAACAAAAGGCCCGCGGCCAGGATCGCCGCGGGCCTTCCCCCTCGCTAAATTTTTGAGTAGCCGAAACTATTGATGATAGCGTCGATTTTCATCTTATTCCGGCATTGGTCGCAGTCCATCGTGGGGGAGGTGCGGTAACCGGGGATGTCTTTTTCCGTAAAGATGGCGTTGACCGGCAGGCCGGCGGCTTCCCTGGCGGCGCTGAACACGGCGGCGATGCCCGCCAGCCGTCCGTTATAATACTGCAGGCACTCCACCGAGCGGTTGATGGTTTTGCCGGTGGAAACCGAAGCGATAAGCAGCAGGATGTTCTTTCCCCATACCATGCCCTGTGTGTTGTCCCGGAAGATCATTTGGTTATTGGCGTTGGTTTCCGGGGTCAGGACGCAGATATCGCTGCCGCTGTTCATATTTCGTACGCCGGAGGAGGACAATTCCGCCGCAAGGAAGGCCCCGATCATTTCGGTCCCCTCCAAGCAGATGATAGTATCGACGGCAGTGCTCGTCAAGTAAGGCTTCGCCAGTTCCCCGGCGGCAGCGCGGGCCATTTTGTGCCGGCTTTTAATACCGGTCAGGTCCACATAATAATTAACATGGGAATGGTTGGTGGCAAAATGCCCGGGAATGATGCCGATCTTGATCTCCTTGTTTCCCCGTGCGCGGATTTCCTGCAGTCTAGTTTCCATGCCGATTCATCCTTCCTTTCGGGGAGATTCCCCACGCCGCTTTGTAGCGACACTTTTTCTTTATTTTACCATAAATTTTCAAAATATACAATGAATTATAGGAAATAAAGAAATTATTATCACCGTACGGTAAGAGGAAGCGCAAGATCTCGGCAACTGTACGCTGCCATCGCGGCCCTTATGGCGTTTACAGAGGACATAGGAAAAGGCGGGCCGTTTCAAACGGCCCGCCTTTCTAACGTTAACGTTGGGAAGAAACAGCCCTTACATAGCGTTTTTACGGAACGTGGGAAGCTACCATTTTCGGGTTTTGGCAAAGGCGATGCTGCCCAGCACGACGGCGACCGCCCCAGCCGCCACGCCGCAGATACCCAAAACAAAAGCGCCGATTGATAAGCCTTTCATTACAGTCGTCCCCTTTCTACTATACGGGAATCACAGGGCGGCGAGCGCCTGGCGGATGTCCTCAATGATATCGTCGGGGTTTTCGATGCCGACCGAGAAGCGGATCAGATCAGGGGTGACGCCCGCCTCGGCAAGCTGTTCGTCCGTCATTTGCCGGTGGGTGGTGCTGGCCGGATGGAGGACACTGGTGCGCAGATCCGCCACATGGATAACGATCTGGGCCAGCTTCAGGTTTTCCATAAACCGGCAGGCGGCTTCCCGCCCGCCTTTTACGCCGAAGGATACCACGCCGCAGGTGCCGCGGGGCATATACTTCTGCGCCAGGGCATGGTATTTGTTGTCGGGCAGGCCGGGGAAGCTTACCCAGGAAACCTGTTCGTGCCCCTGCAGGTATTCCGCCACCTTCTGCGCGTTGGAG
The DNA here is from genome assembly GCA_946499275.1 of uncultured Clostridia bacterium. Taxonomy (GTDB): domain Bacteria; phylum Bacillota; class Clostridia; order Oscillospirales; family Acutalibacteraceae; genus Avimonas. The sequence goes on along the minus strand of CAMMRL010000064.1, from coordinate 452 downwards.
CAGTGCCGCTCCATACGCAGGAATAGGGTGTCGATCCCCTGGCTGAGCAGGAAAGCGTTCTGCGGGCTGGGGGTGACGCCGATATCCCGCATCAGGTGGGTGCGGCATTTGGTGATGTAGGCCGCTTTGCCGAACGTCTCCGTATACGTAATGCCGTGGTAGGTTTCGTCCGGCGTGGTCAGGCCGGGGAACTTGTCATTCTGCGTCCAGTCGAAATTCCCGCTGTCCACCACAACGCCGCCCAGGGCGGTGGCGTGGCCGTCCAGATACTTCGAGGTGGAATGGAGGACGATATCCGCCCCGAACTCGAACGGGCGGCAGTTTACCGGGGTGGGGAAGGTGTTGTCCACAATCAGCGGCACCCCGTGGGCGTGGGCGGCGCGGGCGTACATCTCGATATCCAGCACGCACAGCCCCGGATTGGAAAGGCTTTCGCCGAATAGCAGCTTGGT
>CAMMRL010000063.1 GCA_946499275.1 uncultured Clostridia bacterium | reverse complement strand
TGGGGTATTTCCCCCGCATGTCCCGCAGGCAGTCCGCGACGGCGCGGCGCTGCGCCCCGGTGGGGGAGAAGGGGAGGAGACGGAGAAATTCGGCGGTATAATCCTCCGCCATGACCGCCGCGTTTTCGCTGCGGGCGCGGCCTTTCAGCCGGAGCAGTCCGAGCTGGAGAATCAGCAGTTCCTCAAACACCAGCCGCTTGCGGGCGACCGCCAGCGTTTCGTTGCTGGTGGGGAAGTGGATATTTTCCAGCGCAAACCGGCGGGTGCACAGCGCGTGGCGCTGCCGCAGGGCCGCGGGCAGGGGATCTTCGTCCAGCGCCGTCCCCAGCGCTTCCAGCGCCCGGGCGACACAGCCTTCAATCACCCGGGTGGACAACCCCTCCGTCTGGCGATAGATCGGGCGGATGCGTTCCCCGCCGCCCGCCGGCTCAATCAGGGGGGAAGCCATCTCCCGATGGGTAAAGTCCCCGCCCACCGGGCCGAAAAACAGGTAGTCCTCTCCCGCGCGGATCTTGGCCGCCGCGTATTTGTTGTTGAAGAGGGTGACCCTCATAACGGAGGTCCCGTCGCTTGCCCGGAATTTGTAGAGGACCATCCCCTTGCGGACGCGGTGTTCGGCGGGCGATTCCAGCGCCGTGGCTTTGACGCAGCAGGGGTCGCCGAAGGGGGCGTTCGAAATCAGCGTGAGTTTGGACCAGTCCTCGTAGGCGCGGGGGATACTGCGCACCAGATCGCCCACCGTGGCGATGCCCAGCCGACCGAACTGCGCGGCCCGGCGTTCCCCCACGCCTTTGAGGTACCGCAAGGGGGTATTCATTGTAATCGGGAAATCGGCCAAGGGGATCGTCTCCTATCCATGGGTTCTATAGAAAAACGTTTGGGCCCGTATCGCGGCCGCATTTTTTGTATTATACCATCTCCGGTCTTCTGTCCGCAAGAACCGTCCGGAATAAGTGGACAAAAGGCTCTCTATATATAAAGCAAAGGCAAATTACCGGGGAGCGACGCAGGAAAGGGATGGATCGTTATGTATTGGACGGTACGGATCCGGCGCAGTCTGTGCGCGATGATGGCGGCTTTTCTTTCGGGGATTCTCTGTATCGCCGTTGGGATCGGCCGGACGGCGGCAAAATCGGCCGAAACACCGTCCGAAGAGGGCGTGTCCCTGCCGATTGTGATGTATCATGGGCTACTGAAAGAGGAAAAGCGGCAGGGGGCTTATGTGATATCGCCCGACCTGTTTGAAAACGACCTGCGGTACTTAAAGGAGCAGGGCTATACCACCGTGGTTGTCCAGGACTTAATTGATTATGTAAAGGACGGGGTTCCGCTGCCCGAAAAGCCGATTATGCTGACATTTGACGACGGGTATTACAACAACTACCTGTACGCTTACCCCTTGCTTCAGAAATACCAGAGCAAAATGGTGCTGTCCCCGATCGGCCGGTATGCGGATCAGGACAGCAAGGAGGAAACTCTCCATGCGAATTATTCCAACGCCTCCTGGGCACAGCTCAAGGAGATGATGGATTCCGGGCTGGTGGAGGTGCAGAACCATTCATACGATATGCATGGAGACGGGAAGAAAAGTAAACGGAAGGGCGCTAAGAAAATGGATGGAGAAACAACGGAACAATATGCCGAAGCGCTTCGAGAAGACGTACAGAAAATGCAGGACGCCGTGACCCGGAACACCGGCTTTACGCCGACCACCTTTACCTATCCGTTCGGCGCTGTCAGCAAGGAATCGCTGCCAATCCTCAAGAAGATGGGGTTCCAGGCAACCATGATTTGCGAGAGCCGGATCAACACTATCACACGGGACCCGGAATGCCTGTACGGGCTGGGGCGGTATCTCCGGCCGCCCAAAATCAGCAGCGAGCAGTTTTTTACACAGACTATGAAGCTGAAGGAATGAAAGCCGATGAGGATCACTCCCATCCTTTCCCGGATGCCAAAGGGATAGGGTGGGAGTGGTATAGTGTATTGGAAAAGGAATTGATCCAGGATTTCCAGCCAATAGCCGTCCGGGTCCCGGATAAAGTAAAGGTTCATCTCGGCGTTTTCAAAGCAGATGCAGCCCATTTCCCGATGTAGGGCGTGGGCGGCCCGCTTGTCCGCCACGCGGAACGCTACATGCAATTCCCCCTCGCCGAGGTCGTAGGGCTGTTCCCTGTCCCGTAGCCAGGTCAGTTCGAGCGGATAGTCGGTTTCCCCGTCGCCCAGAAAGACGATGACAAAAGTGCCGTCCGGCGCCGTCACGCGACGCACTTCCCGCAGGTCGAGGGCTTTTTCGTTAAAATCCAGGCTGCGGTTCAAGTCCAGGACATGGAAGTTGGTGTGCGGAAAACGAGCGTTTATAAATATTCTCCTGTTATTTCGGTAAGAAGGTTCCAATCAAAAATAAAGCGGCCCGCTTTCACTTTGGGCCGCTTTATATATGCTGCTTTATTCCACCGAAAGGAAATAATAATATACCGGTTGCCCGCCGTTGACCAAGGTGATATCCACCGAATCGCCGGTTTTGGCCTGTATCGCATCCCGGACCGCTTCCGCCTCCGCTTCGCTCGTCCCATCGCCGTAGATCAATGTGATAAAGTTGACTTCCTTGCCGGTGATCTTCCGGGTGTTGATGATGCTTTTCGCCAGCTTGACCGTCGCGTGGTGCACATCGGTGTCGCTGAAGACGACCTTACCGTTTTCCAGCGCCAGGATTTCGCCTTCCTTGATGGTGTGGCCGCCGAAATCGCTATTCCGGGCGGCAAATGTGATGGAACCGGTGGAAACATTGTCCGCCGCCTTCATCATAGCCAGCAGGTTTTCTTCCTCCGACGCATCGGGATCGAAGCTGAGCATCGCAGAAATCCCTTGGGGGATGGTGCGGGTCTGGAGGACATGCACCTTCCGGTCGGCCAGCGGCACCGCCTGTTCCGCCGCAAGGATGATGTTTTTGTTGTTTGGCAGGACATACACAACCTTGGCGGGAGTGGCCTGGATGGCGTTGAGGATATCGTCGGTGGAGGGGTTCATGGTCTGCCCGCCGGAAACGACGTAATCGCACCCCAGATCGGTGAACAGGGTGCGCAGTCCCTCGCCGGCCGCCACCGCCACAAAACCGACTTCGTTTTCCGGCTCTGCCCGCTGGGGAGCCGCCGGCCCGGTAGCTTCTTCCGGTACCCAGGCGGCATTCGCATGTTGGATCCGCATGTTTTCTACCTTGACGGTTTCAAACTGGCCGTATTTAACCCCTTCGGAAAGCGCCTTGCCGGGGTCGTTGGTATGGACGTGTACTTTGATGATGTCGTCATCGTCCACCACGACCACGCAGTCGCCGATCGATTCCAAATAAGCGCGGAGACGCAGCGGATCGCGGGTATTGCCCTTTTCGCGCCCGACGATGAATTCCGTACAGTAGGTGAAGGTGATCTCGGTTTCGAAGGAACCGGCCGCGCTGACCGACTTCGTCGGTGCGGCGGTAGTTCCGGCTTCTTCCCCTTCCACGATAGCGCCGCCCTCGAAAACGTCCTGCATCGCCCGCAGGATGATGCAAAGGCCTTGACCGCCCGCATCCACAACACCGGCTTTTTTCAGCACGGGCAGCAGTTCCGGCGTACGCTGAAGAGAAGCTTCGGCTTCCGCGCAGATGGCTTCCCAGACCGTGGAGACTTCCGGGTCGGTTTCCGCCGCATCCCGGCCCTTGGCCGCCGCTTCCCGCGCCACGGTCAAGATCGTGCCTTCCGTCGGCTTCATCACGGCTTTGTACGCCGCTTCCACGCCCAGAGTGAGGGCGGCGGCCAGATCCTGCCCGTTGGCCTCCTTTTTCCCCTTCAGCCCTTTGGAAAAGCCGCGGAACAGCAGGGAAAGGATAACGCCCGAGTTTCCGCGCGCGCCGCGAAGAAGGGCGGCGGAGGCGACATCCGCCGTTTCACTGACGGTCGGGTCGTTCAGGCGGGCCAGTTCCCGCCCCGCCGCGGAAAGCGTCATCGACATATTCGTGCCGGTGTCCCCGTCGGGGACCGGGAAAATATTCAGCTCGTCCACCGAATGCTTCGCTTTCGCGAGACAATTGGACGCGGAAATCATCGCGTCGCGCAGAATTTTACCTTGAATCAACTTAAGCACTCCCTTAGCAGGTGCTCCACCGCGGCTCGGTGCCGCCGGTCAGGCCGCACCGAATTATTCGGATTTCATTCCATCCACAAATACATTGACTTTTTTCACCTGAAGGCCGGTGGCTTCCTCCACCGTATAACGTACCTTATTGACAATGCTTTTGGCGATGGCGGAAATATTCATGCCGTAAATCACGGAAATATGCAGGTCGACAACAAGCTTGTCGTTTTCGCTGCGTACCCGGATCCCCTCGTCTGCATAAGAGCGGCGGGAGATCAGCGAACGCAGCCCCTGCTTGGCTCCGCTTTTGACCATACCGGCTACGCCGTAACAGGAAGAGACGGCGTACCCAACCAGATACGCAAAATACTCCTGCGAAATTTCGATGGTGCCGAGATGGTTTTCGATTCGTATCATATCAATGACCTGCCTTTCCAATCGTTTGCCGCCGGCGGTCCTCGTCGGCGGAACGCTTATTGTAAAACTTTACGAAAAGTTCCAATCGCCGATCCCATAGTACTGGTTGAACGCTGTCGGCGCCACCCCGGATAGAGCGCGGTCGTATGCCGCCAGACCGTCACGCCAGCAAAGGGGAATGTAAGGGATATCCGCGGCAAAGACGGCCGCAAATTCCTGCAGTGTTTTTTGACCGTCTAAGTATTCGCGATACGCCTTAGCGGCGTCCCCGCCGGTGTTCACCCCATATGACGCCGCGCCGCCAGAGGAGAGCAACGGATGCAGCCCCATGTTGGCCGACAGCCGGATTTCCCCCAGATATAATTCAAAATCGCCGTTTTTCAGCCGTTTTTCATACTCCTCGTAGGATACGGTGACCGGCGTGAGCGCGATTCCCGCTTTGGAGCATTGCTGGACTAGGAGTTCCGCCGCCGCCGTACGGAAGCTGTTGCCGTCGCTGACGAGCAATTCCAAAGAAAGCGAATGTTCATTTAATGAAGATTCATCCGTATTATTATAACCTGCCTGTTCCAATTGTGCAACCGCTACCGCGATATTTTCGTTTGCGTCAAATCCCTTTAATTCGACAGCCGGTTTCCATGTCGCCCGGAAAGGCGATGTAGCGGCTTCCGCACGGCCGGCGAACGCGTTGGATGCAATCTCCGCCCGGCTGACCGCCGCCGACAGGGCTTTGCGTACCGCCGTGTCGGACAACGCCGCATGCCGGCTGTTGACACCGAGAAAAACCAGGCTGTTTAATGGGACGTTCACGCTGGCGCTGGTGGTGCGGGGGATATCCCCGCTCGACAGGTCGTCGAAATAATAGCTGATCGTCCCGCTTTCCAACGCGCGGATGGTCGTATCCCCCTCCGGGTAATCCTTGAGTTGAATAGAGCCCTGCGACAGGCTGCCACTATACTGCGGGTTGGCATTCAAAGATGGTGTGTTCCCGCCGGATAAAACATAGGGGCCGCTGCCGATTGGAGATTCCTCCGTACCCGCCTTAATCACAGGGAAGGAAAGGCAGGCGGCGGCGTTCGGGTCGGCGGACGAAAGGGTAAACGTCAGTGTTTTTCCAGTCTCGTCCGCAGAGACACCGCTGACGTTTTTCAGCAGCGCCGAATAGTTGGCGGATGCTTTCGCCGCTTGGAAGGATGCCGACACATCGGCCGCCGTAACCGGCGTCCCGTCCGAAAATACCGCGTTCTCCCGCAGAACGGCCGTCACCGATGAAGGGGTCACGTTTACGGCCGCGGCCAGTTCCGGCTGGGCGACCCATTCGTCGTCCAGCGCCGTGAGCCCCTGGTATAAGAGCGGAGCCAGTTCCAGATTGCTGCGGGTGGCGGTGGTAAACGGGTTGAGCGTATCGCCGCTGCTGTAGCAGAGCGTAAAGGCCCTGGCGGACGGCTCTTCAGAACCGGAAGCGCTGCCCCCGGACGGCGCGGAAGGGTCTTCCGATGAATTTTCATAATAACTTTTGGGGAGGGTAGAACATCCCGCCAAAGTGATGGATAGCGCCAGGATGCCCGCTAGAGCGATCAGTCGTTTCAAACGGATTTCTCCTTCCGTGAAGCTGTGCAACCGGTATGACGGCGTTTGGTACGGAGCCGGTTTTGTCCGGCCGCCGTGCGATTAGTGAACGATGTTCAGCCGTTCGATCGCCGTCGTTTTCCCCGTCGCATCGTCTAGGGTCAGCAGGACGGCGTTCATCTGGCAGGGGCCTTCCGCCGTACTGAAGCGGACGGGGAGCTTGCCGCGCATTTTGGCGATGGACTGTTCCGGTTTCACACCCAGAACGGAGTGCAGCGGGCCGGTCATTCCAACATCCGTCAAAAACCCTGTGCCCTGAGGGAGGATCTGTTCGTCTGCCGTTTGAACGTGGGTGTGTGTGCCGACCAGGGCGGAGATCCGCCCATCGGCATAATAGGCGAGCGCCTTTTTCTCCGCCGTCGCCTCCGCGTGGAAATCAACGATACAAAAGCGAGGGTTACCCGCTTCCTCCAACAGGGCGTCCAACGTGTCGAACGGGCAGGCGAGCGGTTCCATATATACCACGCCGATCAGGCTGATGACCGCGACCTGGTACCGGCCGCGGTCCACCATATACAGGCCGTGGCCGGGCGCGGAGGAAGGATAGTTGGCCGGCCGAAGCAGAGAGGGGGTGCTGTCAAGCACGTTGTACAGTTCCCGGCGGCGGAAGGTATGGTTGCCGCCGGTGATCACGTCCGCGCCGCTATCGAAAATATGCCCGGCGGCGGAAGGGGTAAGGCCGTTGCCGTCCGCTGCATTTTCCCCATTGACAATGCAGACGTCCACGCTATAACGCTGTTTAATTTCCGGTAGGATTTTGCGCAGATGGGCGCAGCCGGCGCCGCCGACCACATCCCCGACACACAGAATTTTCACGGATGGCCCCCTTTGGATTACCCCGGTTCCTTCTTAACCCGCAGATTCACCGGCGCTTTGCCGCTGAATTGCTGAATTGCAGTCAGTCAAAACACATCCTATATAATACCATAAATTACGGGAAAATCAATGACGGCTTTGTAAATAGACCGCTGTATGCCGATAGCATGGGCAATCCGTCCGGCTTTATACGGTCGCTGCGAAAGGAAATCCGGGAAAGGCAGTAGGCGGACATCGCCTGGAATAAGCGGTACGGCGGATGCCTGTAGACGGCCAAAACGAATGGCGCCGCCTTACATTGCTAGACGCAAAATCCCCCGGAACAAACCGTTCCGGGGGATTTTGATTATCAAACACCATCTGCTTATTTAGCGTAATCGATGGCGCGATTTTCACGAATCAGGTTGACCTTGATCTGGCCGGGATAATCGAGGTTGGCCTCGATCTTTTTGGCGATATCCCGGGCAAGCAGAACCATCTGATCGTCATTGACCATGTCGGGGCGGACGATGATGCGGACCTCGCGTCCCGCCTGGATGGCAAAGGAGCGTTCCACACCGGAGAATTCGTTGGCGATTTCCTCAAGCTTTTCCAGACGCTTGATGTAGTTCTCCAGGTTTTCACGGCGGGCCCCCGGCCGGGCGGCGGAAATCGCGTCCGCAGCCTGCACCAGACAAGCGACCACGGTTTTGGCCTCCACGTCGCCGTGGTGGGCCTGGATCGCGTGGACGACCGCTTCGCTTTCCTTGTACTTGCGGGCGATATCCACCCCAATTTCCACATGGGAGCCTTCGATCTCGTGGTCGACGGCCTTGCCGATGTCATGCAGTAGGCCGGCGCGGCGGGCGACTACCGGGTCGATGCCAAGCTCGCTTGCCATCATGCCGGAAAGAAAAGCGACTTCCATGGAATGGTTCAGCACGTTCTGCCCGTAGCTGGTGCGGTAACGCAGGCGGCCGAGCAGCCGCATGATCTCAGGATGGATCCCGTGCAGGCCGGTTTCAAGCACGGCACGCTCCCCTTCCTGCTTGATGGTGGCCTCCACTTCGCGACGAGCCTTTTCCACCATTTCCTCAATGCGGGCCGGATGGATCCGCCCATCGGAAATCAGCCGCTCCAACGCGATGCGGGCGATTTCGCGGCGCACCGGGTCGAAACCGGAGAGGGTGATTGCCTCGGGTGTGTCGTCAATGATGAGATCCACCCCGGTCAGGGTTTCGATAGCCCGGATGTTCCGGCCTTCCCGGCCGATAATCCGGCCTTTCATCTCATCGTTGGGCAGCGGCACGACCGAGACGGTGGCTTCCGCCACCTGGTCGGCAGCGCAGCGCTGGATCGCGTGGGAAATCAGGTTACGGGCGCGCTGGTCCGCTTCCTCCTTGAGTTGTGTCTCGATTTCGTTGATCTTCAGCGCTTTCTCATGGGTCAGCTCGCTTTCCAGATTGCCCAGCAGGTATTCCTTCGCCTGTTCGGCGGTAAAGCCGGAAATCCGTTCCAGCATTTCAAACTGCCCTTTTTTCAGGTTCTCCACGTCTTCCAAGGTAGCGTCGATCTTTTTCTGCTTAGCGGAGATCGCCTCTTCCTTCTTTTCGCAGTTTTCGATTTTCCGGTCGAGAGTCTCCTCTTTTTGCTGAATACGGCGCTCCTGCCGCTGTACATCCGACCGTCGCTCTTTCAGCTCGCGCTCCGTTTCATTCCGCTGGCGCTGGGCTTCCTTGTTCGCCTCCAGAAGGATGTCTTTTTTCATAGATTCCGCCGCGCTTTTTGCGTTGCTTTTGATGCGTTCGGCTTCCGCTTCGGCTGAGCCGATGGTGGCCTCCGCCGTTTTCATCCGGTGCGTGATTCCCGCTTTAAAAGCCAGGAAGCCTACGACCAAACCGCCGACGACCAAGCCCGCCACACACAGCAGAATAGGCAATATTATGTTGTCAGGCACGTTGAATGCTACACCTCCTTGTTTTTTTCTTCAATTTCTTTTTCTTCAGGTATAAAAGGGGAAAAACTGTCCCCCGACAATTTTTCGGGCTGGAACCCCCGACAGGCTTTTGTCGGCGGCAGCGCCACCTGCCGCAGCCGTCCCACGCCAAGCCGAAAGGAGACAACGCACAAGGCGCTAGGATTCCTACTTTCGGAAGCTTTAACGGCAGGACAAAAAACCTAACATACATTGTATCTCTTGACCATTGCTCCTGTCAAGTGCTAAAATCCGTATTTTCGCAGAAAGATGGTGGAAAACTGTAATGTATACACAAAAACGGGTGATTTATTTTAGGTTTATGCAGGACTACTGCCAAAACTGTTTCAAGGAAATGAGGGCCGGCCTTTTCCTTTCCTCCGAGGGCATGGACGGGATGGAAGGGGGAATTCTTTTTCTATTGCCTTGACGGCGCCGACAAACGGGGCTTATAATACGAAACATACTTGGCCCATCCCCGCCGCCTGCGAACGTTGCTGACCGATTGGGAGTGCGGCTGCGGCAACGGGGATGGGTAATCGTCGGGAAGGGTGACGGAACTTGGATAAAGAACGGATTCAGGCTGCGGTACGGGAAATATTGCTGGCGATCGGGGAGGATCCGGACCGCGAGGGATTGGTGGAGACCCCCCGGCGGGTCGCCGATATGTACGAGGAAGTATTCGCCGGGCTGGAGGAGGATCCCCGGCGGCATTTGAAAATTTTTAACGAAAACCAGCATGACGAAATGGTGACGGTAAGGGATATCCCGTTGTATTCCATGTGCGAGCATCATCTGGTACCGTTCATCGGGGTGGCGCATATCGCCTACATCCCGCGGGACGGCAAAGTGATCGGGCTGTCCAAGCTGGCGCGTATTGTGAATGCCTTCGCCCGGCGCCCCCAGTTGCAGGAACGGTTGACCGCCCAGCTTGCGGATTTTCTGGAAGCGGAATTGAACCCGCAGGGGGTGGCGGTGATTATTGAGGCGGAGCATCTCTGTATGACGATGCGGGGCGCGCGGGCGGCGGGGGCCCGCACCCAGACTTCGGCCCTGCGCGGCCGGATGAAGGCGGACGCCCGCACCCGCACTGAAACCCTGTCTTTGCTCACCGGCCGATAAGCGGGAGACGAAGTGAAATATGGGGCTTTTTACCGAGACGCTGGACGGTTGGGCGTCGTGGTGCCGGCTTTTCCGTTCCTTAACGGCGTTTGAACCTTTGGTGCGGGGGATCCTCCGCAGGGAGGGGCTGCCGTGCGACGGCTTAGTCACTGCCGCAGGGCCGGGGACTAACGCGGTGTTCCGCGCCGGCAGAATAGGGGAGCTGGTGGTCAAAATTTTCGCCCCACCGGAGTCCGGAATCGATTCCCCGAAGGATTATGAAATCGAGCTGTACGGGCTGGAACGGGCCGGGCGGTACGGTGTGCCGTCGCCTGCTTTATGTGCCCACGGCGTGGTGGAGGACCGGTACCGTTTCGCCTATCTCGTCATGGCGTTCCAGCCGGGCGAAGAGGCGGGGGTTGCGCTGCGAGGGATGGATGGCGGGGAGAAACGGGCTTTTGCCCGCCGCCTTCGCGCTCTGATCGACCGCCTGAGCGATCCGCCGTTCGAAAAAGGGGAACCGGTCGGCCTTCTTCGGGCGCGGGCGGTAAAAAACCGTTCGGTGGAAAACCCGCGTTGGGCGAAACTGCCGGCGGCTCTGCAAGAAAAACGGCTCGCCTGGCTGGAGGAACGGTTGCCGAAAACCGCTTCCCCGGAAGAGACCTACGTCCATGGGGACATCTGCGGGGATAACGTGTTGCTGGCGCCGAACGGCCAGCCGGTTTTGATCGATTTTGCCGACGCTGTGGCCGCACCCCGCTGTTACGATTACCCGCCGATTGTCGTTGATCTGTTTGATTTCGACCCGGTACTTGTCCGCGCATTTCGCGGGGAGCAGCCGCCCGCTGCGTTCGCGGCGGACTGCCTGACCGGATTGTTCCTGCACGATTTCGGGCAGGAGCTGCTGGAAACCGCCTGCCGCCGTTTGCTTTCCTGTTCCACGGCCGAATTGCAGGGGGATTATCCTTTCGGGCCGCTTTGGAAAGCCGTTTGCCGCCTGGCGGAGTAAATATTTATATGCGTCATAAAGGGCCGGCAGCGTGATCGCTGCCGGCCCTGCGCCGTCTCAGCCTATTTTTCCGGTTCGGTGATTACCACGCCGGTATAGTAATAATGCAGGATTTCCTCCCAGTCGGACCCCTGGCGGGCCATATAATCCGCGCCGTACTGGCTCATCCCTACATCGTGGCCATAGCCGAGGACGGTGAAGGTAAAACGCCCCTCCTTGTATGCCACGGTAAAACAGGCGGAGCGCAGCCCAAGCCGCTCCCGCACCTCGGCGCCGGTCATTTCCTTCCCGCCGATCGTGATCTTGGAAACGGTGCCGGAAGAGGACTTCTGCGGCTCGCCGCTGATCCAGGCGGCGGGATCCTCGCCGAAGGAGCAGCCCTCCACGGTCGATAATTTCCCCTTGAATTCCTCCGCTGTAAAGGAAACGGTGGACTGGTAGGAGGGGGATAGCTTATCCCCGGGGCTGGCCACCGGCTGCAGATAGGGCAGGGATCCGCCCCATACCAGCGCCGCGTCCTCGGTGACGCCGGAGCTGATGGCGTGATAGGCGGCCATGATCGGCTTGCCGTCGTAGGTGATCTTCCGGCCGAACACCGCGTCCACCGCTTCGGTGATTTTGCTGTGATAGGTGTCGTAATGGTCGCCCCAGCGCTCTTTCAGCTCTTCATCGGAATAATAGCGGGGCAGGCCGGACAGGGTGTCGGCAAAATCCGCCCCCTTTAGATCTGGATCGGGATTGGCGCGTTCCTGTTCCCGCTGGACGCAATAATAAGTATAGGAAGCGACCGCCTGCGCCTTGAGCGCTTCCACATGATAGGTGGGATACATCTCTGCCGACACGGTACCGACGACGAAATCCCTATCCGGCACTTCGTAAACCGTTCCGGTCTCGGTGTCGAGCAGGCGGAAAACGCTCCCGGAGTCGTCCTCTTCGCCGGAGGAAGAGGAAACCCCGCTTTGGCTTTGGCTTTGGC
>CAMMRL010000062.1 GCA_946499275.1 uncultured Clostridia bacterium | reverse complement strand
CACAATTACGGCCGTCCGTATTTTGATATGGTGTTTCAGGCTGTATACGGTAGTTCCGCTAATGAATTGTAGGGCGCATACCCATGGGAGGCCATAAGATAGATAATGAAACGATTGTATATCACCGATTTGGACGGCACGCTATTTCACGGCGGCGCGATGATTTCCACCCGTTCGGCGGCGATGCTGAACGAACTGATCAAGCGGGGGGCCCTGATTTCGGTGGCGAGCGCCCGCAGCCCGATCGGGGTGGGGCTGACCAATTTGCGGGAGGTCCGCTTTCGCCTACCGCTGGTGCTGATGAACGGCGCGATGCTGTATGACCTGGCGGCGGACAGGATCCTGGAAAGTTGCGAGTGGGTGCCGGAAACCATCGCCCGGACGCTGGAAATCTGCCGCGAGGGCGGTAAAACGCCCTTCCTGTACCGGGTAGAAGAGGGCGGGAAACTAGATGTCGTTTTTACCGACCTGACCTCGGAAGGAGAAAGGGAGTTTTATCAAGAGCGGACCGGGAAATTCCCGGGGATGTTCCGGCGTCTTTCCGCGTATCCGCTTACCGGTGCGGTTTACTGCTCTATGCAGGACACGGAAGCGGTGTTGCGCCCGATTCAGGAAAGGCTGCGGGATGTGGCGAACGTGGACAGCGTGCTGTATGCGGATAACTACCGGGAAAACAACTGGTACCTGGAAATTTTCAGCGCCCGTGCGGGCAAGGGCAACGGTCTCCTCCGGCTGAAGAAGTGGGCGGGGGCGGACGCCGTAACCGCTTTTGGCGACAATTACAACGATATCGCCATGCTCGAGAAGGCGGACATCGCCTGCGTGGTGGCGAACGGCGCGGCCGGGGTGAAGGACGTTGCCGACGTGATCATTTCCTCCAACGAAGAGGACGGCGTGGCGGCGTATATCGCCGCGGATTACGCGCCGGATGGAAAGGACGATTCCCATTGACTAATCTACTGATCCGCCTGTTTATTCGCAATCCGGAGGACACGCAAAGCAGCGGCGCGCGCTACGCCTACGGGCGGCTGGCGGGCGCCGCCGGTTTGTGTTCCAACCTGCTGCTTTTTCTGGCAAAGCTGTTGGTCGGCCTGCTGTCCTCCAGCATGGCGATCCTCGCCGACGCGTTCAACAACCTTTCCGACGCAGGGTCTTCCATCGTAACCCTGGTCGGCTTTAAGCTGTCCAGCGCCCCGCCGGATAAGGAGCATCCGTTCGGGCACGGCCGGATGGAATACCTCACCGCCATGGCGGTTGCGGTGCTGATCATGCTCGCCGGGGTGGAATTGGCGAAAAGTTCGGTGGACAAAATCCTGCACCCGACCCAAACCTCGTTCAGCCTGCTCACGGCCGGGATTTTGGCCGCGGCGATCGCGGTGAAGCTCTGGATGGCCATGTTTTACCGCGCGATCGGCCGCCGGATCGATTCCGAGGCGCTGCGGGCGGCAGCGGCGGACAGCCGCAACGACGTGATCTGCACCGGCGTAGTGTTGGTGAGTTCGCTGGTTGGTTTGTTCACCGGCTGGGAAATCGACGGCTTTGTCGGCGCGGCGGTGGCGCTGTTCGTGATCTGGTCGGGTTTTTCGGTGCTGAAGGATACCGTATCGCCCCTGCTCGGCCAGGCGCCCGACCCCGCCATGGTGGAAGGCATCCGCAAAACGGTGCTCGCCCACGAGGGGATTATCGGCATACACGACTTGATGGTGCATAATTACGGCCCTGGCCGCTGCGTAATTTCCCTGCATGCGGAGGTTTCCTCCCGTGAAGATATGCTGCAAAGCCATGATTTGATCGACCGTATTGAAAAGGAAATTGCGGGGCAATATAACGCTATGGTGTGCATCCACATGGATCCGGTGGAAACCGACGACCCCAAGGTGGAAGCGCTGCTGGAGCTGACGCGGGAGATTGTCCAGGGCATCGATCCCAGCCTGAACCTGCACGATTTCCGCGTCGTATTCGGGAAGACCCATACCAACCTGATTTTTGACCTTGTGGTTCCTTTCGGCTATAAAGGGTCGGAGGGGATATGCGGGGAAATCCAGCACGGCCTGTGGGAGAAGGATCCGACGCTTTTCGTTGTAGCGACGGTGGAACACAGCTATACCTAAAGGGAATGGAGGGGAAATACATGGCGGGTTATATTCTTTATAACGGCTTTTGGAATCCGGATGCGCCTCCCGACCCGGTGCGGCGGCTCGAAGCGGCGGCACGGGCGAGGGGATGGCACTTAACACCGGTGCCGAATACCGCCGCCATCGCCGAGTTTTCCCCCCACGTATCGGTTACCGGCTTTGATACGGAGGATTTTGCCCTGTTTTGGGATAAGGACATCCGGCTCGGCCGGGCGCTGGAGACGCTGGGGGTGCGGTTGTACAACCCGGCGGCGGTGGTGGAGCTGTGCGATGATAAGGCGGCCACCCATTGGAAGCTGGCGGGACAGGGAATTCCGATGCCCCGCACGCTGGTCGCCCCGATGACTTATGTACGCATGGACGAAGCCCCTTCCCGTGCGTTTTCTCAGCGCGCGGCCGAGCGGCTCGGTTTCCCGATGGTGGTAAAGGAATGCTACGGTTCCCTAGGAGGGGAGGTCTATCTGGCGCAGGACGAGACGGAACTGCGTGCGCTGATGGATCATATGGGTTCCCGGTCTTTTCTCTGCCAGGAATTCATCCGCGAAACGGCGGGAACCGACCTGCGGATTTATGTGGTGGACGGCCACCCTGTGGCAGCAATGCGCCGCCGGTCGGACGGCGACTTCCGGGCGAATATCGGTAACGGCGGGCATGGCGAAGCCTATACGCCTACGGAAGAAGAAGCGGCGTTAGCGGTACGCTGCTGCCGGATTCTCGGCGCGAAGTTTGCCGGGGTTGACTTGCTGTGGGAAGCGGACGGCACCCCCCTGGTCTGCGAGGTGAATTCCAACGCGCATATGGCGGGGATCACCGCCTGCACCGGCGTAGATGTCGCGGGGGAGATTGTGAATTATGTCTTCTCGCAGGAACGGCAGCGGTGACGGAGGGAGATGGGGTCCAAAGAGAGCAGACACTGGAAAAGATGTGGCAAAATTGGTGAAATTTGAACACAATAGGAAGACAAAGCCGTACAGCTGATATATTATATACCTGTAAATGTAATATATTGGCTGTGCGGCTTTTGTTCGTTTTGATTTGGTAATGGTTTTTAATAGTGAATTTTTTACACATATATAAGCAAATATAATCGAAATCAGCCGGGCATATAAAAATCGTTTGTTTGCGGCGGCTTTGTTAATAGGGATAGTAATCGCTTTCATACAGGTAATCGACAGGCAGATACCCGCTCTTGAAGCGCAAGATCTATATTTGGAATACCCCGATAAGCCGAAGCTTTCTCCGGCTTCCTCTTGGGATATGTGGCTAGGCGGCGATATTTTTTCCTTAGAGTCTTATTTGTATTTTTTGTTATTGCCGTTGATGGCGGTGTTGCCGTTTGCAGACAGTTACTTCACCGACCGCAAAATCGGATATATTAAAAATATATTTACGCGTGCCCCAAAGTCGTCGTACATCATCGCCAAACTGATTGCGGTATTCCTTTCCGGCGCAACGGTGGTCGTGTTGCCGTTGTTATTCAATTTGGGTGTAACCATGACGCTGTATCCTTCCTTTATGCCTGTCGCGTCTGGAACAAGAACCGCGATTTATGATAAAGCCATGTGGGAGGACTTGTTTTACATAGCTCCCGGATTGTATATTGGAGCATTTTTAATGCTGATTTTTGTGTTTTCCGGCTTCTTGGCAGTGCTGGCGTTAGCTCTATCGTTTGTGGTGGAAAATCGCTTTGTTGTTCTGCTCGGCCCATTTATCCTCTCTCTGTTTATTTATTCCCTGTGCAGTTTGGTTGGATATTTACAGGCAAGTCCGATGATCTTTCTGAATCCCGGCGCTCCGAACGGCGGGGTGCGCTTCGAGTTGGTGCTGGCCGAAACGCTGGCGCTGGGGCTGATTGGCTGCGGCGTCTTCCTGGCAAAAGGGATTCGCGATGAAACGTATTAAGACAGGTTGGTATCCTTTCCGTTCAGTTGGACAAAACCGGTTTGCCTTTTTGCTGTATTTGTTCTTGTCGCTGATTGGCGCCCAGATCCTGTTTGTTTTCGAGCAGGAGAGGACGATGGTTTTGCAGATTCCGCCCAGTACGGCAGACGTCCTATGCCAGGCCACCCGTTCCTATTTCTTCCGGACAGTGGTTGGTCTGATAACCGTCTATTATGTTTGGTGCATGACGAAATACGATTTTACCGTTCCGTTTATCCTGCGTCAGAAGGATAAACGCAGGATGTGGCTGCGGCAAAGCGGCCGGATTGCGGGCGTGTGCCTATTTACGTCGGCTTATGCCATGGCGGTCCTTTGTATAGAGGGGCGGCTTACCGGTATGGATTGGATGAACTGGGGAGACGTCCACAGCCATTTTTACTTGGCGACCGAGACATTACGGCCGGACATCCCTTTTTGGAGGGTATGGCTGCTCAGTGGAGCGGGCATCTTTCTGATGCTGTTTTTTCTGTGTATGCTGTGGCTGCTCTGCCGCTGGCTGACCAACCGGCACATCGTGGGATAGCTGGTCATGTTGCTGTGGATATCGATTGACGGAGAATGGGCGTTTCTGTTTATCGGCAGGCTGGACTTTACCCCGATAAGCTGGGCCGGATCGGTTCCTCCGGAAATACGGCTTCTGCCGATTGCCGTCGGCTGCCTGACGGTATTGGCCGGAGGGCTTTTCTATGCCAAACGAAAGGACTTTCTGAATGTACAGCAACGATAAATCGAAGCGGAACTTTTTTTGTCTGCTCAAGCATGACGCTGCAATCGGCATCCTTCGTCCGATCCTCAAATGGCTTCCGGTTATCCTGATATTTGCCGCTTCCGGAGGCTACCTGCTGGCGATGGTGGAAGCGTCGGCGGAGAGTGGGACGGTTTCCTCCAAAGCGACGCTGGGCGATATGCTGGCTTATGTTTTCCAGGGCAAAACGCCGTACAATCCGGAGGATAAGGAATCGTTCAGTATCCCGTTCGGATACCTTTTGCCGAACTTATATCTGGCGTATCTGATCGGCAATTATCCGGTGAAAGATCTTCTGGGAACCGGCCAACAGATTTTGCTGCGCACGCAGACCCGCGCCCGCTGGTGGCTGAGCAAATGTGCCTGGTGCGCGGGTACGGTCCTGGCGTTTTATCTGGTCGGTTATGCGGTAATGCTGGTTCTGACGGCTGCCGGCGGCGAATTGTCTCTGCGGCTGACGCCGGAACTCGGCAATTTACACGGGATGTATACGGAGGATCCCTCCTCCATGGCGTGGCTGCCGTCCGCTTTCGTCCTTCCGATTGCCACCTCCCTAGCATTGTCCATGCTTCAGCTTGGTTTGATGATGTTGATCAAACCGGTCGGCGCGTATATCGCCGTTGCGGTGATTGTTTCCGCTTCCGCTTATTTTTATACGCCACTGCTCATCGGCAACTATTCGATGCTGCTGCGCAGCGTTCACTTTATGCCGGGAGGCCTTGGCTTCTGGCTGCCGCTGATGGCGGATATCGCCATCACGCTGATTTCGGCGGCGGCAGGTCTGCTGGCCTTTCGCCGATACGATATTTTGGATAAAGCCTGAGCCGGTGGACGCGGGCCACGTGTGCTTACGAAATAAAGGGCGCCGCTTCGGCGGATTGGAAAGGATGGCGTGTTTCGATGAAAATTGAAGTACAGAATGTGACAAAACGGATTAAGGATGCCACTGTGCTGGATCGGATATGTCTGACGATGGAATCAGGGACGGTGTATGGGCTGCGCGGCAAGAACGGCTCGGGGAAAACCATGCTGATGCGGGCGATCTGCGGACTGATCCTGCCCACAGAGGGAACCATCACCATTGACGGCGAAAGGATGGGGCAGGAAATCTCCTTTCCCCGCAGCGTCGGGGCGCTGATCGAAACGCCCTCTTTTCTTCCCGGGTACACGGGGCTGCGGAATCTGCAGATCCTGGCGTCGATTCAGAGGCGTGTGGGAAAAGAGGAGATTGAGGATTCGATCCGGCGGGTGGGGTTGGACCCTGCGGACAAACGGAAATACAAAAAGTATTCGTTGGGAATGAAACAGCGGCTGGGTATCGCCGCCGCGATAATGGAAAAACCCGATCTGGTTGTTTTGGACGAGCCCATCAACGCTCTGGATGAAAAAGGGGTGGAACTGGTGCGGGACATCCTGCGGGAGGAGAAGGAGCGCGGCGCATCATCATCGCCTGCCATGATAAAGAAGAACTGGAACTGCTTTCGGATGAGATATTTATAATGGAAAACGGGCGAATCGTGTCCAGCGTGAAACCGGAAGCAAAGGAGGGAACTTCCCTTGAAGGCGGGAATTAAGGCGCTTATCGCGGGGATTGCCGCGCTGTGCCTGACGGGGGCATTTACCGTGGGCTACATCCGGATCAATCGGAAGTATCCACCTCCCGTTGTAGAAAAAGCCACCGTGGGGGAAAGCCTGGTTTTACGCGGTGTGGAAATCAGCGCAGAAAAGTTTGAATTGCTGACTCCGGATCAGGTAGACGAATTGGCAACAGGATACCTGGAATCGGCGATGGCATCTATGCCGAATCTAAAGCAGGAGGAATACCGGCTGCTGCTTGTCACCATCCATATGAAGAATGTGAGCGACGAGACGCAGCGGGCGGAGACACAGACTTTTTCCGCCGAGTCCCGCGCCTGGACGAATGGTGTGAATTTCGACCTTTATATGTTCTTAAACAAGGAAGAAGATGCCAGGACGGAACTGGAGCCGGGAGAAGAAGCTACCATTGTCCTGCCTTATGATGTGATGAAGATGCATTTCTGGGAAAAGGACTGGGAACAGATCGATGAACGCTCTTTTGAAGTGGTGGTCAATCTGTATCCAACCCTGCAAAAGCTGACAATGGATAAATAACAACAGGGCGTACCGGTATGAAAGCGGTACGCCCTGTTGTTCAGGAGGATCACAACATACGGCCCTCAAAGGCGAGCTGTGCCTTTATTTTTTTCATTACGCTGTCAAACTGAGCGGGGGTGAGGGACTGGGCGCCGTCGCAGAGCGCCGCCTTTGGATTGTTGTGCACCTCGATCATCAGGCCGTCCGCCCCGGCGGCGACGGCGGCTTTGGCCAGCGGTTCCACCAGCCAGGGGATCCCCGCCGCGTGGCTGGGATCCACGACCACCGGCAGGTGGGAATGGTGTTTGAGCAGTGGGATGGCGGAGATATCCAAGGTATTCCGGGTGGCGGTTTCGAAGGTGCGGATCCCCCGTTCGCAGAGGATGACCTGCTCGTTCCCCCCCGCTAAGATGTATTCCGCGCTCATCAAGAATTCCTCGATGGTGTTGGCCAACCCCCGTTTGAGCAGGATGGGTTTGCCGCAGTGCCCGAGCGCTTTGAGCATTTCGAAATTCTGCATATTCCGGGCCCCCACCTGGATCACGTCCACGTCCCGGAAAAGCTCAAGATGGGAAAGGTCCATGATTTCGGAAACGATCGGCAGCCCGGTTTCCTTTTTTGCTAAAAGCAGGAGCTCCAACCCCTCGGCGTGCAGGCCCTGGAAAGCGTAGGGGGAGGTGCGGGGCTTGAACGCGCCGCCACGCAGGAGCTTGGCGCCGCTCGCCTTGACCGCCCTGGCTACTTCGATGATCTGTTCCTCGGTTTCCACCGAACAGGGACCGGCGATCGCGCTGAAATGCGTCCCGCCGAAACGGGCTTCCCCTACGGTGACGACGGTATCGTCCGGATGGAACTTGCGGTTGGCCGCTTTGTACGGCTCGGATACCCGTTTAACGTCCTCCACAGTGTCGTTGGCCCGCAACGAATTGATATCCACCCGGGAGGTATCGCCCACTAGGCCGATGATGGTGGTGTGTGCCCCGTCGCTGCGGTGGCAGGTCAGTCCCTGTTCCTCCAGGCTGTGCAGAAGGCCCTGCACCTTTTCCTTGTCGGCGTTTTGCTTTAGAATGATAATCATAATCCGCAACTCCTGTTCTATAAACTAAAAATAGCCGGCGGGTTCTGTCGTGCAGAACCCGCCGGCTTTGAAAGCGTGTTTCAAAGGCGCCGCTAGGCGATCCGGGGACAGCACGAACAGCCCGAACGGGAACCGTTCAGGATCGCATAGCGGTAATATCGGGTTGTATGGGTTGCCGCGCTGCGCTTCGCCATCGCCGGGACCTCCTTGCTCGTTTCTTGCTTTAAAGTGTAACAGCGTTTTCGGGCGTTGTCAAGGGGGCTTTTCAAAATCAGTCCCCGCTGTTTGGGTGGAAACAGGAGCTGTATCCGTCGCGTGGAAAATACGGCGTAGTTTGACCAGCGGAAAAACGAGGGCTTCCCGGCGGCAATTTGGCGTTCCGCTTTCCGTGAATGCGGCGAAAAACAGCCGGAAATCCGCATTCCTGAAATTTTTGACGTTTTCTCCTTGCATTTTTACGGCGGTTATGCTATCATTCCAATGTTAACGCTTGGTGTTCCTGAAAGAGGTGACAATAGAATGAAGGAAGCTATTCATCCGAAGTATGAAAAGGCAACGATTACCTGCGCTTGCGGCGAAGTGATCGAAACCAGATCCACCAAGGGAAATATCCGCGTGGAAATCTGCTCGAAGTGCCACCCGTTCTTTACCGGCAAGCAGAAGCTGGTGGATACCGGCGGACGCGTCGACCGGTTCAAGAAACGTTTCGGCATGAACGACGAGAAATAAGCATTGGCTTTATCGGGCAGCGCATCGGCGCTGCCCTTTCTCGTACCATCCCACGTCGCGGTGTGTTTTTGTACAGGGACGGGAGGGGTGCAGTATGTTGTATGGGCGTAAGGAGGGGCGGCTATGGAAGCCGTGTATCGGACGGTTGAAAAGGAAGCCTGCGCGGAGTTTGTGGAGCGGCGCTCCCGTTTCGTAGGATATATCCGCCCTGTAACGGAAGAAGGGCAGGCGCAGGCCTTTATCGCCGCCAAAAAGAAGGAGCATTGGGACGCGAGCCATAACGTATACGCTTATGTGCTGCGGGAAGGGCAGATCCGCCGGTACTCCGACGATGGGGAACCGCAGGGAACGGCCGGCGTCCCGGTGCTCGACGTGCTGCTGAAAGAAGGGCTGACCGACGTGGTCGTGGTGGTGACCCGCTATTTTGGCGGGGTACTGCTCGGCGCGGGAGGTTTGGTACGCGCGTATTCCCATGGGGCGAAAATCGCAGTGGACGCAGGCGGGCCGGTGGAGATGCGGCTTTGCGACCAGGCGCGGATCGTTTGTGAATACACGCAGTACGGGCGGGTGGCTTCCCTGGTGCCGGAAGCGGGCGGGATGGTGACCGATACCCGGTATACCGACCGGGTGGAGATGGACTTCCTCCTGCCCCGCGGGCTGCGGGAGCCGATGCAGAAGCAGCTCACCGAACTCAGCGCCGGGGCGCTTTCCATCGAGGTGACGGGCGAGCAATACGCGCCCTTTTCCCCGACGAAGAAGTAGCGGGCAGCGGTCGTTCCTTTAGAATAAAAGGAGGAAAAACGGATGCTTTGCTTATCGGGCGAGCGGGTGTACCTCTCCGCGTTGGAACGGGAGGACTGCCGGCGGTTGTGGAAAGATACTGAATACGATTTTGCGCATCCCTGGGAGCCGCTGATGGTCGGGTTGTCCGACGAAAAGGCGGACGAGTGGTTTGAAGATATCCAGAAAGCGCAGGGGAATACCGCCTGCCGCTTGGGGATTTTCCTCCCGGACGGGACGCCGGTGGGGGACGCCGCCCTGCAGGATATTGACTGGAAAAACCGGAGTTGTTCCGTGGGGATCGGGATCGCGCGGATTGAAAACCGCGGCCGCGGATACGGCGGTGAAGCGCTGCGGCTGCTGCTCTCTTACGGGTTCGGCTATCTCGGCCTGGAACGGATTACCGCCAATACGCTGTGGGAGAATGCGCCGGCGCGCCGTTCGCTGGAGCGGGGCGGTTTTGTCCTGGAGGGGGTCGAGCGCGAGGCGGTTTACCTGGGCGGCCGGAGACATGACCGCTGCCTGTACGCGGTCCTGCGGGCCGATTGGGCGCGGGGAAAAGATGGGGACAGAAAAGGGCAAGGGAAAGAGAAAACGGGGGAGAGACATGCTCAAAGCGGCTTTGTTTGACATGGACGGTTTGCTGTTCGATACCGAACGGCTCACCATGCAGGCGTGGGACTATGCCGGGGAGAAAATGGGATTGGGAAAAACCGGCTATATGGTGCTTAAAACCTTGGGTGCGAATCCGGAAGCAAGCAACGCGATCTGGTGCCAGGAGTTCGGCGGACGGTTTGACCCGGAGAAGCTGCGCGCTTATACGAAAGAATTCCGCGCGCAGTATTTTTCCACCCATCCCGTCCCGGTTAAACCGGGGGTGGACGAACTTCTGCCCTTTCTCCAAAAGCGCGGTATCCGCATGGCGGTGGTTTCCTCCACGCCGGAGCGGGACGTGCGCTTCCTGCTGGGAAAGGCCGGCGTGGCCGATTTTTTTGAAACGGCGGTCTGCGGGGATATGGTGGAGCGCTCCAAACCGGATCCGGAGATATACCTTACCGCCTGTTCGCGGTTGCAGGTGCCGCCGGGGGACTGTATCGCCCTGGAGGATTCCCGTAACGGCCTGCTGGCCGCCCATCGGGCCGGCTGTCGCGTCATTATGATCCCCGACCTTTGGCAGCCGGATGAGGAGATTCGCGCCTTTTTGTACGGGAAATTGCACGATTTGGGGCGGGTCCCTGCTTTTTTAGCCGATAGGGGCGCGATGGGCTAAACGGATTTTCCTCTTTGGGGGATGGGAGACGGCCGTACAACAAAAACGGAAGGGGGAATCCCCACAAACGCGGGAAAAAGGCGGTAAAACAACCGACGGCTTTTCTGCGTTTTTGTTGTTTTCGCCTGTTTTTCCGGAAAGCGGGAAAAACTTTGACGAACAGGGAGGAAAAAGCCGCGTAAAACGCGTATAGTATAAGTGAAAAGGAAAAGCCGTCGGCAAAACCGGACAGGCAGTCTAAAAAATTATCGCGTCTTGCAGACCTGATCCGGTGATGGGACGGTGCCCCGGTGCATACCAATCCTATAGCCTCCCGGTAGGTCGGCTGGAACATGGCGGGCGTTCCCGGGAAGCGTCCCGCCGGCAATCGAAAGGGGTGGCTGATGTGACGATCCGCGAACGGACGGAAAATCAGGAGCTGGCGTTGCTGGATCCCCATGCGGCGTTTGCCGCCAAGAGCCGGGGAAGGGAGCGGGAGGAAGAGCCCTGTGCGTACCGCACGGCCTTTCAGCGCGATCGCGACCGGGTGCTGCACTGCAAAGCCTTCCGCCGCCTGAAGCATAAGACGCAGGTGTTTTTGTCGCCCGAGGGGGACCATTACCGCACCCGTCTCACCCATACGCTGGAGGTGGCGCAGATTGCCCGTACCATTGCCCGCGCCCTCCAACTCAACGAGGATTTGACCGAAGCGATATCCCTGGCGCACGACCTCGGGCACACACCGTTCGGCCATGCGGGGGAACGGGCCCTCAACGACCGCATGGAGGGGGGATTCCGCCACTACGAGCAGAGCGTTCGGGTGGTGGAGCGGCTGGAAAACGACGGCCGGGGCCTGAACCTGACCTGGGAGGTGCGGGACGGCATCCTCCGCCACACCTGCGGGGAACAGGCCGCGACGCTGGAAGGGCGGATTGTCCGCCTGGCCGACCGGGTGGCGTATATCAACCACGATATCGACGACGCCGTGCGCGCCGGCGTGCTGCGGGAGGAAGACGTGCCCGCGGATATTCGCGCCGCGCTGGGAGATCGCCGAACCACGAGGATCGACCGGTTGGTCACCGCGATTGTGGAAAACAGCGGAGAGGATATCGGGATGGACGAATCCACCGCCGCCATGTTTGACAAGCTGCACCGTTTTATGTTCGACGCGGTGTACCGCAATCCCGCCGCCAAAAGCGAAGAAACCAAGGTGGACGGCCTGATCCGCCGGATGTTCGACTATTTTGCCGACCATCCGGAACGCTTGCCGGAGGAATACCGCGGGATCTGCGAAAAGGAAGGTGCGCCCCGCGCGGTATGCGACTATATCGCCGGGATGACCGATAATTATGCGCTGGAGGTTTATAAGGACCTGTTCATACCGCAAGGGTGGCGGGTAAAAACCGTCTGACTGCTGTTTGCGCGCTCGCCCTTTATGCAACGGGGATGAATGGAGTATGAATCCGGCCGGAGCGCCGTATACTATAGCGATGTTTGCCGGTGTTCCGAGCCGTTTTGGAAAGGAGGGCCACCATGCCGTTGCCGGACAGTTTTTTGCAGGAATTGATCAGCCGCAACCCGATCGAAGACGTGGTGGACTCTTACGTCCGTACCAAGCGCAGGGGGCGGACCGCCGTGGGGCTTTGCCCCTTCCACGGGGAAAAGACGCCGTCCTTCACCGTATACCCGGAAACCGCTTCGTTCTACTGCTTCGGCTGCGGGGCGGGCGGGGATGTAATTACCTTTATCAAAAAGATCGAGAACCTCGATTACC
>CAMMRL010000061.1 GCA_946499275.1 uncultured Clostridia bacterium | reverse complement strand
CTGATCCCATACCAATCGGATGTGTTGTTGAACCTGACCACAAGCGGGTTGATCATCTTCGGCGGCTTGGGCTTCCTTGTCATCCTGGATATTCTGAAAAAACGGTCTTTTAAAAAGCTCACTCTGCATTCCAAAATCGTTATTACCACGACAGTGATCCTGCTAGTCTTGGGAACGCTGCTGCTCAAGGCGACGGAGGATGTTTCATGGCTGGGGGCCTTTTTCCAGAGTGTCTCCGCCAGGACGGCCGGGTTCTCCACCTATCCCATTGGGGAATTTACGAACGCCGGGCTCTTCACGCTGATTATCCTGATGTTTATCGGCGCTTCCCCCGGATCCACCGGCGGCGGTATCAAGACCAGTACATTTTTCGTCCTGATGCAGCAGGTGCGGAGCTTGTTTACGAAAAAGCATATGGGCGCCTTCCGCCGCAGTATTTCTTCGGAAACGCTTTCCAAGGCTTCGATTATCGCGCTGCTGTCCATGCTGCTCGTCTACGTGGGGACATTTCTGCTGTGCATATTGGAGCCGGAATGCAGTTTTGTGCAGCTATTGTTTGAAGAGGTATCGGCATTCGGTACCGTGGGCCTTTCCACGGGAATCACACCGACGCTTACGGACGGCAGCAAGCTCATTCTGATTTTTACCATGTTTGCCGGCAGGGTCGGGATGTTCACGTTGCTCTCCATCTGGATCGAACGGCCTACTCCCAGTGCCCATTATACGGAAGAATCGATAACGATTGGATAAGTATGTAGGAGGAAATTCCATGAAAAAGAAAGATACGTCCGCTTCTTTTGGGGTCATTGGCTTGGGCCGCTTTGGTTCGGCTCTGGTAGAATGCCTGGCAAAGTCGGAAAAGGAAGTCATTGCGATCGATAAGGATGAATCCAAAGTTAAAGAGGCGCGCCGTTTTACCGACTTTGCCATGGTTGTGGAAGCCTTGGATCAGGAATCCCTGGAAGAAGTCGGGATGCAAAATTGCGATACGGTCGTCATCTGCATTGGCGAACAGATGGATGTCAGCATTCTCACCACGATGACCGTTTTGAAATTAAATGTCCCGCATGTGATTGCTAAAGCGAACAGTCTCATACACGGCGAGGTGCTCAAGCAATTGGGCGCCAGGGTGGTCTATCCGGAAAGGGACATGGCCGTCCGACTTGGCAAAGGGCTGGTCTATAACAGCTTTCTTGATTCTGTTACGTTGGAGGGGGATGTCGAAGTCAGGCGAATCCAGGTAACCGACCGGCTAATGGGCGCCACTATCCGTGAAGCGGATACCCGCCGCAAATACAATCTGAATATTATTGCGATAGAGCACGACCACCATACGGATGTGGATTTCCCCTCGGATTACCGTTTTCAGGAAGGGGACGTTATCTGTGTGATAGGGCAGACAGGGAATATTGAACGGTTTGAGAATGATATGCAATAGCGTATAGTTCCTGAAAAATAATCCGGTAATACAAGCCCCCCAGCCGATCGGCTGGGGGGCTGCGTATTGCTCCATGGATCGTGAACGGGCCGCGGCAGCCGCAATCCCATCGCCGGCTTTTCGCGCGGCATGGGGCTGCCTACCGTCAGCCCTTATGCTGTTATGCCGGGCATATAGAATAAATTGCAGCTTTCGGGGTTAATAAAGAGGAGATTAGGCGTATACTTCGTTAGTTACTGCATAGGCAACCGGTATCTTTCCCCTTTTTACAGGCACTCGGGATAGGCCCGAATTGGTTGTTTCAGCGCAACAGCATCCATGGCTCTGCCGGGATGAGTGAAGGCGTATTTATTCCATTTCCCTGGCTTTGACGCTTGTATTGAAGCGGTCCAGTAGGAGGGCGGCGACTATACCGACCGCCAGGCAGACCAGGTTGACGACGCACTGGCCGGCCGATACGGCAAAGCTCGAATAGGGAATAATCATCACCGTCGCCGCAATCACAATGCCGATGATGGCGTGAAACGCCAGGGAATAGAACCGTTCGAACAGGGCGTTGACCGCTTTAGCCAGCAGGATTACTGTGACCAAGGCGCCGATACCGCCGGGGATCAGGATGCCCAGATTGAAATGCCCGATTCCGTCCACAAAGGGCGTATACAGCCCCAGCGGCATTAAAAGGGTGGAAAAGCTCATGCCCGGGGCGATTACACTCAGCGCTAGGCAGAAGCCGCAGAATAGGTACCAAGCAAAATTGGGGACGATTTGGATCGAGGAAAACTGTAACGCCAAGAGTAGGGCGAAAACAATCGCCATCGCGATCAGCAAGGAAATGTAGGAGCCTTTGCTTCGTCCCTTTTCCCCTGCTTCCCGGAAAAGGGAGGGCATCATGCCGGCGATCAGTCCCACAAACAGGCAGACGGAGGGGGCGGGGTATTTCTCCAGGAAAAAGGACAGTAGGTTCGCGATCCCCATAAAGCCGATCCCCAGGCCGATGATGACCGGGAGCAGCTTGGGGACGTGCGTCTTGAAGTTTTTCAGCGGATGGGACAGCAATTCCATAATCGGCTTATAAATGCCGAACACCACGCACAGCACGCCGCCCGAGATTCCCGGAAGCACGGCGCCCAGGCCGATAAAAGCGCCTTGAATTACACGGAACAGGACGCGTAAGACCGATCCGTTTTCCAATGTTCCTTTAGACCCTTTTTCCATGATAAACCTCTCTTTGCATCAGTCTAGTTACACATAAATCTATTATATCGTGCTTTTCCCATCGGTCAACCCCTTAATCGGTTTCCGCCTAAAACCGACGGGAATCCATCCACCCGCGTATTCGGCGGTAAGGGACGGGTATCCGGCATCCTAACGCGGCAATTCGTACGGCTTAATAAGGGAAAACGTCCGTAAATTCCTATTCATAGAGCGCGGGAAATAGAACAATTCGGCTCTTCGGGTTGTATCGCGAAAGGGAAATCGACGGGCGGGTTCGCAGATAAGAAGCTTTGGAGAAATGCCGCTTTTTATGCGGCCTGGTACCTTTGTTACAAATTCATAAAAGTCCCGTCCTGCAATAACGAAAACCGTCCTGTACAAAGCCCTGGCGTTGTACGGAACGGTTTTTTATTGTCCGGTATCGGAGGAAAAAAGGACGGGGAAACGTTAAAGGCCCCGGTATTTTATTTCAGCTTCCCGTATTGTTCGTCGTCCACCGGTTCCAGCCATTCGTTGGCGGTATTCACGCCGGGGACCTCCACCGCCAGATGGGAAAACCATTCGTCCTTGGCGGCGCCGTGCCAGTGTTTCACCCCGGCAGGGATGACGACGACGTCTCCGGGATGCAGTTCCCGCGCTTCCTTTTCCCATTCTTGGTACCAGCCCCTGCCGCTGGTGCACAACAGGATCTGGCCGCCGCCCTGGTCGGCTTTGTGAATGTGCCAGTTGTTGCGGCATCCCGGTTCAAAGGTGACGTTGGCAATGGGGACGCCTTCCGTCGTGAGCATCTGGAGATAGCTTCTGCCGGTGAAATACGGCGCAAAAGCTTTGTTGGGCTGGCCGAGCGGGAAAATCCCGCTTTTGTCCGTCCCATCCGGGCCTGGTGTGGAATCCTCTTTCGCCCAAATATCTTTCGCCAAGCGGAACGCCGCCCAAGCCTTGGGCCATCCGCTGTAAAAGGCAAGCTGGGTCAGGATTTCGGCAATCTCCCCGCCGGTGACGCCGTTTTCCTTCGCCTTTTGCAGATGGAACGACAGGGACGAGTCAAAAATCCCGCTGGTCATCAGGGACGTCACCGTGATTATGCTCCGGTCCCGGGGGGAGAGCTGCTTTTCTCTGGACCAGACCTCCCCGAACAGTACATCGTCGTTCAGTGCCGCAAATTGCGGGGCGAAGTCCCCGAGGGAATCCCGGCCCGCTGTCACTTTTTGAAAAGCCATATTGTATTCCTCCTGGTTTCATAATGAGAAAGAGATTGCCGGTTCCGCCTGGAATACGGCCGGGCTGCCGAATCCCCTAAACCGTGCGCGGCTGCTGCCTTATTGTGCCCTGGGCGATATCCAGAGACATGGCGCGGTATTCAGGATAACGGAAACCGGCGTCAACCGAAAAAAGATCAGCGTGTATATGTTTTTGTCTGTCCAGGCGGTTGTGTCCGTTTCACGGCTGCGCGACATTGTCATGCGTTCCTGCCAAGCGTCTCCGCCTGCTGTAAAAAAGCGGCGTGGCTCTCTATTTCCCCGGCTTCGCTCACGCCTACCGCCCGGACTTCCCCGGCGAACCGGGCCTTCGGGAAGCAGTCGATCCATCCCTGCATCCCCTTGGCCGCGCCGTCCATGGCGCTTTCATCCTCTTCCGCGGCCGTAGCCAAGAGATACACGTCACGGAAACGGTAATCGGCGGTATACAGCGGATTCATCCGGTCCAGCAGGGTTTTCATCTGCCCGCTCATTTCGTAGTAATATACGGGAGTGGCGAAAACCAGAACATCCGCGTCTTTCATCGCTTCGGCGATGGATACGGCGTCGTCCGGGATCACGCACCGCTGTGTGTTTTGGCAGGCGAGACACCCGATGCAAAAACCGATCTTTTTATCCGCTAAACGGATGAATTCCACCTCGTTGCCGGCGTCCGCCGCCCCTTTTTCAAAGGCCTTTGCCAACGCGTCGGAGTTGCTGCCGCGGCGCAGGCTGGTGGAGAGAATCAAAACTTTTTTCATTGTAACCCTATCCTTTCTTTTGGCATACCGGAGAGTGCGGGTTCCCTTTCGGCGCAGGGGGCGGAAGCTTTGCCGGTTCACAGCCGCTTGAGTACCCGTGCCGGAACGCCGCCCGCCACCGTCCTGTCCGGCACGTCCCGGCTGACGACGGCGCCGGCGGCTACCACCGCGCCGTCTCCGACGGTCACACCGGGCAGGATGACGGCGTTCGCGCCGATCCATGCGTTTTTGCCGATATGAATCGGCGCGGGTGTCATGCTGCGGCGGGTTGCAGGGTCCAAATCATGGTTGAGGGTGGCGAGGACGACGTTGTGGCCGATCAGGGCCCCGTCGTCAATCGTGATGCCGCCTTGGTCCTGGAATTTGCAGCCCATGTTGATGAACACATGCCGGCCTATGGTGATGTTTTTCCCGCAGTCGGTGTAAAAGGGCGGGAATAAGCCGAAGGTATCGTCCACCGGTTTCCCGATGATCTGCGAAAAAATTTCCCGGATTTCCTCCGGCGTGTGGTACTGCCCGTTCAGCTTTGCCGTCAACCGCAGCGCTTCTTGGGACTGCCGGTGCATGAACCGGTGTACATCCGATTCCGCGTCGATGTGCTCCCCCGCATGGAGATGCGCCAGATATTCTGCTAAATCCATGGCGCAACTCCTTAGCGGTAGGATTTTGTGAATATCCCGGCGCATTCCTCATCGGACATGGGGCAGGGATTGGCTAGGAACAGCCCGCCCATGGTTTCCCGCGCGCTGACCGCCAGTGTCGGGAACTCGTCGGGCGTGATGCCGTAATCGCTCATTTTTAACCCGGCCACGCCGCAGTCCTCCTGGAGTTTTACCAGGGCGGTGAGAAAATCTTCCGGCTTGTCGGCGTCCGTGATCCCCATGGCTCTGGCCATTTTGACGAACTGCCCGTCGCAGGCGTGCTTTTCAATAAAGAATTCATAGAACGCACGGGAGATCAGGATCAGCCCCGCCCCATGGGGGAGCTGGGGGTGGTAGGCGCTCATGGCATGTTCCATGGAATGTTCCGCTGTGGTGCTGGTGAGCTGCATGGTGACCCCCGCCATTGTGCTGCCGTAGGCGACGTGTTCCCGGGCTTCTAGGTCGCCGCCGTCTTTGACGGCGCGGGGGAGATAGCGGGCGATATGCTCGATTGCGGAGAGCGCGATCGTCTCGCTGAGCAGGTTGACGCCGTTGCTGATCATGACTTCCGTGTTATGGAACAGGGCGTCGAACCCCTGATAGGCGGTATAGGCCGCGGGTACGGTCTTCATCAGCTCCGGGTCCACGATGGAAAGGACGGGGCAGAGCTCGTCCGCACCGCCGAAACCGATTTTTTCCTTGGTCTCGGGGTTGGAGATCACGCCCCAGGCATTGATTTCCGAACCGGTGCCGGAGGTGGTGGGGATGGTGACGACCGGGAGCGGCTTTTGAACGAGCGGCTGCCTCTTCCCGGTCCCGCCGCACACATAATCCCACAGGTCGCCCGGATTGGTCGCCATCGCCGCGATGGCGGTGGAGGAATCCAGCACCGCGCCGCCCCCCAGGGCGACGATGAAATCGCACCCGTTATCCCGGGCGAACGCCGCGCCTTCCATAATGACTTCCTTGCGCGGGTTTTCCATAATCTTATCAAACACGGCGGACGCCACGCCCGCTTTTTTCAGCTGGTCCATCGTACGGTCGAGATACCCGTTTTCCTTGGTGGATTTCCCGCAGGAAATCAGCAGCATCGCCTTTTTGCCGGGCAGGGCCTGTTCCCCCAGTTCGTTCAGCCTGCCGCTGCCGAAAAGCAGCTTGGTGGGGGTAAACAACGAAAAGTTCATCATCAACAATTCCTCCTAATGGTTATTTCGTCAGTTGAAAGATTAAATAATCCAGGCAATCGATTTTGTCCTGGCAGGCGTGCAGTTCCTTCAACAGCCGGACGCGGTGGCCGTTGAGCAGACGGAGCATCGGCGCGCTTTCTTGCGCTTCCCATAGTTCGAAGCAGCGCTGTGCCGTCCCCTCGTCACAGCCGGCGTCTATCAAGTTTTGCCAGAGGGCCGCCGGGCTGGGATTGTCCGTCGTCATGGCTCCACCTCCTTGTCAACACCAGTATAGTTCCAGTCAACATCAATAGCAAATACTTATAAATTATAGTTAACTATAGTTGACGAGAATGGAAATCGGCGATATACTGGGATTACAATGGTAAGAAAACATCATGCGAAGACAGGGGAAAGGGGAGGAAATTCCGGATGGAACTGCGGGTACTGCGGTATTTCCTTGCCGTGGCAAGGGAACAGAATATCACGGCGGCGGCCGAATCGCTGCATATCACACAACCCACCCTTTCCAAGCAACTGATGGATTTGGAGGAAGAACTGGGCAAAAAGCTGTTTATCCGGGGAAACCGGAAAATCACCCTGACTGAAGCGGGGATGTTCCTTCGTAAACGCGCCCAGGAAATGGTCGACCTGGCCGATAAAACCGAAGCGGCGTTCCGGGAAGAAGGGATGCTCGCCGGCGGGGACGTTTATATTGGCGGAGGGGAAACGGAGGCGATGCGGTATGTGGCCAAAGCCCTTGGCCGCCTGCAGGAAAGTTGCCCCAATATCCGCTTCCACCTTTTCAGCGGCAACGGCGAGGACGTGACCGAGCGGCTGGACAAGGGGCTGATCGATTTCGGCCTGTTCGTGGGCGCCGCCGACCTGAAGAAATACGACTATCTCAAGCTGCCGTATCTGGATACTTGGGGGCTGCTTGTGCGGAAGGATCATCCCCTGGCAGAGAGGGAGAGCATCCGTCCGCAGGATGTGGCGGGCGTACCGCTGCTGTGTTCCCGCCAGGCGCTGATTCAGAACGAGCTGTCCGGTTGGCTTGGGTACCCGCTCGAAAAGCTAACGGTTGTGGGCACCTACAATTTGATTTACAACGCTTCCATCATGGTGGAGGAGGGGATCGGCTGCGCGCTGTGTATCGACCGGCTGGTGAACACGACCGGCGACAGCGATTTATGCTTCCGGCCTTTTCAACCGGGGATTTCCGCCAATCTGGTGGTGGCGTGGAAAAAATATCAGGTGTTTTCTAAAGCGGCGGAAAAATTCCTGCAGGCCCTGCAAAAGGAGATCAGTGAATAAGGGGAGTGAATACCACCCTTTTTTCATATATTTATTAACGGATTATGGTGATATAGATTGTAATAAAAGCGGTGAAGGGGGATAATTGTGGCTGTTTCTCGGGAAAAGGTGTTCCAAGTCGGCGTGTATCTCACCTTTTTTGCGGCAGCGGCGCTGGAGCCGGTATGGACCGCCGTTGCCGGCCCTTTACGCACGATATGCTCCGGCTGTATGATGGGCGCGCTGCTGTTCGGCGCGCTCCGTATGTCCCGCAGATGGTCCGGCGTTCTTTGTTTGGCCTGGGGCGCGCTTCAGCTGGGCGTATATGGCGTTCCCTCAATCCGCAGCGTTGTGCTTGTCTCCGCGCAGATAGGGGTCAGCTGGGCATCGTATGTTTTTTTCTATTTGTTTGGCCTGGCGGGTTCGCTGTTGATCTACTAGCTGCTGACGCCGCTGTATGCCCGTAACCTGCCGGAGCCGGCGGCACTGTTCCTGTCCCTCCTTTCGGGCTGGGTGGTGTCGCTGCCGGGTTCGCTGTGGATGGTTTGCCGTTTCGGAGGGGGCGGGCAGTCGATGGGGGCTGTGATCCTCAACGCCCTTTGGGCGAGCCTGAAAGGGGTTCTGGTTTCCGCCGTCCTTACGCTGCTTACGTATCTGCTGCTCCGTTTGGCCCTGCGGCCGAAAAAATCCGGGGACGGGCTTGACAACGGCTAAAATTTGTGCTTTAATCCCAATTAACAAGGCATTCAAAGGCGAGGAAGGGAAGGAGTACCTTCGCGCGGGCAGCCAAGAGAGCCGTCGGCAGGTGGAAGACGGCGTGCCGGCGGAGCGAAATACATCCTGGAGCCGCAGACCGAAGCGCCCTGCGTGGTAGGCTTTGCCGTGTTGCGCACGTTATCGCGCCAAGGCGTTGCTGGACGCCGGAGCGGCCGCCGAAAGGCGGCAATAGAGGTGGTACCGCGGAATGATTTTCGCCCTCTGCAGCGGATACGGACGTATCCGCCGTGCAGGGGGCTTTTCGTTTCCCCTGCATATTCCTCTATTCCCGCCCGGTTGGCGGGGACAAAACAGGCCCGACAGGGGAAAAGAAAGGACGGAAAAGGATGAAAAACGTATTTGACGAGCTCAAGGCGCGCGGTATGATCGCGCAGATGACCAACGAGGAAAAGATCCGTGAACTGCTGGAAAAGGAGAAGGTTACCTTCTACATCGGCTTTGACCCGACGGCGGACAGCCTGCACGTCGGCCATTTTGTGCAGCTGATGGTGATGGCCCACATGCAGCGGGCGGGGCATCGTCCGGTCGCCCTGTTGGGCGGCGGCACCGGCATGATCGGCGACCCCTCCGGCAAGACCGATATGCGCAAAATGATGACGCCTGAAACCATCCAGCACAATGTGGACTGCTTTAAAAAGCAGATGTCTAAATTCGTGGATTTTGAGGACGGCAAGGCCCTCATGGTCAACAACGCCGACTGGCTGATGAACCTCAATTACATCGAGTTTATGCGGGAAGTGGGGGTCCACTTCTCGGTGAACCGGATGCTGTCGGCCGAATGCTTCAAGTCCCGGATGGAGCGCGGC
Organism: uncultured Clostridia bacterium; assembly: GCA_946499275.1. GTDB lineage: Bacteria > Bacillota > Clostridia > Oscillospirales > Acutalibacteraceae > Avimonas. The sequence goes on along the minus strand of CAMMRL010000061.1, from coordinate 4,430 downwards.
CTTTCCTTCCTGGAGTTCAACTACATGCTGATGCAGGGGTATGATTTCTACCACTTAAATCAGACCCTCGGCTGTAAAATGGAACTCGGCGGCGACGATCAGTGGTCCAACATCATCGCCGGTGTGGAGCTCTGCCGCCGGAAAGCGGGCGAGGAGGTATACGGCATGACCTTTGCGCTGCTCACCACTTCCGAAGGGAAGAAGATGGGCAAAACCGAAAAGGGCGCGGTATGGCTCAATCCGGAAAAGACCACGCCGTACGACTTCTTCCAGTACTGGCGGAACGTGGACGACGCTGACGTAATCAAATGCCTGAAGCTGCTCACCTTCGTCCCGGTGGAAGAAATTGACGAGCTGGCGAAAGCGGAGGGAAGCGCGATCAACGCTGTCAAGGAACGGCTTGCTTACGAAGTGACCAAGCTCGTCCATGGGCAGGAGGAAGCGGACAAAGCCCTGGAAGCCGCCCGTTCGGTGTTCGGCGCGGGCGCGGCCAGCGCGAACATGCCTTCCACCGAACTCACGGCGGCGGATTTTGCCGATGGGCAGATTTCGGCAATCGACCTGCTGATGAAAACCGGGCTCACCCCTTCCCGCGGGGAGGCGCGCCGCCTGATTGAGCAGGGCGGTATGGCGGTGGACGACGAAAAGGTGACGGATATCGCCGCGGTTATCCCGGAATCGGCCTTTGAAAAGGGCTATGTTGTCGTTAAGAAGGGGAAAAAAGTATTCCACAAAGCGGTTTTTTCCAGGTAACGGAAGCGCCGCGTTCGGCCCCTTTGTGGGTATGTTTTGAAAATAACGCATAGGAAACGCAGGCTGCCCATGGCGGCCTGCGTTTCCTTGTACAGCGTTGTACCAAGTCAGCGGATTTTCGCTTCCTCGATGCTGTCGTCATCTTTTCAGTCTCGGGCTGTTCGGTTTTACCTGCTTATTCCTCTATTGCGATGGAAAGGGAAATTCCGCGAAGTGGTCGTCCAGGATGATGACGGATGTGATATCCTCCGGCATGATTTCCATGGCTTTAAGAAGCTCGCTTTGCATAGGCGGAACACTTACCACGGATTGGAGACCGCCGTCTTGTGGACTTCCTCCCAACAGACAAGCGCAAACAATAAGCAGGACAATCGTGAGAGACACTTTTTTCATTCGTTCACCCTCCGAGACTTCAATAATAAAAAGCGCCTGTTTACTTATTCATCGTTTATATTTATAAAAAGAAATGCAATTCCCCGTTTTGCCTATCTGCTGGTTTTGTTTTGTGCTTTGGGTCCGGCAAAAACGGATTTTCGGATTCGGAAGATTTCCCTCTTCCTTTTCACGCTGTACTGTGCTAAAATAAGAAAAACGATTACAGTTTTGGGGGGAAATGGCCCATGAACAGCAAAATCAAGGACAAGAATGCCGATTTTCTCTTTCAGGCGATATTGCAGCTCCGATCGGTAGAGGAATGTTATCAGTTTTTTGAGGATCTCTGCACCGTTTCGGAGATCAAGGCGCTGTCCCAGCGGATTGTCGTGGCCAAAATGCTCAGCGACAAGCGGGTGTACAGCGATATCGTGGCGGCGACCGGTGCGTCCACCGCGACGATCAGCCGGGTTAACCGTTCGCTGATTTATGGGTGCGACGCGTACGATATGGTGTTTTCCCGTTTGGAAGGGAAGGCTGATTTGTAAAGGTCTCCTTGCCGTGAGCTGGGAAAATACAAGACAAACGGGGGATTCTGTTGAGCGGGTATGGTTTGTTTTCCGCTTTTTACGACCGGTTGATGAGCGACGTGGATTATGAAGGCCGCGCCGCTTATTTACTGTCGCTTTTCTCCCGCTTTCGGCCGGAAAAGCCGCTGGAAACGGTGTTGGACCTCGCCTGCGGATCGGGCGGGATCACCCTGCCGCTGGCCGCCGCGGGTTTGGATCTTATCGGCGTGGACGGCTCGCAGGAGATGCTGGCGAAAGCAAGGGAAAAGGCGGATCGGCAAGGGGAGGGGATCTTGTTCCTCTGCCAGGACATGCGGGAACTGGATTTGTACGGGACGGTGGACGGCGCGGTCTGTGCGCTGGACGGGCTCAACCATCTCTGCCGTACCGGCGAGCTGGCGGAGGTATTCCGCCGTCTGCATTTGTTTATCGAGCCGGGCGGGCTGTTCCTTTTTGATGTGAACACCCCGTATAAGCACCGGCAGGTGCTGGCGGACAACGCCTTTGTGTTTGAAGAGGAGGATTTCCTCTGTATATGGCGTAACCGGCTGGTGCAACGCACCTGCGAGGTGGACATGCAGCTAGACTTTTTCGTCCGGCAGGAGGAAGGAAAATACTGCCGCCTGAGCGACGACGTGCGCGAGAGAGCGTATTCGGAACGCACGCTGCGCCGTTTGCTGGATCAGGCAGGCTTCGAAACCCTGGCCGTCTATGCGGATGGTACGCTTGAACCGCCCCGCGCCGATACCGAGCGGGCGGTATACGTTGCCCGCCGCTGCTAAATAGGAGCGCCTGGCAAGGGAACCGTCTGGGCGTTACGAAAGGATAGATACAATGATGAATAAAGCGATACGATGCCTTACCCGCGACGCCACCGTGATGGCGATGGTAATCGATTCCACTGATTTGGTCGCCCGTGCGGAGCAAATCCACGAAACCTCGGCGGTGGTTACAGCCGCCCTTGGCCGCCTGCTGACCGCCGCATCGATGATGGGCATCATGCTTAAAGGGCGGGAAGACACCCTTACCCTGAAGCTCAGCGGAGGGGGACCGGCCGGAACGGTGATGGCGGTTTCCGACAGTAAAGGGAACGTACGGGGCTACGCGGCGAATCCGGTAGTGGAAATCCCGCTCAAGCCCAATGGAAAGTTGGATGTCAGTGGGGCCGTTGGGGCCGAGGGGATGCTCTACGTCATGCGGGATACCGGCGGAACGGAGCCGTACATTGGCTGTACGCCGCTGGTTTCCGGAGAGATTGCCGAGGATATCACCAACTATTACGCGACCAGCGAGCAGGTGCCCACGGTCTGTGCGCTGGGGGTGCTTGTGAATCCGGATCTGACGGTGCGCGCCGCCGGCGGGCTACTGCTTCAGCTTCTGCCCTTCTGCCCGGACGAGGTGATCGACCAGGTGGAAAAGAACGTGGCGTCGCTCGACCCGATGACGGTTATGCTGGACGGCGGCCTTACGCCGGAAGAGATCTGCGCCAAGGCGCTAGCCGGATTCGAATTCGATATCCTGGACGAATACGAGCCGGAATACCGCTGTAATTGTTCCAAGGAGCGGATAGCCCGCGCTTTTGCAGCGATGAAGCCGGAGGAGCTGCGCGGTCTCCCGGACGAGACGGGGCGTGTTGAGGTGACCTGCCAGTTCTGCGATAAAAAATACCATTTTACCAGGGAGGACCTGGAGATCATTGCGGCCGGTGCCGAGGGGGCCGGAAAGGCGTAGGCCTTTCCGGATTTCCGATGCGGTATGGGCGATACAGCACCAGCCGTCCTGCTGGAGGGAGAAAGAATCCGTAAAAGGCTGTCCAAAGGGGAGGGGCGGCAAAAGGGGCGCTAAGGCCATGGATGGCTGCCGGGGATTGGCCGATACATCGGAACCATAGTGAATTGGTGACGTGCACAGGCGCTGGAAAGTAGTGACGGCGGCCCAATCTTTGAAGGGGTGTTTCCGGACGGGGGTGGCCTGCTGTGATCCGCGTATGTTTTGTCCCGTGTCCCACTAAGGGAGACAGGAGGGATTCATCAAAAGGAGCGCTTCCGGTGCACGGGTGGCCAAAACAGCGTCCTTTTCAAAGGGGCTTTTCTTTTGGGAAAACGGAAAAAGTTCACAAAGGCGGGCCCCAGTTGAGGAATATCACCAAATCACTTTTTTTCAAAGAATATTCTTGACATCTGCTGTCGGATATAGTATGATATACAGCGTCGCCGGTGACAGAAATAGTCTTTCAGCCGGACAGCCGGGAGCATAGCTCAGCTGGTAGAGCACCTGCCTTACAAGCAGGGGGTCACAGGTTCGAGCCCTGTTGTTCCCACCACATGCCCAACGGGGTTTCCCGATGTTGGGCGGAAAGTTTGGATTTGGCCCGGTAGTTCAGCTGGTTAGAACGCTAGCCTGTCACGCTAGAGGTCGACGGTTCGAGCCCGTTCCGGGTCGCCAAATTTGCCTCTGTAGCTCAGTCGGTAGAGCAGTGGACTGAAAATCCACGTGTCACTGGTTCGATTCCGGTCGGAGGCACCAGGTGAAAAACCTGTCGGAAAAGCGGAAATTGCTTTTTCGGCAGGTTTTTGCTATAATGGAAAATCAAACAGTTCGTCCAATATAAGGGTGTGCCCAATCAAGTTGTATACCCTTTTTTGCCAGATGCTGTACCAACGGAAAAAGCCGGTCGCAATAAAGCGGCCGCCTTTTTCCGTTGGTACAGCATCCTTTGAGCGGACAACAGGAGAA
>CAMMRL010000060.1 GCA_946499275.1 uncultured Clostridia bacterium | reverse complement strand
GGAAGCGGAACCTGTTCGGGGGTATTCTTTTTAAAAAGTAGTCAAAAAGTAGTCAATCGTGAATTTTGGCAAAAGAGAAACCGCATGAAACAACCGAAAAGCGGCTATTTCATGCGGCTTTTTCTGGTGATCCATCGGAGATTCGAACTCCGGACACCCTGATTAAAAGTCAGGTGCTCTGCCAGCTGAGCTAATGGATCGTATTCCTTGACCACGCCAGAATATTATATCCAATCCATTCCCGCTTGTCAAGGAAAACCTGCCCAATTTCTCTTCTTTTTTCCGATAAGGATATTTTGTTTTTTAACCGAAAGCAAACCACACCTTATTTTGATGGTGTATCCGCCGCAATAAAAGCGATTCCGGTACAGCCCGGTCCGGCATGTGTTCCGACAATCGGCCCAATATCGCAGCTTCCCGCAATGTCCAGTTCCATTTGGGACTCAATCACCGCACGGAGATCCTGCATAGCTATTGGTACGTTCGAATGCCCCAAATAGGCCGGATAAGCCGGATCCACCCCGTCCTTGCGCACCCGTTCGAGGATGGACTGGTATCCCGCCTTGAGTCCCCGCACCTTATCCACACTGCAAACCTTGCCTTCTTCAATGGAAACAATCGGCTTGATACCGAGCAGGGATCCCACTACCGCGCCGGCCGTGGAAAGCCTTCCCCCCATACGCAGGTATTTTAAGTCATCGATCACCGCATACAGCCGTACCCGATCCTTAAGCTGCGTAATCTTATCCGCAATTTCCCGTGCCGAAAGCCCCTGGTCCCGCAGCCGGACAGCAATTTCCACCAACAGAGCCAATTCAAATGTGACGGCCAACGTGTCCACCACATAGATTTCCGCATCCGGGAACTGTTCCCGCGCGATCATCGCGGAAGCGCAGGTCCCACTCAATTCTCTGGATATCGGGAGGACGACGATTTCGTCCCCCGTCTCTATGTAAGGCCGCATAACGTCTTCAAATTCGGCCGGCGTTACCTGTGCGGTTTTCGGCAATTCCTTTGCCTGGGACAGCTTGGTGTAGAATTGTTCCGCCGTCAGGTCGCGTCCGTCTACATACTCCTCTTCCCCAAAAATAACCCGCAACGGCAGGATATCGATCCCCCATGTTTCTTGCTTCGAGAACGGCAGGTCGCTGGAACTATCGGTGATTATCCGTACAGCCATCGTATTTTCCTCCTAAATAATAGCGGGCGGCGACAAAATGATCCGTCCTTCCAAATTTTCTTAGCCATATTGTTTGATAATCAAAATAATGAAACCTTACGAACTATAGCACATCCTTTTTAAAAAGTCAAGCGCCGCCTTTTGGTAGGAGAAAGCCGATACGTGTTCATTCTCCCCTTGTAAAATCGGTACATCATGATAAAATCAAAGAAAACCGTCTTCGTGAGATCGGACTGGAGGATTCGTTCACGTTTCAACCTATGCGCCGCTATCAACAGGCATTGTCGCCGGAAGAATGCGCTACCATCTTGAAACGTGCGACGGCGGGCGTGCTGGCCGTATCCGGGGACGAAGGGTATCCCTGCGCTGTTCCGCTGAACTTTGTATTCGATGATAGCCGCCCCGGCTATGCCAGCATCTATTTTCACTCAGCAAAAACCGGCCACAAGCTGGACGCAATCGCCGGAAACGATAAAGTCTCCTTCTGCGTAGTGGACCGGGACGATGTGGTACCCCGGGAATATACAACCTATTTCCGCAGCGTCATTGTTTTTGGCCGGGCCCGTATTTTGGAAAACGAGACACAAAAGCGGGCCGCCATTGAAAAACTCGCGGTCAAGTATTCTCCTGACGACGAAGAGCGCCGTATATGGGAAATTAACCGCTCATTTCCATCCTTATGCATGGTGGAAATCCGGATCAAGGAAGCCGTTGAACTTCACCGGAAAAGGCAGGAATACCGTTGAATACAGCACGGCGTCTCCTTCATCCGCATTGTACCGCCCCGTTTCTTGACAGATCCAAACCACCGGCGGACGGTTGGCTTGCTTAGGCTCTGGAAAGGCGTACCATCGGCTGAGCCCTCTCAAGGGGGCCGGAATGCTGCCATCGTATTCCATGCCCCATAGGGTAAAAGCAATCACTGGTAGTTACCGATGGTTTTCCGGGGCCTGTCAAAAGCGGCTTCCCATTGGAAAGCCTGTTGCAAGCATTTCTACCTGCCCTCCGGCAAGAACCGTGGACGTTCTATGCAAGCGGATGACAAAAACCCGCGTTCCATATCAAAGGAACGCGGGTTTTTATCCTGCACTATGCAATTTTTGCCGTACCGGCTTTACGGATCTGTATGGCAAGGACCGTTACGTCGTCCTCCCGGCCCTCTTGGCGCTGTCTCGCTTTCGCGGCAATGTCCTCGGCCAACGCCTTAACATTGCCGGATTTCTCCTCTTTCTCCTTCTCGCCGAATTCCCGCAGCGTGTCCTCTATCCATTCCAGGCCACCGGCCATCGCGCCGTCGCTGAACATCAGCAGGATATCGCCGTCCACCAGCTTGTCGCTGCATTCCTCCGCCGCAATATCCCGCAAAATCCCCACCGGCAGGGAGGATCGCTCGATCCGGGAAACCCGACCCAAGCTGTATAGCAGCGTGGGGGCGGCGCCCGCCTTCCGGCTTTCCATCCTTCCGTCGAACAAATCCAATTCCATAATGTCCAGCGTAGCCAAGCTCTCATCCCCTGACTTCACCAGCAGAGCGGAATTTACCATCCGCAGCACGCTGTCCGGCCCGAACCCCGCCTGAATCAAGCGGGAGGTCAGCCCCGACGCCATAGCGCCGTCCACAGCAGCACGGCCGCCGCTGCCCATCCCGTCACTGAGCACCGCATACCATTTTCCCGCCCCGTCGGTGAAGGTTTCCAGCGCGTCGCCGCAGAGTCTTTCCCCGGTGCAGTGGAGCTGTGCGCTTCCTATCGTCACCTGGAACTGCGGCTTCTCCGCCAGCGCGATTTTTACGGAATCGCCCAGCCGCGTCACCACCGGCCGGTCGAGCTCCCGCCCGCAGGCGTCGCTCATGGCGGCGAGCCAACGTTTCTGGTTCATCCGCACCCCGGCGTCGGAAGCCAGGATTTCCACCGTCATCCGGCCGTCCCGTCCCAGCAGGCAGACCGCATCCTGCACGGAAAGGCCGTATTCCTCACAGACCGAGACCACCCGTGCCCCCGCTTCGGTATCCACCCGTTCCGCCTGCGAAAAGTCCTCCGCCAGCTCGTCCAGCAGGTCGGACATCCCGGCAAACTGGTCGGTCACCACCGACCGGATTTCGGACAGCCGCCGCCAAGCTCCCTCCCGCACCGCGTATTCGATATACCCGGCGTTGATTTTCTGCAGCACGTCGTCCAGTCTCCCGCACTGCTTACTCAGTACGGGAGATACGTCCTGCCGTTCCACCTGGCCTTTTTCGCGCAGAACCGGGGTTAGGTCGTTCAGCGCCGCCATCGTGTCGTTGAAATGGCTTTCCCAGCAGTGCATCCGCAGCCCGCACACCCGGCACACGTCGTCCGACACGCTGCGGTACACGGTACCGAGATCCGGTGCGCTCAACCCCGCCAGCTTATGGGATACCGCGTCCACCGTCTGCGCCACCTCGTTCATCGCCCGGGAGGCGTAATCCAGCCGGAGCACCACAGAACGCCGCAGCCCCTCCACCGCCGGGATATCCCGCGCACTGCCGAAAAAGCGATTGATTTTCCGGTCCACCGCCGCGGGAAGGGCCACAAAAATGATGGAAGCCCCCGCCACTTCGTATACGCTGATCACCATGGTTTCCCCGGTGCCGCTGCTGACCGCCGCGATCAGGTTGGCTACCACGAACGCCCCTGCCGACGCGAAGCGGCCGAACCGGGCGAAGATCCCCGCCATCAGCCCGCCGAACGCATAGGCGACTGCCAGCACCATATGGTCGCCCGCACTCATCGCCATCGCCAGCCCGAGCACGATCCCGGCGATGCTGCCACCCTGCTCTTTTCCGCAGCGGGCCAGCAGCAGGATCAGCACCACCGCCACCATCCGCCCGGGCGAAATGCCGCTGAAAGTGAAACCAGCGGCCGCCATGAGCACCACCGCCCCGGCGGTTATCAAGCTCGCCTGTTCCTGCGCGGTAAGCAGCCGCCGTTCGCCGCCCTCCTCCAAGAGCTGCACCGCGGTGGAGAAGAAGTAAGCGGACCCGGCGGCCAGCAGCCCCTCGGAAACCGCCAGCACCACGTCCGAAACCCGGATCCCGTGTGCGGCCGAAAGGGCCATCCCCGTCGCCGTAACCGAAAGCAGGGATACCAGCGGCGCAAACAGCGGATGCCGGGAAATCGATGGGATCCCGCTGAGCGACCATTTGATCCCCGCCACCGCGATCAGCGCCGCGATATACTGGATCGGCGCTCCCGCGCCGCCCGGCAGAAGATACCCGACTATCCCGCCTATGTACGCCGCCAGCGCGCCGGCGCCCGGGACCGCCGCGGCAAAGCTCACGCCGAAGGGGCTCATCCCCCCATATACGTTTGCCCGCGGCATCACCAGCCCGAGCAGCAGCCACAGCACCACCAGCGCCAATTGCCGGGACGCGCCGTCCCACTCCGCGGACCGCGTCCGCCGTTCCCCGGCGATCCCCCGGGCGCGAGCCTGTCCCTCCTGCGCCATTGCCATTGCCTTTTGCTTCAACGTCCTCACCATCCTGCCTGTTTGTGCGGATCCGTACTTTGCGCCTGCCTCTGCACGCCGTCCATTGCATGGAATCCGGTAATTCCTTGTCGCTGTACAGGTTTTATACAGCCGGTATTACTCATTATATGGTGATTCCTCCGGCTTTTCTGTCGGATAGTGAGCGAATTTCCTGCGTTTTTGGGGCGAAAGCCGCCGTCTTGCGTCGTTCGGCCCATCCGCGTGGCAATCCTCCTTCCATTGGGGACGGCAAACCCTCCGTATTTTCCACCTAAAGAGGAAAAAATCGACGGCAAAAGGCGAAGAGGGGTATCCAGGGGAGAAACAGCCGAAGCCGCTGCCCAAAACGGCAGCGGCTTCGTTACGTTTTCCTGTGTGTTTGCCGGTGAGATTACTTCCCTTCTCCGGTTTTCTGCGCGAAAATCTTGGTCGCGTCCAGCCAGAACCCGTCCGGACGCGCGATCAGCCGCGCGTTCTGGTAGGCCATATCCAGGGTGAGGATGGTGGTGCCGATATACTGGCCGTGCACTAGCTCGATGCTCAGCGCCACCGTCGGCGGCAACACTTCCTTTTGCTCCCCCTTTTTGATCTCTTGCACGCCCTCCAGATAAATCGGCATTAAAAACTGGAGCTTGCCGGTCGCGGGCCAAAACTGCGGCGCTACGAGTTTATAATTGCGCTTGGACAGCTCCAGCGACGCCTTGAGCGCTCCTTCGAACATCTGGCGGCAGCGGGCGACGTCCTGCGAATTCTCAAAGTTGAACTGCACGGAAGGATCCCGCAGCCCGTCGTTGATCCGCTTCATATTGTCGATGAAAATATGCTCGTCCGCGATGTTGATGCCCCCCGGCCGCTGCGCGATTTCCCAGTTGAACAGCAGGTCGCCCGGGTTTTCATAAAACGTGGCGACCGGCAGCGGGGTGTTGCGGGAATAATTGCAGAATACCCGGTTGCTGGATTTGTAAATCTCCGGGTTCCGGTATTCCTGCCGGAACAGGGCGTCCTTGGCGGAATCTCGCACAATATCGCACACCAAAAACAGCTCGTTGAACGACCCGTCGATCAGCCCGGTATTGAACAGCAGCTTCTCCTCATCCTCGTTAATATAAATCTTCCGCTGATGGACGAGCTGGAAGTACGTGTTCTCCAGATAATTCTTTAGAATCGGGTGGCTGACCTTGGACGTGTAATTGGTAAACGTCCAGTTTTCATACAACGCCTCCTCCGCCAGCCGGGACAACAGGGCGTTCATCTCCTCCATGTTGTCGAAGACAATATCCCCGATGTGCCACCGGTTGGTGCGGGAACGGATGTTGTCTCGCAGCATGGTTTCCCTCTCCAGAAATAGGCCGTAATAGTTCTTCGGCTTCTCTTCGTCCTTGCGTGTATTTTTCAGCGTATAGGCGAAGATCCGCTCCTGCCCGTTCTGGAACCGGAAGCCGGTGTCGAACGCATACAGGGTATTGCCCGATCGGTTCCGCCCGTTGCACTTATAGGTGAGAAAACGGTTTTTGGAAAAGGTGCGGTCAATCACCTGGTCGAGATGCTGCTTTGCATCCTTGATGGTCATATCCCCCGCCATCTGCACAAACTGGAAAATGGAACGCTCATACTCCTCGTTGGAATTGAAGCTGACATAATCGTGAATGCTCATGGTTTCACCTCCTTTCCTGCCAATGGAAAAGCGGCGGGAGCGGACCGCCCCCGCCGTTTCCCAGTATACGTCCCCACTTTGTCGAATCCGGCCGTTTACACCTGGACGAACCCCATTTTCTTCATCGCCTTGGACAGGGTACGCCGGGCGACCGACGATGCACGCTCCGCCCCCTGTTTCATCAGGGCTTCCAGCTGCGCTTTATCCTTCATGTACAGGTCGAACCGCTGCTGGATGGGCTTGAGTTCTTCGATCACCGCTTCGGCCACCGCAATTTTAAAGTCGCCGTACCCCTTGCCTTCAAACTCGTGCTCGATCTCTTCCAGCGTGCGCCCAGTAACGGCGCTGTAAATTTCCATCAGGTTGTTCACGCCGTCCTTGCCTTCGGCGTACCGCACGCAGGCGTCGCTGTCGGTAACCGCCCGCTTGAATTTGCGCAGGATAGCGTCGGGGTCGTCCTTCAGCGAGATATAGGCATTCACATTCTCGTCCGATTTGGACATTTTTTTCGTGGGCTCCTGCAACGAGCGCACCCGTGCGCCGTTTTTCATAATATACGGCTCCGGCATGGTGAAAACGTTACCGTACAGATTGTTGAATCGGGCCGCGATATCGCGGGTCAGTTCGCAGTGCTGCTTCTGGTCCGCGCCGACCGGCACGTAATCCGGCTGGTACAGCAGGATGTCCGCCGCCATCAGGGACGGATAGGCGAACAGGCCAAGGTTGATGTTGTCGGCGTGCTTGGCCGCCTTGTCCTTGAATTGGGTCATACGGGAAAGCTCCCCGAACTGGGTGTGGCAGGCCAGCAGCCACGCCAATTCCGCGTGGGCGGGCACCTGGGACTGCACAAAGAGCAATGATTTATCCGGATCCAGCCCGATGGCCAGCATCAGGGCGAACATTTCGTTGATCTGGCGGCGGAACTTCGCCGGCTCCTGCCGTACGGTGATGACGTGCAGGTCGGCCACCGCAAAGGCGCACTCGAACTCGTCCTGCATCCCCACCCAGTTGCGCATCGCACCGAGATAATTGCCCAGCGTCGGGATGCCGGAGGGCTGGATGCAGCTCAGTGCCCGTTTTTTACGGGGAACCGCGTTTTCGGCGGGAGTATTGGTTTCCATGGTGAATCGTCCTTTCCTGCGGTTTTCCGAAATTACCGCTTCAAGTATTCCCGGGCAAACTCGCCCAGCTTTTTGATCCCGCGCTCCATCGCCTCGTCGCTCGGGGTGGAGAAATTGATACGGAACGACTGGCAGGGATCGGTTTCATACGGCATGAAGGCGTTGCCCGGCACTACCGCCACCTTGTGATCCTTCACCGCCAGGGTGCAGAATTCGGGCATATTTGCCCCTTCCGGCAGATGGCACCAGACGAACAAGCCGCCGTCGATTTTATCGTAGGTAATCCCAGCGGGGACGAGGTGTTCTTCGATCAGGGCGAGCATCTTCTCCGCCTTCACCCGGTAAAGGGAGCGGAGCCCTTCCAGATGTGCTTCGTAATCGTAATTCGCCATGAATTCGTCGCAAAGGATCTGGGACCAGATGTTGGTATGCACATCCTCCCCCTGCTTGCAGACGATCATCTTCTGCAGCAGCGTTTTCGGCGCGATCGCGTACCCGACCCGCAGGCCGGGGGAGATCACCTTGGAGAAAGTGCCGGCGTACATCACGATGCCCTCTTCGTCCAGGGACTTGATGGCGGGCACGTTTTCCCCGGAATACCGCAGATCGCCGTACGGGTTGTCCTCCGCCACCAGGATGCCGTATTCTTTGGCCAGCGCATACACACGGCGGCGTTTGTCCATACTCATGGTGACGCCGGCCGGATTCTGGAAATTCGGGATAGTGTACAGGAACTTCGCGTTCGGGTTGGCCTTCATCGCGGCTTCCAGCGCTTCCACGTCGATGCCGTCGCTCTGCAGCGGCACGCCGACCAGCTTGGCCCCCACCGAACGGAAGGAGTTGAGCGCCCCCACAAAACTCGGCGCCTCGCAAAGCACCACGTCGCCGGGGTTGATCAGCGCTTTGGCCAACAGCTCGAGCGCCTGCTGCGCGCCGGAGGTCACCAACAGTTCATCAAAATCGCGGCCCACGCCGTGTTTTTCCTTCATATACGTCTTCAGGAGGTTGCGCAGGGGGGCGTACCCTTCCGTCGTACTGTACTGCAGCGCATCGATCGCCCGGCCTGCGAGCACACGGGAGGAAATCTCCTGGAGCGCTTTGACCGGGAATGCTTCGGGCGCGGGATTGCCGGCGGAGAGCGGCACCACTTCCGGATCGGCGGAATACTTCAGAATCTCCCGGACAGCCGAGGGATTCAGATGAACAATTTGATCTGCAAAACGATACTCCATAAAACCTATGCTTCCTTTCCTTTGCCGTTTCCCGCCACGTCGGCCGCGGCCAAACGGCGGCCGCCTATAACAGCAGGGCAATGAAATCCAGTAATATTACTGATTATCATACCACACTCGTGTTGACAATTTCAACCGGAAACGGTAAAGTAATAATACCGTTTCCAATCTCTGCCGTCGGCAAAGGTTATCCGAAACGGCTGAAGGAACGCGAGAAAGGACGGTTCATCATGACGGCACGCGAAAAACTGGCAAACGCCATGTTTCCGGACGTGACCCTCACGCCGGAGCATTTTGAAAATATCTATCCCCCCCGACAACTGAAGGAGGGCGCGCGGGTTACCCGGATCGCGCCCAGCCCCACCGGTTACCTCCATTTGGGGGTGCTCTATTCCGCCATGGTGAACAAGCTGACCGCCGACGCAACCGGCGGGCTGTTCTACTTCCGGCTGGAAGACACCGACAAAAAGCGGGAGGTGGAAGGCGGGGCGGAGGACATCCTCCGCGGGCTGAACGCCTACGGCGTCACGCCGGGCGAAGGCTTTGTCGCCCCTGGGGAAATCCGGGGTGATTACGGCCCCTACCGCCAGAGCGAACGGGCCTCCATTTACCACGTCTATGTCAAATCCCTAGTTGCGCAGGGGCTGGCCTATCCCTGCTTCTGCTCGGAAGAGGAGAGGCAGGCCGCCCGTGAGAAGCAGGAAGCCGCCAAGGCCCGCACCGGCTATTACGGTGAATACGCCCTGTGCCGCCGCCTGACCGACGAGGAAGCCCTCGCCCGGGTGGAAGCGGGCGAAAGCTATGTGGTGCGGCTGCACTCTCCCGGCAGCGAGGAACACCGCATTAAGTTCGACGACCTGATCAAAGGCACCATCGAAATGCCGGAAAACGACGAGGACATTGTGCTGCTCAAATCGGACGGCATCCCCACCTATCACTTTGCCCACGCGGTGGACGACCATCTGATGCGCACCACCCATGTGCTCCGGGGAGACGAGTGGATTTCCTCGGTGCCCAAGCACCTCCAACTTTTCCGGGTGCTCGGTTTCAAGCCGCCAAAATACGGGCATATCAGCCCGATTATGAAAGAGGAGGACGGCAACAAGCGCAAGCTCTCCAAGCGCAAGGACCCGGAGGCCGCCGTCCACTACTTTGTACAGCAGGGTTATCCCGCCGACAGCGTAGTGGAATACCTGATGACCGTCGCCTCCAGCGACTTCGAGGACTGGCGCCGCCGCAACGCCGACGCGCCCCGTTCGGCTTTCCCCTTCAACCTCAAAAAGATGAGCGTATCCGGCGCGCTGTTCGATATGAACAAGCTCAGCGATGTGAGCAAAACCGTTATCTCTCGCATGGACGCGGAGACGGTGACCGATGCAGTCATCGCCTGGGCGGCGGAGTACGCCCCGGAATTCCACGCGCTGCTTGCGCGGAACCGGGATTTCGCCCGCGGGATCTTTGCCATCGACCGGGGCGGGAACAAGCCCCGCAAGGATATTGCCAAATGGGCGGACGCGCCGGAGTATGCCGCCTATTTCTTCGACGAAACCTTCGACGGCGGGTTTGCTTTGCCGGATTCTATCCCTCCGGCGGACGCGAAAGCCGTACTCGCCGCCTACAAAACCGTGTATGACCCGGCGCAGGATAAGCAGGCCTGGTTCCAGGCGATCAAGGACCTCGCCCCCTCATTGGGCTTCTGCCCCGAGGTGAAGGAATACAAAAAGAACCCGGACGGCTACAAAGGCCACGCCGGGGATATGAGCACCATCCTCCGCCTGGCGGTCACCGGCCGGGCAAACACCCCCGATTTGTGCAGCATCATGCAGCTGCTGGGGAAAGACAAGGTGCTGGAGCGGATCGACCGGGCAATCGCCCGCCTGTAATTCTGCCCGGCAGCCTGTGAAAGGACAGAGAAAGTATGACGGAAGAGAAAAACACCGCCAAGGGTGCTACGGACGCGGCGCCGGCCATGGCGGGGAACTTTATCCACGATATCATCGACGAAGAGCTGGCCCCCGGTGGCCGATGTGAGGGCGCGAAGGTTCATACCCGCTTCCCGCCCGAACCCAACGGATACCTGCATATCGGCCACGCAAAAGCCGTCTGCATCAATTTCGGCACCGCGCTGAAATACGGCGGCGTGTGCAACCTGCGGATGGACGACACCAACCCCACCAAAGAGGACGAGGAATTCGTCGACGCCATCCAGGAAGACATCCGTTGGCTCGGTTTCGACTGGGAGGACCGTTTTTATTACGCGTCTGACTACTTTGAAAGAATGTACGAACTGGCCCGCGGCCTGATTGAAAAAGGGCTGGCCTATGTCTGCGAGCTTACCCCTGAACAGATGCGGGAGAACCGGGGCGACCTGACCCATCCAGCGGTCAGCCCCTACCGCGACCGCCCCGTAGAGGAGAGTCTCGATCTCTTCGCCCGGATGCGGGTCGGCGAGTTTGAGGACGGCCGGATGACCCTGCGGGCCAAAATCGACCTTGCCAGCGGCAACTTTAACATGCGCGACCCAGTGATCTACCGGATCAACCACCTGCACCATCACCGGCAGGGGGATGCCTGGTGCATCTATCCCATGTATGACTTCGCCCATCCCATCGAGGATGCGCTGGAAGGGATCACCCACTCCCTGTGCTCGCTGGAGTTTGAGGACCACCGCCCGCTGTACAACTGGGTGCGGGACCATGTGGACGTTCCCAGCAAGCCGCGGCAGATCGAATTTGCCCGGCTGAACTTGACCCACACCGTCATGTCCAAGCGCAAGCTCCGCCGCCTGGTGGAGGAAAAGGTGGTTTCCGGTTGGGACGACCCGCGGATGCCCACCCTGAGCGGCCTGCGCCGCCGCGGCTACACGCCCGCTTCCATCCGGGATTTTATCGACCGGGTAGGGGTGGCCAAATCGAACAATATGGTGGAAATCGCCCTGCTGGAACACTGCCTGCGGGAAGATCTTAACCAGAACGCTGCCCGCGCCATGGCGGTGCTCCGCCCGCTGAAGCTTACTATCACCAACTATCCGGCGGACAAAAACGAAACCTTCCCGGTGGAAAATAACCCCAACCGGCCGGAGGACGGAACCCGCGAAGTATCCTTTTCCCGCAGCCTGTGGGTGGAACGGGACGATTTCCTGGAAACCCCGGTCAAGGGTTACTTCCGCCTTTTCCCCGGCAACGAGGTGCGGCTCAAGGGCGCATACGTCGTGCGCTGCACCGGCTGCGAAAAGGACGCGGACGGCAACGTCGTGGAGGTATACGCGGAATACGATCCCGCCACCCGCGGAGGAGACACGCCGGACGGGCGGCGTGTCAAGGGAACCATCCACTGGGTGGACGCCGCCACCGCCGCCACCGCGGAGGTGCGGCTGTACAGCACCCTGTTCACCGATCCGAACCCCGAAGACGGGGACAAGGACTTTATGGACTGCCTGAATCCCGATTCGCTGGAAGTCCTCACGCACTGCAAGGTGGAAGCGTCCCTCGCGGACGCGGCGGCCCCCGCCGCCTTCCAGTTCATGCGGCTCGGCTACTTCTGTGTGGACAATAAGGATAGCGTTCCCGGCCGTCCCGTCTTCAACCGCGCCGTTTCCCTGAAGGACAGCTTTAAGCGTTAATTCGTTGGGGCTCTCTGTTTTCTCGCTTCAATGCACCAATAAAAGCCGCGCTTTTTAGCGCGGCTTTTATTGGTATTGTCTCCCAAAAGGGAAATCCGGTGGGGACTACGCCGTCCGTTTCCGTTTTTTCGCTCGCGGCGGCGACAGACGTCACCGCGTCCAATCGCCGGAATTTCTACTTTAACCCTGGCAATTGCCCTTAACCGGTATAGATCCCCCGGCAAGTCAACACCACCCGAAAAAAGGGAGCTTGAGGAGCGGCCTATAAGGCCGTGAGAAAAGCCAGCGTCTTTTAGGCGCTGGCTTTCACTTCGTACAAGCTGTAGCGGACTGACTACCGGTACCCCTTGAAAGGGGTACCGGTAGTCAGTTTATCGTATGAACCGGCATTGGAGAGGATGTTGTCTCAACTTCTCATATAGCCACTCGCAGCCTATCACTCGTTCCACCTTCCTCAATAGGTGTTCTGCCGGTATCCGTGCTTCCGTGTCGGTTATGATAATTTCCCCTCTGGCATCCTGCGTCCATTTTTCATCTTTTCACCGTCTCTCTCTTCCCCTCCTGCATTATTCCAAAGAACCTCCCCGATAACAAAATTCTTTGGTAAAATGGCAGCGGCCCAATCAGAAGATTGGGGCCGCTGCTTTTGGGAATGAACAGTTCCGGTTGCTCTTTTTCCATACCCGTCCAGACTCCGGATCCTTTTTTCGGCTACAAGCTCCGTGGGGAATAGTTCCGCCATTCATGTCCCTACCTGCTGGACAAAATCAATATTATTGCCGTCGGGATCCTTGAAGCCGATGGCCCGCCAGCCCCAAGGGTAGGTCACGGGCGGCGAATCAAAGGCAACGCCCGCAGCGAGCAATCGCTCGTATTCCGCGTCCACGTCCTCCACCTCGAATTCCAGCCCGCAGCTTTCGGGATTGATCTGCACCGGCGCCTGGATCCTGCAAATAACCAGCGTCACGCCCTGCGTTAAAATCTCGCAACGGTCCGGCCCGCCATGGGATTCGTCATACCCGGCCTTCAGGGCCGTTGTATAGAAATCCCGCATCCGTGCCACGTCGTTGGTGGGAATGTTTATACACCGAAGCCACATTTCCTACACGTCTCCTTTTATCACAAGAATTACAGCGTTCCATATCCCGTCATAGAATCTTACCCCAGGGAATCACAACCGAATATTCCGCGTGGTCTCACGGAACCGCCGGCCGCACGCCGAGGACCACCCGTTCCACGCCGCCGAGATCCCGCCGCGTTTCCACATTTTCCAAGCCCGCTCCGCGGAAAAGGGCCGCAACCGGCTCCGCCTGGCCGATTCCCACCTCGACGGCGCAGAACCCGCCCGGAGCGAGCTTGCCAACCCAATCCCGGACGATCGCCCGATAGAACCGCAGCCCGTCCTCCCCGCCGTCCAGCGCCAGACGAGGCTCCCTCTGAACCTCCCGCATCAGGCCAGGCAGATCAGCGGCGGGGATATAGGGCGGATTGGACAGGATCGCCGCCCATCCGTCCGGAAAACGGCCCGCATCCCTCAGAACGTCCGCCCGCACCGGCTCCACCCGCAGTTCCGGGTACCACGCGATATTCCGACGCAGGTATGCCAGCGCCTCTGCCGAATATTCCACCGCCGTTACGGCAATCCCTGGCGTAAGGCTCGCCGTCCCCAACCCCACGCAGCCCGACCCTGCGCACAAGTCGAGCACGCGCAATGGCTGGCTATCCGGCATCCCCAGCCTTTTTAACCTCTCTGCAGCCGTCTCGCAAAGCAGTTCGGTATCCGGCCGGGGGATGAGCACCCCCTCACCCACTTCCAGCGTCAGGTTGAGGAAATCCCATTCGCCCAGCAGATACTGCAGCGGCTCGCCTTCCGCCCGGCGCCGTGCCGCGCGCAACGCTTCCTGCGCCTTTGAAGCGATCCGATCCCCTTTGATCGGGAGTTCCCCTCGCCGGACGCCCGCATACCGTTCCAGCAGGCAGGCCGCGTCGAAGGCGGGGGAATCCACTCCGCCTTCCTCCAGGCACGCACACAGCGCACGGTATAACTCCCGGTTGGTCATCGCCCATCCTCCTCTGCATCAATTTTGCACTTTCCCCCGTTAAAAGCGCGGCTGCCGGCCACAGCCCGGGCCGGCCGCCCCCCCTTTTACCCTTCCCCATCCCCGGCTTTCGGCGTCCCCCCGTTTAGGGCG
>CAMMRL010000059.1 GCA_946499275.1 uncultured Clostridia bacterium | reverse complement strand
GCGAACGGCATGGCGAAGGCGAAGGCGATGCTGGGCGAAGACGGCTACGTCGTCGCCGTGTTCGGGGACGGCGCGCTGACCGGCGGCCTTGTCTACGAGGGGCTGAGCAACGCTGGACGGAGCAAGGACCGCCTGATCGTAGTGCTGAACGACAATGGGATGTCGATCAGCCAGAACGTCGGTTTTGTGGCGCGGCATCTGGCGGCGCTGCGGGCCCGCCCGCATTATGTGCGGTTCAAAAACCGGGTCAGCAATGCGGTGGCCAGCATCCCGCTGATCGGTACGCCGCTGAGGAATAAACTGCTGCATTGGAAAACGGAGCTGAAAAAAATGCTCTATTCCCGCAGCAGCTTTTTTGAAGAGATGGGCTTTAACTATATCGGCCCGCTGGACGGGCATGACCTTGACGACCTAATCAAGGGCTTTCAGGCGGCAAAACGGTTGGATCGTCCGGTGCTGATGCATGTGGCCACCATAAAGGGAAAGGGGTATTCTTTTGCAGAGAAGGACCCAGGCGTTTATCACGGCGTTTCCGGTTTTGACGCGGACACCGGATGTACGCCCGCTTCCTCCCCGAATTTTTCCGCTGTCTTCGGGGAGGAGCTATGTTCCCTGGCTGCGGAAGACCCGCGCATCTGCGCCATTTCCGCGGCCATGAAAAACGGGACGGGACTGGTAGGGTTTGCCGAGCGGTTCCCCAAGCGTTTTTTCGATGTGGGGATTGCGGAGGAGCATGCCGTCACCTTTGCCGCCGGGCTGGCGCACGATAGCGCACTGCCGGTGTTTGCCGTGTATTCCACCTTCCTTCAGCGCAGTTACGACCAAATCCTCAACGACGCGGCAATCGGGAAGGAGCATATCGTACTGGCGATCGATCGAGCCGGCATTGTGGGGGACGACGGCGAAACCCACCAGGGAGTGTTCGACGTGGCGTTCCTCCACACCATTCCAGGCGTGACGGTGTATTCCCCTTCTTGTTTTGAGGAGCTGCGGATCAACCTCAAGCAGGCCCTTTACGACGAAGAGGGGGTTGCCGCCGTGCGGTATCCCCGCGGTGGGGAGCTGCCGGGCATGGAGGGCTACCAGCCCGACTACCGCCCCTATACCTTGTGGGAGGAACCGGGGGCGGAGACGCTGCTGGTGACCTATGGGCGGATTTTTGCAACCGTCCGGG
This sequence comes from uncultured Clostridia bacterium, assembly GCA_946499275.1. Taxonomy (GTDB): domain Bacteria; phylum Bacillota; class Clostridia; order Oscillospirales; family Acutalibacteraceae; genus Avimonas. The sequence goes on along the minus strand of CAMMRL010000059.1, from coordinate 15,977 downwards.
AAGCGGCGCGCCGCCTGAACGGGGAGGGAAAGCCGGTTTCCGTGCTCAAGTTAACCCGGGTCCTGCCGCTGGAACCGGAATGCATCCACACCGCCCAGCGGTATAAACGGGTGATCTTCTTTGAAGAAGGCATCCGCAGCGGCGGGCTGTGCGAGCATTTTGGCGCGAAGCTGATGAATGTTTCGTATACAGGGCTGTATCAAAGCGTGGCGATCGACACCTTTGTCCCGGTATGCCGGCCGGAGCGGGGGCTGGCCGCCAACGGTCTTGATCTAGAGGGGATCCTCGCCATGGTGCAAAGGAGGATGACCGATGCCGGCTGACGACAGTGCGCGGATCCGTTTGGACGCCGCGCTGGTTAAGCGCGGATTGGAGTCCAGCCGCGAACGAGCCAAGCAGCGGATTCTGGCCGGCGAGGTCCTGGTGAACGGCAGACAGCAGCGCCGCCCTTCTTTTCTTACGGGAGAGGAAGATAGGATAGAATGTAAAGGTGAAGGGCTTGCCTATGTGGGGCGGGGCGGCTGCAAGCTGGAAAAGGCGGTTTCCGGCCGCTTTGATCTGGACGGGACGACGGCGCTGGATGTAGGGGCTTCCACTGGCGGATTTACGGACTGCCTGCTGCAAAACGGCGCGGCCCGGGTTTTTGCCGTGGACGTGGGGCACGGGCAGCTTCATTCCTCCCTTGCCGCGGATCCACGGGTGGTGAACCTGGAGGGGACCGATATCCGCGACCAGGCGGCGTTGCTGCGGGCGATGGCGCTCCGGTCGGTGGATTTCTGCGCGGTGGACGTGTCCTTTATCTCCCTGGCCGCTGTGCTGCCCGCCGTCCTGCCGTTCCTCCGGCAGGGGGCGGACCTGGTGTGCCTGATAAAGCCACAGTTTGAGGCGGGACGCGCGGCTGTGGGCAAGCGGGGGATTGTCAAAGACCCGCGGGTTCACCGCCGGGTGCTGGCCGAGTTTACCGCCTTTACTGCGGATTTGGGGCTGACTTTGCGGGAATTGACGTATTCCCCCATCACCGGCGGGGACGGCAATATTGAATTTTTGGCCGTACTGCGGTATGATAGCGGTAATGGAGACGGACAGGAAAGCCGTCTGCAAACGCAGATCGCCGCTATTGTGGCCGCCGCCCATCAGGCGCTGAAAGGAGACGGATCATGCGGGTTGCTTTGATCATGAACGAGAAAGCCTCCGGCGTTTCGACGGCGGTGGGCCCGGTGCGGGAGGCGCTGGCCCGTTTGGGGGCCGAGGTCCTGCTCCCCTCCGAGGGATGCCTTTTCCCGGAAAACGCCGACGACGGGCTGCTTTCTTCCGGCGACCTGGTGGTAGCCCTGGGAGGGGACGGCACCATCATCCACACGGCTAAGCGGGCCGCCCTGCTGGATAAGCCGGTGCTGGGGATTAACTGCGGTACGCTGGGGTTTATGGCGGGGCTGGAAGCCGACGAACTTCCTCAGCTCGCCGCCCTGATCGAAGGGCGTTTTACGGTGGAAAAGCGGATGATGCTATCCGTACAGGTCTTCCCGAGGGAGGGCGCGCCGGCCGAGTACACGGCGCTGAATGAAGCGGTGCTCGCCCGCGGGCCGCAATCGCGTATGGTGAAAATTGCGGTGTCCAGCGGCGGGGAACCGGTGACGACCTACAACGCCGACGGGGTGATCGTTGCTACGCCGACCGGTTCCACCGCCTATTCTCTTTCCGCCGGCGGGCCGATTGTGGATCCGGCAGTCAACTGCCTGCTGCTCACGCCGGTCTGCCCGCACTCCCTGTACGCCCGCTCGTATATTTTCGGGGAGGACGCCCGGCTAGTCCTGCATCCGGAGGAATCCCGCGGGGAGGAAGCGTACCTGACGGTGGACGGGGAGGAAAACGTCCGTATCGCCCTGGGCGATGCAGTTCATATTTCCCGTTCCGCCCGCCCGGCCAGTTTGATCCGGATCAAGGAACAACCCTTTTATCAGACGCTGAATCAAAAGCTGAACGCCAGGCGGTAAGCGTATAACAGCGGCTGCGATACATGGAAGGAAAGGCTTCGACTATGAAGGCAAAACGACATGCAAAAATATTGGAAATCATCCGCACCCATCCGGTAAACACGCAGGAAGAATTGCTGAATTACCTGCTGGAGGCCGGTTTCACTGTCACCCAGGCTACCATTTCCCGCGATATCAAGGAGCTGCGGCTGATCAAGACACTCGGCAGCGATGGGAATTACCGGTATTCCACCGTCCGGCAGGAGAACGAGCATCTTTCCTCCAAATTTGATTCCCTGTTCTCCGACGCGGTGACCAATATCGATTATGCCGGGAATATTGTGGTGGTTAAATGCCTGACCGGCATGGCCCAGGCGGCCTGCGCCGCAATGGATTCCCTCCAGCGGGGAGATATCGTGGGGACGATTTCGGGGGACGACACCTTCCTTTGTGTGATGAAGGATGAAAATAAAGCGATTGACCTGGTGACCGAACTGAAAAAGCTGCTGCGCGGCGCGAAAGCATAAACGTCCGCCGGGCGGCTATTTTCTCCAATTGGGGAGGAGCGCTATGCTGACCAGTTTACACATTGAGAATGTAGCGGTGATCGAGCGGGCGGATATTGAGCCGCTGCCCGGTTTAAATGTGCTCACCGGCGAAACCGGCGCCGGCAAGTCGATGGTGATCGACGCGATCAACGCTGTTTTGGGGGAACGCGTCAGCCGGGAGGTGGTGCGCACCGGCAGCGACGAAGCCAAAGTGACCGCTCTGTTTTCGGATATTTCCGCCCATACCGCCGGTATGCTCCGGGAACTGGGATATTCGCCGGATGAGGACGGGATGCTTTTGATCCAGCGCACCATTTCCTCGCAGGGGAAGGGGAGCTGCCGGATCAATGGGCAGCCCGCCACCGTCGCCGTCCTCCGTTCGGTGGGCCGGCTGCTGGTCAACATTCACGGACAGCACGAAAACCAAGCCCTTCTCGCGCCGGAAAAGCATGTGGATTACCTGGAACGCCTAGGCGGCCTTTCGGGCCTGCGCGCGGCATTTGCCGACGCGTATCGGGAATATACCGGCCTACGCCGCCGGCTGGAACAGATTACGATGGACGACGGCGCCAAAGCGCGGCGGCTGGATATCCTCCGCTTTCAGATTGAGGAGATTGAGAGCGCGGCGCTGCGCCCGGGGGAAGAGGAAGGGCTCAAAAACCAGCGGGATCTGTACCGGAACGCGGAAAAGATCGCGGTTTCCCTTGCCGCCGCACGGGAACTGCTCTCAGGGGATGAAGAGGGGGGCGGCGCGATCCCCCTGCTTTCCCAGGCGTCCGGCGAGCTGCAACAGGCCGGACGGTATGTGGATGAGCTGGCGGAGCTGTCGGGACGGGTTGAATCCCTGCTGTACGAATTGGAGGAGTGCGGAAACGACCTGCGGGATTTCGCTTCCCATCTGGACTTTGAACCGGGCGAACTAGAGCGGGTGGAGGAACGACTCGACCAGATCCGCCGCCTGACCGCGAAATACGGCGCGGACGAACAGGCGGTTTTGGAGTATCTGGAACAGGCGCGGCAGGAATTGGACGGCATCGAAATGTCGGACGAGCTGGCCGCCAAGCTGGAAAGCGACTGCCGGAAAGCGGAGGGAGCCGCGCTCGAAGCGGCACGCCGGCTTTCGCAAGCGCGGAAGGCCGCCGCCGCGGACTTTGCGCAGAAGGTTGGGCGGGAACTGGCCTTTCTGGACATGCCGGGCGTGCGGCTGGAGGTTTTGATGGAACCGGTCGCGCTGAATGGGAGCGGGATCGACCGGGTGGAATTCCAGATCGCCGCCAACCCGGGCGAGCCGACCAAGCCGATCGCGAAGATCGCATCCGGCGGCGAATTGTCCCGGATTATGCTGGCCATCAAAGCCGTAATGGCGGACGTGGACGATATCGACACGCTGATATTCGATGAGATCGATACCGGCATCAGCGGCCGCGCGGCTCAGAAGGTAGGGTTCAAGCTGCGGCAGATCGGGAATATCCGGCAGGTTATCTGTGTAACTCATCTCGCGCAGATCGCTGCTCAGGCCCATCATCATTTCCTGATTGCGAAAAGCGTGCGGGACAACCGCACCTTTACCCAGGTTTCGCCGCTCGACCGGGCGGGACGGGAAAAGGAACTGGCCCGCATCATCGGCGGGGAACCGACGCCCGCGGCCGTAGAGGCCGCCCGCGAGATGCTGGAACGGACGGAAAACGGAAAATAATGCACCCCTAGTTTCACCGCAGGTGTGTAGGACATGATCAGCGTAGGGTTTGCCATGAAAGATATTGTCAGTATTGCTGATATCACTGATATAATAGTAACCATGAGATCGTTTTTTGGTCGCCTTGTGTTGAATGCAGCAACTGTAAGACCACCTATTATTGTTGATAAACAGTGATTGGGTGGTCTGTTCATAAAAATAAAAGTCCGCTGATTTATATCAGCGGACTTTTATTTTTATACTATAAGTATGTCATCCGCCACATCGTGGGAAACCTGGGGAAAAGGAATGTAGCGGAATGCCTTTATTTATATTCTCATTCCAATAATATTTAAAAGACAATAATATATATTTGTGTATTTATATCACATCTAATTATTGATATTTTTTTTAAATATTAAAAAAATAGCAGCTAAATTGAAAAATTAGTCAATATAAATTAGAAAAATATGGTATTATAAAGTAAATTTGGCTTACAAGACCAACTTGGTCGAGAGCTTATGATATATAAAAATTCGACAAAAATCGACAATGTGTGCGTCTCTTATGCTGTACTTCCCCTTTTGGTATATCTTTTTGGAGCTATCGTGGATGTAAATCAAGTGTCAAAGATAATACCATAGACCACAAGGAGATGACGAAAACGATGAACAGCTTTTATTACAACATAGGCGGGCGTATCCGTTCATTGCGTGAGCTCAATCGGTACACGCGGGAAAAATTTGCGGAAATTGCGGACATATCCCCTAAATTCCTCTACGAGATCGAAACAGGTCAAAAAGGTTTTTCTGCGGATACCTTACATCGTATAGCCAAGGGGCTATCCGTATCATGTGAATATATCCTATCTGGCGAACCGTCAAACTCAATTGACGGTGAGATTCAGAAAAGTTTAAATCTGTTTAATGAGCCACAAAAGAAAAAACTCACAGAGCTGATACATGCAATTTATGAATTAAGCATACTTAAATAATGTAACAACATAGCTCAATGATACCAAAGGGCAGGAGGATACGGATGATGAAGATAATACCCGCAAAAAACCGTTTGTTACTCGAAAAAATGAAACGGGAGGAAACCACTCATAGCGGAATTGTCCTGACCCCGTCGGCGCAGGAGGAAACCGTTCCTTACCGGATTGTGGCTACTGCCGACTGCGTTGATGAAGACCAGGAAATTTATTTGCGGGGAAGCGTTATTTTCGTCGCTCCCGGCATGGGGGTCGAAGTCCAAGCAGATGGAAAACAATACCTTATTATCGAGCAAAAAGATGTAATCGCGATTGTAGAATAAAGAAAGGGAAAGATAGCAAATGCCAAAGCAACTCGTTTTTGGTGAAGAGGCGATAACTTCTCTGAAAGAAGGTCTCTTTGCGTTGGCGGATACCGTCAAAGTCACTTTGGGTCCAAAAGGACGGAACGTCGTTTTGGACAAGCCTTATGGTACTCCGCAAATTACCAACGACGGCGTGACCATTGCCAAAGAAATCGAATTGGAACAGGAAAACCGGAATGCCGGAGCCCGCCTGGCCAAGGTGGCCGCGGAGAAAACCAACAATGGGGCGGGGGACGGCACAACGACGGTAACCTTGGTTATGCAGGCTCTGCTTCGACTGGGAACAAAAGCCGTCAGTTCCGGCATGAACCCGGTTGTCCTGAACCAGGGCATCCGTCGCGCGGTCCATACGGCGGTGGACGAAATCCAGCGAAACGCCCGACCGGTTGCGTCAAACGACGAAATTGCTGTTGTGGCCTCCGTGTCCGCGGGAGATCCGGTAATCGGCCGTTTAATTGCCAACGCTATGGAAAAGGTAACCACAGATGGCGTAATTACCATTGAAGAATCCCGTACGGCGGAAACAACTTGTGAAATAGAAGAGGGGATACAGTTTGATAACGGCTACATTTCCCCTTATATGGCAACGAATCAGGAAAAATTGGAAACGGTACTGGAAGACCCGCATCTCTTGATTACCGATCAAAAGATTACGGCCGCTGCCGATATCCTCCCTTTGCTTGAGGAAGCGGTCGGGTCCGGTAAAAAACTGCTGATTATTGCCGAAGACGTCGAGGGAGAAGCGCTGGCCACTCTTGCCGCCAACACAACGCGCGGTACCTTGTCTTGCGTGGCAGTAAAAGCGCCAGGGTATGGGGATCGCCGTAAGGAGATGCTGGCGGATATTGCAGCCTTAACCGGCGGTGAACTGATATCGGAAGAACTGGGAAGAAGCCTGCGGGAAACCACATTCCGGCAGTTGGGAAGAGCTGTCAAAGTGAGGGTAACCAAAGACAGTACCGTACTGATCGGCGGCCATGGTACACAAAAGGCGGTCGATGACCGTATCCTGCAAATTCGTGCGGAGATGGAAAATACTGATTCGGATTATGACCGCGAAAAACTGCAGGAACGGCTGGCAAAACTCACAGGCGGCATCGGCGTTATCCGGGTCGGCGCAGCGACCGAAGTGGAGATGAAAGAGAAAAAGCAGCGGTTTGAAGATGCTTTGGCCGCAACCAAAGCGGCGGTAGAGGAAGGGATTGTACCGGGAGGTGGCGTGGCTCTGCTTCGTGCGGCGCAAGCGGTAAGAAAAAAGGCGGCCGGCTTGGCGGGGGATGAAAAAGCAGGCGCATATATCTTGGCATCTGCTTTGGAGGAACCGATCCGCCAGATTCTGGATAACGCCGGCGAGGATAGCGCTGTGCGTATAAGCGCTATATTGGAGAGCCAAAATCCATGCTTTGGCTATGATGCGGTTAACCGGCGTTATACGGATATGATTGAAGCCGGGATTATCGATCCGGTTAAGGTAGCACGAACAGTTATTCAAAACGCCGCTTCTATCGTCCAGATGCTTTTGGCAACGGATGCTTTGGTTGTCGACACGCCTGAGAAAACGTTGGTGCCTTGCCGGGCGATGCCGTCTCGATAAACCTAAAAAAGTAAACAGAAAAATACGGGCGGCGGCTTAACGCTGCTGCCCGTATTTTTTATACCGATAACCGGATAGAGAGGGAAAAATGATTGCAATTTGCAGCGCGTTGGATGTGGAATATGAGGCTCTTTGTAAGGCGTTTAATGCCAAATCCCAGAATACGATCCCTGCTCTCACAGGGAAATGGGGGATGGGGAAGGGGAATCATACGGCGGTTTTGCTTATTCGTAGCGAGGTTGGTAAAGCGTCGGCAAAACAGCATACCGATTATTTCCTTAAAAGTTGCCCGGATGTATCTCTGGTCATTTCCTGCGGCATTGCCGGGGCGCTGAATCCGGCAATGCGGATCGGTGATATTCTGTGTGGCGATAACATAAAAGACTACCCGGATAAAGAGCATCCATTGCTTTTGGGTGAATCTATGCAAAGGGAAGCGCACCGCCTGCGGGATGTCCTGCTTTCTGATCCCCGTCGGAATAAAGCGGCGCCGTGCCAAAAAGGCGTGGTGGTATCCAGCGACGTGATGGTGGATAATCCGGAACTGCGCGATGAGCTTTTCCGGCGATATTCCGGGGATTGTGTGGAAATGGAGAGTTCCGGGGTTATGCGTGCCTGCGCGGAAAACGGCCGTTCTTTCCTCGCGGTGAAAGTAATCAGCGATCACGCCGATAATGGCTCGCTATTGTCTATTCTTCGGTCTCAGCGCTGGATTATGGAAAACCTGGCTCACCGGCTGCAGGCGGTACTGTGAACAGATGGGCAGGGAAAAGTATACCGGCCGCCCGTTTTTCCTCTTTCGCATTCCCGATACAATAGACGTATACCGAAACTATAAATAAGGAGGAAATCCATGAATAAACGTTATTTATATACGTCCGAATCCGTTACGGAAGGGCACCCGGACAAACTTTGCGATCGGATTGCAGACGGCATCCTTGACGCTTACCTGCTGCGCGACCCGGCCGCCCGTGTTGCCTGCGAAGTAACAGCAGCCAGGGGGATGGTTACTGTAATGGGGCAGATTACTTCAAACGCCACGATGGATATTCAAGCCATTGTTCGTGATATTATCCGCGATACGGGCTATGCAGATCACCGTTTCGGCTTTTGTGCAGACGACTGCGCGGTAGTGGTTTTGATCGACCGGCAATCGGAGGATATCAACGCGGGAGTGAGTTGCTCCCTGGAAAAGCGTATGCAGGTCTCTCCGTCCGGATCGGGAAAATCTGTGGACCCATATGAAGCGATCGGCGCAGGTGACCAGGGCATGATGTTCGGCTACGCCTGCAATGAAACGCGGGGCATGATGCCCGCACCGATTTATTATGCAAACCAGCTATGCAAACGCATGAGTTTTGTACGGAAAAATAAGCAGTTGGATTATTTGGGGCCGGACGGTAAAGCCATGGTCACTTTCGAGTATGTGGACGGCGTCCCAAAACGGATACAAACGATCGTATTGTCGACACAGCATACGGAAAGCGTCGGCCAGGAAAAAATACGGGAAGACCTGATCGACAAGGTCGTCCGCCCAATGGTTCCGGATAAATTATTGAAAGATACGAATATCCTGGTCAACCCGAGCGGACGTTTTGTCCACGGAGGTCCCTGCGCGGATACCGGACTGACGGGACGGAAGATCATCGTGGATACTTACGGCGGGGTAGGACGGCATGGGGGCGGCGCGTTCTCCGGGAAAGACCCGACAAAAGTTGACCGGACGGGGGCGTATGCCGCCCGCTATATCGCCAAGAACATCATCGCCGCCGGTTTGGCTGACCGGTGTGAAGTACAGCTCGCATACGCCATCGGCGTTGCTGCCCCGGTCAGCGTCCGTATCGATACCTTTGGAACCGGGAAATGGGAAGATGCCGTACTGGAAGAGATGGTCTCCCATATTTTCGACCTGAGACCGGCTTTTTTGATAGAAGCGTTCGATATGCGCAAGCCAATCTATAAACAGTTGGCCGCCTACGGTCATTTTGGGCGCAGCGAATACGACCTGGCTTGGGAAAAAACCGACAAGGCGGACGAAATTCGCGCATATGTCACGGCTGAACGGTAGCATGGATAGGGTTGCGATAACGGGGATGGGCGTTTTGTCCCCGGCCGGACGTTCCGTTCCGGAATTTTGGAAAACCCTATGCGAAGCCCGCGCCGTATACAGGCCGATTCCTTCGTTTGCGGACGATCCGCAGTATCGTTTGAAGATCGGTGCGCAGATCACCGAGTATTCTTGGGCGTGGAACCTGCCGGTGGACCGTTATGGGAAAGCCGCCTGCTATTGCCTGTACACCGCTAAGCAGGCGTTGGATGATGCCGGACTGAGTGCCAGGGACTTGGCAAAAAAACGTGTGGGGGTAATCGTCGGCACGACCATGGGGGAAATTCAGGAGGAAGAGACCTTCACTCGTTGGATCTGTGGAAAGGGTGAAGGAAGCGCGGCGCGTTTCCGGAAGTGTTATCCGGCATACCACATCGCCCATGCCGTGGCGGAGCATTGCCGCGCCGACGGTCCTTGCTATGTCGTACCCGCCGCCTGCGCCGCTGGAAATTATGCTGTCGCAATGGCAAAGCAGGTTTTGGAAGCGGGATATGCCGATATCCTGTTAGTTGGAGGGGTAGACGTGTTTTCCCGTGTGGCGTTCGCCGGCTTTCAGCGGCTGCTTTCCCTTGCCCCCGACTGCTGCCGCCCGTTTGATAGGGCGCGGAAAGGGCTGGTTCTGGGCGAAGGCTGCGGGTTCCTCGTCCTGGAAAGGGAAGGCGAACGGATGGGGAAAAACCATTACGGCCGGATTCTGGGCGCCGGCTTGGCTTCCAACGCCAGCCATATGACCGCGCCTCATAAAGAGGGAGAGGGCGAATGGAAAGCCATGCATAAAGCGATCGCTGATGCGGGGCTGCAAGTTGACCAAGTAGACTATATCTCCGCCCATGGGACCGGAACCCGGGCGAATGATTTGGTGGAAGCCCGAAGTATCCGCCGCTTGTTCGAGGGAAGGAAGGCCCCGCCGGTTAGTTCTATCAAGTCGGCCCTCGGGCATTCGATGGGGGCGGCCAGCATCCTGGAACTCATTGCCTGCTGCCTGATGATGCGCAACAACGTCCTCCTCCCGACCATCCATTACAAAGTCCCGGACGAAGAGTGCCAGCTTGACGTTGTCCCCAATAAGCCACGGGAGGCCGCCGTACGACGTCTGCTCAGCAATTCGTTCGCATTTGGAGGACAAACGAGTTGCCTTGTCCTGGAAACCCCCCGCTGTTGAGGAGGTGGGTATATTGAAAAGAAACGTATACATTCGCTGTGCAGTGTGGCGGGATGAGAAGGATCCTGCTGTTCATACGGCGGACATGGATGCGGTGAGCAGGTGGTGTGTACAGAGTATCACCGCTCTGCTTGAAAAAGTCCCCATCCACGACAAAGAAATTCCCGTTTGTTTCGGCTCCGCTTACGGCGTGCTTGAGAGCCTGCATGCTTTTGACACGGTCAGCGTACAGCAAGGCGCGTTGGGGGTCAGCCCCACTCTTTTCCCAAGTACGGTGTTAAACGCCCCTGCATGCCATGCGAGTATCCGGCACCGGCTGACCGGCCCGCTATATAATTTTTCCAACGGCGCCGCATCTGCGCTGGACGCGCTGGGTTACGCTTATCTACAGGTATCCAGCGGGTACGCGGATGAAGCTATCGCTTGCGCTGCAGAAGCAGCTACGCGGGAAACCCGTCTTGTGAACCCGGCTTTGAAAGTGTCCAACGGCGGGGCGGTATTGCTGACCAGCCAGCCTGGGGCAATGGAACTTTTGGAATATCAATTTGGCCATTTGGATGTTCCCGGACAAGGGAAGGCTTCTCCCTATGGTTGTGTGGAACCTATGCGGGAATTGGAAGAATTCCTGCGTGTGCCGAGGAATGAGAGGGGCGAGGAGAGGATATTGACAGCGGTTGAAGGGACGCGATACTCCTCCGTTACAGTACGATATCAAAATATAAAGGATGGGTATGCTTATGAATATTGAAAAGGAAATCCGCGAAATTGTTGCGGGGATTCTTCAGATTCCCGCAGAGGAACTGGACACATCCGCCTCCTTCTTTGACGAATATGGGATGGATTCCCTGCGGGCCCTAGAGATTCTCGCAAAGGTGGAAAATCGCTACAATATCACTATTGATCCGGATAACCTGGCGAAAATGACCTGCATCGACGAAGTGATTCGTTTAACTGAGGACTGCCTTTCAGAAAAATGAAGATGCCCGTTTATTTGACCGGAATAGGGGTGGCATCCCCTTTCGGCAATACACCCGCAGCTTTCTGGAATGCGCTGTTTAGCCCGCGGCGCGACGCGGGGGAAACGGAATTTACTATCGCCGGAAAAACAAGGAACGTAACCGCGTACCTCACCGGGGCGAAGGAATATCAACGGTCGGCGCAGGAGTATTTTACCACTTTGTGCACCCGCGCGATTTCTCAGGCGATGAGCGAGGACGGCGGTCCCTTTTCGCCGCAACGGGCTTGCCTACTGATCGGCTCTGGAATGGGAGCAGCCGACGCGCTGCTGGAAAATCCGGACCTGTCTCTGGATTATCCGGCACAGATAGTCCGTATGGTTCGTTCCCGGTTGAACACGGGCTTGCCGCTTCAATTTCTTTCCAATGCCTGCTGCGCCGGCGCACAGGCGATTGCCTATGGCTGCGATCTGATCCGAAGTGGGTATTGCGACCGGGTGGTTGCCGGGGGAGTGGAAGCGTTCTCTTATTTGGTGTACAGTGGCTTTCAGAGACTGTATTCCCTGGACCCGCAAGGCTGCCGCCCTTTTCATCCGGAACGGAAGGGTATCGGCGTGGGGGATGGTGCCGCCTTTTTTGTGCTGTCCTGCGATAAGCCCCGCCGCGCGTACGGGCGGCTCCTGGGCTGCGCCGTTACCAGCGACGCGTATCATACCGTTGCCCCGGAGCCTCAAGGGAAACAGGCCCACCGGGCGGTTCGGCTGGCATTGCAGGAGGCTGGATTGTCTCCGTCTTCCATCGACGCGGTGGTTGCCCATGGAACCGGAACCCGCCAGAACGACCAGGTGGAAGCCCGTTTGCTGTATGAGCTGTTCGGGCCGGTTGCATTGACTGCGCCGAAAGGACGCATAGGGCACACCGGCGGCGCTTCCGGGGCGTTCAACCTGTTGGCGGCCCTCGGTATCCTGAAGTTTCAACGCCTACCGGATAGTACTATCTGGAGGATGGAAGACGAGCAACCGCAGGTATCTCTGGAGCATACGCAACAAGAGAAAGCGGTTCAAAATATCCTGATGAATTGTTTTGCGTTCGGCGGGACCAATATCGCCATGGTCTGTTCCGGCGCTGAAGATACGGAACCTATATAGTCGACCGCGGTTAACAAGGAGGATAAACCATGGAGGCAGAAAATCGGATGTGCCCGCTTCGCTGGAATTATACGGTTTTCGCGTCAGCGGAGACCATCGACACCTTTTTTTCATCGGACAAGTCCCTGCGTACAACGGATCTTTTTACCCGTAAAGCCCTTCTTTTAATCCGTCGCCTGTTCCAAGACGGTTATGGGAGCCTGGATAAAAACCGCACCGGCGTGGTACTTTCTACAGATATCGGTCCGAGGGAGTCGCTGCGGGATACAGCGCAGCTTTTGCGCTCAGGGGATTACCGGCAGATTAATCCGAGCTTTTTCCCGAATGTGATGGCAAGCACGGCCCTCTCCGCCCTAACCAAAGAACTGGGCATACACGGCCCCGCGGGTAGTTTCGTCGAAGCCGATAAAAGCGGCGCGGACGCCAAACTTTACGCCGCCGTTCAAATGGATGCGGGACGTTGCGATAGCATGATATACATACGGATTGACAGCGACGGCTGGGGGGAGGGCAAATGGTACATACCTTCTCGCATAAAAAAGATGGTACACGAATGAGAGTGGCCCTTATCAATCCCAAGGGGACACTGTTCAGCCGTAATCCATCTCTGGCAGATTTTCTGGAACAGTCCGTTACGATGGGGAGTTTCCGGCATTTCTGGTCGGCCCCTTGCTTGGGATTGCTTTCTATTGCCGCGTATTTCCCTTCCGACTGGGAATTGGACTATATTGATGAAAACCTGCGACCGGTATCCCCGGAGACGGGTTATGATCTCGTCATCCTCAGCGCAATGACCGTTCAAGCCGTACGGGCGTATCAGCTTGCGGATGAATTCCGCCGGTTCGGCGCGCTGGTGGTGATGGGTGGGATCCATGCCACGCTGCTCCCTGAGGAAGCGCTGGAACATGTGGACGTGGTGATTGCCGGTGAGGGGGAACCCCTTTTCCCGCAGTTTTTGCGGGATTATGCCAAAGGAGAAATACAGCGGGTGTATCGGGAGCCGTCGCCGGGGAACTTCGACTTGAAGCAGTGCATCCCGCCTCGTTATTCGCTTTTAGAGGGATGGAATTATCCGATTATCAATTTGTATACCACACGGGGCTGCCCGCGTCGATGCCGCTTTTGCTGCGCATCGAACGTATATGGAACAGCTTACCGGCGCAAAACGAACGGCCAAATTCTTGAGGAAATACGGGAGATCACCCGGCTTTTCCCGGATAAGCTCCTTTTGTTCGCGGACGACAACCTTTTTGTGCGCCGCCGAGAAAGCAAGGAATTGCTGAGGGAGATGATCCCCTTAGGGGTTCGTTGGATCGCACAAACCGAGATATCCATTGCGGAAGACGACGAACTGCTGGGATTGATGGCGGCATCGGGCTGCCAATGGATTGTGATTGGATTTGAAAGCGTATCCCTCGACAGCCTGAAAGGAATTGAAGACCGTTCGTTTAAGAGACGGTATCTCCCTGCCTATCCCGCCAATATACGCCGTATTCAGGAGAAAGGGATAGGTATTTACGGTACGTTCATTGTTGGGTTGGACGGGGACGATATGTCCATATTCCGGCGTACTGCGGAATTTATTCTGCAAAACGCACTCTATGGCGCCAATATTACTGTGCCTACGCCGCTTCCCGGCACGGCGCTGCGGGAGGAGATGCTTCGGGAAGGTCGGGTTTTGGACAAAGGCTGGGACAACTATACCCTTTGGGACGTTGTAGCTTCCCCCCGCTCAATGACGGTGCGGGAACTGGAAGAGGGACTGTTCTGCTTGTATCAGATTATATCGGATCCGCAGAACGCCCAACAGCGTCTGCGTGCTATTCTTCAGCAGAGGAGGGCTTTACACCGGAAAGGGGAGACCGGCTATGCATAATGTTCGGACTATTTTCGCCTTCCCGGGGAGGGAAGCCTTTACGAAAAGTCTGGACGACAGCTTTTACCGGGAATACCCGGAAGCGAGAGCCTGCTTTGAACTAGTCGGAGACGCTTTTCATCAGGATTTCGCCGCCTATTGCTATCGAGAGGAACCGGTCCCGGCAGTTTGGAAGGGAATTGCTTTAGCGGTCCATTGTTACGCCGTCTATCAAGTGGTCAAAAGACGTTTTTCAGCCCCAGTTGGCTTTGTCGGATACAGCCAGGGGGAATTCATCGCCTGTGCGGGGGCGGAAGCCGCTGGCTTTTTGCCCATCTTGAATACGATGGTCCATCTGGAGGGAATCCTGCAGGAACCGACTGCCCGAAAGCAAGATATGTTTCGCATAATGGAGCTGGAACGCAGCACATTGGACCACTGTTGCAGGGAAGCTTCCGACGGTGGATACGTGGGAATTAGCGCGTATATCTGCGGGGATCAGCATGTGATTTCCGGCGAACAACCAGCTTTACAGCGCGCGGTTCGCCTGGCGAAAAAGGAAGGAGCACGATGGGCCCTTCCCCTTTATACTGCACGTGCTTATCATTGCCCGTTGTGCAAGGGAGCACAGAAGGCGGCACAATCGCATTTCGCCGCGCTTATACCAAGAAAACCTATTTATCCCGTTTACAGCTGCTTGGACGGTGAAAAAAGCGTGGACGGCGCAGAATTGTTACGGAAACTGTCCTGCCAGATAAACCATCCTCTGCGTTGGGACCACTTGGTGGAAAACCTGAACCGGGACGGTGTCACCCATCTGTGGGAAATCGGGCCGGGGTGCACCGTATCGGCGAACACCCGTGTCGCGGGCGGCGATTTTTCCTATCACTGGATTCATACAACAAAGGATTTGAGGTAGTATGAGAATTTATACCTTGTCGGAAGCGTTGTACGCCCATGTCCCCCAAATCGGCCAGAAAGCCGCTATGCTCGCCCGTCTGCACGCCAAAGGTTTCCGGGTATGCGAAGGGATCGTGCTGGACACGGACACTTTCTACGTATTCTGTAAATCGAATGGATGGACGCCCGCAGAGGATTCAGCGGATGGCGGGCTTTCCCCGGACAGGATCCTCGGTGGGAGGATGCCGGTGCCCCTTTTTCATCGCCTGCAAACAGCCTATGAGAGGTTTCGGAGAAACCATCGCGAGTTGATTGTCCGATCCTCCGCCGTGGAAGAGGATGGTACAGGCCGGTCTTTTGCCGGGATTTTTGAAAGCTGTTTACATATCCAAAGCTTTGACCAGCTTATTGAAGCGATTAAGACGGTATGGGCCTCTTACTTTTCTAATAAGGCGGTCTCCTACCGGAACGCCCGTTACGGAAAGGGGGGGATGGCGGTTTTGATTCAGCCGATGCTCCACTGCGATCAATCGGGCGTTCTATTTACCAGGAACCCCCTTCGTTTGGAAGAGGAGATGGTGGTGGAGTTCTTGAACGGCACCAACGAGGGGGTAACCGGCGGCGAAAGAGCTGTCGGGCGGTACCGGATGGAACGGCGTTCCGGCCGGATGGAGGAACAACCGGCCCCAGGCGAGCCGCAGCT
>CAMMRL010000058.1 GCA_946499275.1 uncultured Clostridia bacterium | reverse complement strand
TTCGCCTTCGCCATGCCGTTCGCCGCGGATATCGACGTGCTGGAATGGCCGACGATAAACGCGTCGTGTTCGCTCTCCCTGGGAAGGGGGAAGCCGGAGATACCGCCCTCCTGCCGCAGCGTGTGGAACTGTTCCGCCCGGCCGGTAAGCAGCTTGTGGACATAGCACTGATGCCCCACGTCCCAGACAAACTGGTCGGTCGGGGTGGTAAACTCCCGGTGCATTGCCACCGTAATCTCCACAATCCCCAGGTTCGAGGACAGATGGCCCCCGGTCTGGGAAACGGTGTCCACCAGCACCCGGCGGATTTCTTCGCACAATTTGCGGAGTTCCGCCATGGACAGGGATTGGATATCGGCAGGCGAATGGATATTTTTTAAATATTTTGTATTGGATAAGGTTTCAGACATACCGTGAGCCTCGCTTTTCAGAGGATTCCGCGGAATTATGCGGGAACCAGGATACCGACCAAAATCCCCAGCAAAACACCGCCGAGCACCTCCAGCGGCGTATGGCCGATAAATTCCTTCAGTTCGATTTCGTCCACCTCTTCGTCCGGGATCCCGTCGCCGTCCTTATCGGCGTTTTTCTGCTCAATCTGGTTTAAATATTTATTCAGTAGTTTGGCATGCAGCCCCGCTTCCCGCCGGACACCCATCGCGTCGTACATCGTGACGAAAGCGAACATAACCGCTAGGGCGAAAGAAGCCGAATGGATGCCGTCAAACCGGGCGATGGCGATGGTCAAAGCGCAGACCATCGCGGAATGCGCGCTGGGCATGCCGCCGGCGCCCCACAGCCTTTCCGCTTTAAACTTCCGGGTGAATATCAATGTCAGCAGTACTTTGGCCACTTGCGCACAGAACCAGCCGAGCGTAGCGGCGAATAAGACCTTATTCTGAAAAAAACCAACGAGTACGTCCATCGTTTTCATGCCTTTCCGTCAGAGAGAGCTATCCTCCCCGCCGTAATTTTCACATGGTCCCGCCAACGCGGCAAATACGTCGCCCACCGGACTATCAGGCGGTTCGTTCCAGCAGCGCGCGAGCGAGCGAGCACAGCGCCGCCCCTTCTTCTCCAAAGGGGGCGAGGGCCAGCACCGCCTTCTCGGTGCGCTCCGCCGCCAGATTAGCGGCCCCTTTCAGTCCCAGGAGGGAAACATAGGTCACCTTGGCGTTTTTTTCATCCCCGCCAACCGGCTTTCCCAGCGCTTCCGGTGTGGAGGTAACGTCCAGGATATCGTCCACAATCTGAAAGCCAAGGCCAAGCTCCGTCCCAAAACGGCGGGCGGCTTCGATTTCCTGCGGCGTCCCGCCGCCGATATGGCAGCCCATTTCACATGCAGCGGCAATCAGCGCGGCGGTTTTCCCGCGCTGCAGGGTCTCCAGTTCCGCCAAGCTGATCGCCTTTCCCTCGCTCTGCAGGTCGATGACCTGCCCGCCGACCATCCCTTTCGCGCCGGCCGCGTCCGCCAGCGCGAAAGCGGCGCGGAGCGCCCGTTCCGGCGACATATCTCCCCGGCTATCCGGCGAAAGCATCACTTCAAACGCGCGGGTGAGCAAGCCGTCCCCGGCGAGCAGCGCCATATCCTCGCCGTACGCCGCGTGGACGGAGGGCTTCCCGCGGCGAAGCGGGCTGTTATCCATACAGGGCAGGTCGTCATGTACCAGCGAATAGGAATGGATCATTTCCACCGCACAGGCAAAAGGGAGCGCCGCCACTGGATTCCCGCCACAAAGACGGCAGAACTCCATCACAAGCACCGGACGCAGCCGTTTGCCGCCGTCGGTACAGGCGTAGTTCATCGCTTCGTATACGGTTTTCTGCGACGCCGTCGAATCCGCCGGCAGAAAAGCAGGCAACGCCTGCTCAATGCTTTGCCGATACCGTTCCAACACGTCGTTATACAGCCCTGCCATAACGTTCTCCCTTCGTTTCCTCATCCAATCGTGTCAGCTTATAAGGGAAGTATACCCTTATTCCGGCTGATCAGGCGGCGCGGGCTCCTCTTCTTTTTCCAAGGCCGCCCCGCCCGAGGATTCTTTCGCCGCCGCGACGTCCGTCGCCGTCAGCTTGACGATTTTCTGTTCCGCCGTTTTCAGCGCCTTTGTGCAATAGCCGGTGAGCTTGGTCCCTTCCTCAAATAGCTTGAGGGATTCGTCCAGCGTGCACTTCCCGCTTTCCAACATGGCGACGATCTGCTCTAGCCGGGTCATCGCCTTTTCAAAAGTCCATTCTTCCGCCATATTTTCCATCCCTTCCGTCCCTCTTTCAAGAGGGCTGCCTGACTGCCAGTCGGGGAACCCCATCTCCCGGCCTTTTATTTTTTGCTTTCGACACGGTCCACCGTACAGGCGATCTCACCGTCGCTGACCCGGATGGACATCGGGTCGCCGGGCGCCACGTCTTTCGTACTCTTCACCACTTTTTTGCCGGCGTAGGGGATCGAATACCCACGGGAAAGCACCTTGAGCGGGCTGAGCGCATCCAATTTTCCGCCGATAGCCGCCAGTCTCCGCCCAGAGTCGGACAAGCTGTTTTGCGCTGCATGGACAAACGCGCGGGTTAAATAATCCAGACGCATCCCCTGTTCCTCCACATAAAATAGCGGGGAGGTCAGGCAGCGCCTGGAACGCACTACCGTCAGTCGGTGCGCCGCCCGGTCAATGGCAGCGCGCGTTCCCTGCCGGATACGGCCCCGCATCTGCTCTAGGCGGGAGAGAAGCTGCAACTGGTCGGGGACCGCCAGTTCCGCCGCCGCCGAGGGCGTAGGAGCGCGCAAATCCGCCGCAAAATCGCAGATGGTGAAATCCGTTTCATGCCCGACTGCCGAGATCACCGGGATCCGGGACGCGGCGACCGCGCGGGCTACCCCTTCGTCGTTAAAAGCCCAAAGCTCCTCAATCGAACCGCCGCCTCGGCCGATGATGAGCACATCCGCCGCCCGGGCGTCGTTGAAAAACTGCAGTGCCTTAATTAACTGGGGCGGCGCCCCCTCCCCTTGCACCAACACCGGGGCGAACACGATCGTCGCCAGCGGATACCGCCGCCCGAGTACGTTGAGGATATCCCGCACCGCCGCGCCGGTCGGCGAGGTGATCACCCCGATCCGCCCCGGATACGGGGGAAGCGGCTTTTTCCTCTGCTGGTCAAATAAGCCTTCCTCCGCCAGCCGTTTTTTGAGCTGCTCGTAAGCAATCTGCAACGCGCCGACGCCGTCCGGCTGCATTTCTTCAATATAAATCTGGAAGGAGCCGTCCTTTTCGTAGAGCGAGACCCGCGCTTTGACGATCACTTTCATCCCGTTTTCAGGCCGGAAAGGTAGTTTGGAAGCATAGGCGCGGAACATCACCGCCCGCACCAGCGCGCCCTCGTCTTTGAGGGAAAGATAAAAATGTCCCGATTTATAATGGTTCGTAAAATTGGAAATCTCGCCGCCGATATACACGGAAGCGAGGTTTTTATCCCCTTCCAGCAGGGATTTCACATACCGGTTTAACTGGCTTACCGTAATCACAGTCATCGCCGCGGCCCCCCTTCCCGCAGCGCGCACAACAGCGCGATCCCCGCCGCGTTATCTGCTGAAAAGGCCGGCGGGGCAAAACGCCCTCCAAAACGGGCGGCCAATTCTTCCCGCAAAAAGGAATTGGACATCACTCCACCCGCGTACAAAAGCGGCAGTCCGGGATGCTCCCGCCGGAGCGCTTCGGTCATCCCGGCAACGGCCGCCAGCACGCTTTCCAGGCAGAAGCGGGCGATTTCCTCCGCCGGAACGCCCGCACGCTGCTTTTGCTCGCATTGATTCTCCACCCCGGAGAGACTGCAATTCATCCCGCGCAGAACCGGCCGCGGCTTCGTTTTCGGCCGGGGGGCCGACAGCGCGAGATGCTCCAGTTCCGGCCCCGCAGGAAAGGGCAATCCGAGCCGCTTCCCTACCCGGTCGATGAGCTGGCCCGCTTTCAAGTCCAGCGAAGAAGCCGCCGGTGTGCAACGTATCCCGCCCATGCCGTCCGGGCGGACGAGCAGCGCGTCCGTCGTCCCGCCGGAGACATGAAAGGCCAGGAACGCGGTTTGCAGCAGTTCCGGACAGCGGGCGCCGAGCGCCGCCGCCGCGACATGCCCCTGCTGATGGGTAAAACGGTAAAGCGGCGCGTGCAACACCGCCGCCAGGGACCGGGCGGTTCCCAGCCCGGCGAGAAAGCAGGGCATATAAGAGCCTTCCGTTTCGCACGGCTTCTCCGATACACCGAGGGCGCGGATCGGGCCCGCCTGCCTGAGCAAACCTTCCAACAGGTCGGGAAGCTGGCGGGTGTGGTGGAACACCGCGTCGCTCTGGCGCAGGCCGAGCTCCCCTTCCTTAACGGGGAGGAGCTTCTTCTGCTGCTCCACCTCCCCCGTATCCGGGCAATACAGCGCCGTGGAAGTGGTGTAATTGCTGGTGTCGATCCCCAAAAACGACGCGTTCATTCCGCCGTCTCCATAATTTTATCTTCGCTTTCCGGAGCGGATTCGGCCACTGCGGTATTCTCGGATTCCATCTGCCGGGAAACGCCGCCGAGCACGCCGTTGATAAAGGCTGCATCCTCGTCCCCGCCGTATTTCTTTGCCAACTCCACCGCTTCGTTGATGGACACGCTGACGGGGATATCCTCTATAAACCGCATTTCATATATTGCCAGCCGCATGATCGCAAGCGCCACGCGGGATATGCGGCCTTTTGTCCACTTGTGGGAATGACGGGAAACGAGTTCGTCAATTTCCTCCAAATGTTCCTCGGCCCCCTCCGCCAGGGAAAGGGCGAACGCATCGCCCTCCACATCCCGTGCTTCGCCGGCGTTGAGCAAGATATCGCGCACCGGCTCGCCGGTAAAAGATTTTTCAAACAACAGGACAAACGCCAAGTTGCGCGCCTCGCGTCGTGTCATGGCATGACCACCCTTTCCCTTTTGCCGCCTTACGCAGCCTTTTCCTTCTCCATAGCACGCACGCCGGATAAAACGGCGTTCCCGCCCCTTTCCCCATAATCCGACAGGGATAGCAGAAAGAAACCCTCCACACACCTGCGGAGGGTTCCGCGTAATCAAACGTTCGTTTCCTTCGGTTCGTCCAGCACAATGCCGGCAATATGAACGTTGACTTTATTCACCGGCTGGCCGGTCATGGACTGGACAGCCACTTTCACATTGCGCTGCACTTCGCCGGCAACATCCGGGATACGCGTGCCCAGCTTCAGATTCACATATACATCCAGGATCGTTTCGTTTTCATTGTTGAGAACCCGGACCGCTTTGGAAGCCGCTGAGCCGATGAACCCGCGGATATCGGCCGGGCGCTGCGCCATACCGGCGACCCCCGCGACTTCAAGCGCCGCGGAGCTGGCGATAGAAGCGATCACATCCTCTGAAATGATGCAGCTGCCTTCCGCCGGTTTGTATTCTCTATCGTCCATAAAACGGACCTCCTTTGTCTTACGTTTCCTTTTGTTCAATACCGTGTGCCCTGAGCGTGCCCTGCACTGCATTGTAGACGGTGGCACAGCGGTGCGGTTTGAATAGGCACGTTCTCTTGACTTATTATACCACAAAGTGCCCTTAGAGCAACCATTTTTTCTTAATTCACCGTGACAATCTTCACATTTTGTGCGACAATCTTCGACTGCGCCGTCACGATTTCGGTAATCTGCAGCGCTTCCTGAGGGGTCATACCGTCGGAGCGGACCACGATATTGCACGCGTCGTCCGCCAAATAAGCGACACAGTCTTTAAAGCCTTTCGCCTTTACAAGGCTCTCGATCTTACTTTCCTGTTCCACCGCTTTCGCAATTTCCGCTGCTTCACTCAACGCTTTCTGCTGCATTTCCTCGGTGGACTTGACGTCGTTCATCAGGTCACGGATAATATCCAACGCTTCGTCCCGCGCGGTTTCCCGATTTTGACGGGCCTGGGCAAAGTAATCGTCCGGGTCGGCGGCGGTTGTGGTAGTGCCCGTTTCCTCTTTCGGCGGCGTGGTGGTGGACCCATTGTTCACATATTGGGCGTCTCCCAGGTTTTTGGATCCCGAGGTGGAAGCGTTCACATCGGCCACCGGAGGGTTCTGGGAAGAGAAATAATAGTTGAGATACACCGCCACGCCGAGGGCTACGACCAGCACCGCCAATAAAATCTGTTTCTTTCCAAAAATTCCGCTCATGGTTGCTCCGTTCCTTTCGTCTTGAAGTTTTCGATGGATCGCAATCGCTTAGTTGCTTAATTTTGTTACGCATACCCGTTTGGAAGACAGGTTTAGCGCCGTGGTAACGGTGTCGATGACCCGCTGCTGCACCACAGGCTGATCCCCGCCCTCGCAGACGATGACGACCCCCTTCACGGTGGGCTGGATTTCGGTAACCAGCAGCCCTTGCTTGCCGTCCCCGGTATCCACGACAATAACCGATTTGTCGCTGTCGTCCCGTTGGGAGATTTCGCCGTCGCCCTCCTGCCGGTCGGTGTTGACCCGTTCTTCCGTAGCATAGACATATTCCACCCCGTTTTCCAGCGTAACCATCACTTTGCACTCGCCCGCCCCTTCGATACTGTGCACGATGGCGGTCAGTTTTTCCTCCGTCCGGCGGATGAAATCCTCCGTGCTGAGCTTTGCCGCCCGAGCGTCCGCCGTCGAAGCCTCCTCCTTGTCCCCTTTTGGGAGAAAACTGGACACGCCGATCAGCACAATTCCCAGGATCCCAGCCGCCAGAATCCCATTCTGCCAACGTCTCCCCTTTCCGCTATGCATCCATTTTTTCACCTTTTCAAGGACGCTTTCGCCAGCCGGGGCCTTTTTTTCCTCCATTGTATAACCATTCCCTTCAAAGAATTTGTTTGAAAAACACGTTTTTCAAACTTTTCTTTCTATTTGATTCCACCCCTTCTTTTCCCGTCCCGCCATCCAGAGGAGACCGGCCGGTCATTCTTCCAGTACGGCGATGTCCACCTCGACCCCAAGCCGCTGTTCCATGGCCTGTTTTGCCGCAATGGCGCCGCCGGCGTTTTGTTTGTCCAAATACAGGATAATTTTAGTAATGTATATGCCGCCGTTTTCGTCCATATCCATATTCACATCAACTTTTGCCGGTTCTATCGAATATTTTTCCAGCGTCTGCCGGGCGGTATGCTCGAGCGCTGCGGTCACCTGCCGTTCAAACTGTGCGTTCACCCTCTCCTGCAGCGCTTGGGCGGATATTTCCTCAGGTAAAACTTCCAGAGAAAGAGCGGAAATATTTTTCAGCTCCAGCAGCGGGGATACCATACAGCAGAGGAAAAACGCCGCGGTTAAAAGCTTAAACAGTTTTCCCAAGCCGCCTTTGGGAGCGAGCATATGCAATGCCGTACAGCCGATGGCGGCGGTACACAAAGCCGCCGCCCATCCGGTTACCGCGTTCATGCGGAAACACCTCCTCCCGCCATCGTCACAATGGTGGTGGCGACGATCATGAATAAAGAGCACGCCGCCAGCACGCCCATCAGGGTTTTCAGTACTCCCTGCGCCGTTTTGAAAAGGGCGGATAGGGAACCAAGCGAAAACATCTCCGCCACCATGGAGCAGACAGCTAGGGAAAGCGACCATAGGATGCATTCCAACAGCGGCGGCAGGACGATCAATGCCGTGGCCAGAATTCCGAAAGCCCCGAGTGTCGATTTCAGCAGGCGCAGGCAGCCCTGCACCGACGCGAACGCTTCACTTAACGCCCCGCCCACCACCGGTACAAAGCTGCTCAGGGAAAAGCGGATCGCCCGTCCGGTAAGGGAATCGGCGGCAGCCCCCACGATGCCTTGAAGGGACAGCAGGCCGACAAACAGCGTCGATGTAAGCCCCAGTAGCCAGGAACAGGCTTTGTTGATCATCCCGCCCGCCGCGTCCAGCTTCATCCCCGGCGATACCGAACCGACCAGCCCGAGCGCCAGGGCGGCGGTCATCAACGGGACGATCAGGTGGGTGGCCGCCAACGATATTAGTTCCGCCACAAAAAGCACCACCGTCTGGTAGGAAGCCGCACCGAGCGGTTGGCCGGAGGTCAGCATGATCCCGGAGTATACCGGGACAAAGCTGAACATGAACACCGAAGTGCTTTCCGCCGCATCCCGCACCCGGCCGATACAACCGGAAAGAGGCACCAACAGCGCGGTACAGGCGACGATGGCGCAAATTACCCCAAAAACGCGCGACAAGGCTTCTTCCTTTACGGTTTCCCGCATCCCCTCCATCAGCGTATAGAGCAGGACGACCCCCAACAGAATTCCCATCGTACGCAGCGGCGCACCCGCCTGTTCGGCAAAAAGAGAGAGCAGGGAATCGGTCACGGCTTCGGGTGTCAGATCGGAAAAAAGATCGGCATTCAGTTCCGTAATCCCCAAAGAATCCAGCAACGCCAAGGTTTGATCGGGGAGATGATCCCACAGCTCCTCCGCGCCACTGGCCTCCAGTTGTTCCTCATACAGCTCGTCCAGTGTGGATTCCTCTTCCGCCGCCGTCGGGATTAGCAGCAGTACGAGTAGACCGGGCAACAGCAAGAAGAATTTATATATGTAAAGTCTTTTAGCTTTCCATATTGTTTTTGTTTTTTCCTTCATGTAAACAGCCCCCCGTTGATCAGTTGGAGAGCTAACTCCGCAATTTTTTCAAATAACGGCAGCGCCAAAAGTAGAAGGAACACTTTCCCGGCCAGTTCCGCCTTTTCCGCCATCGCATTCTCTCCTGCGTCCCGGCAGGCATCGGCCGCCAGTTGGGAAAGCAGGCAGATCCCCAGCGCTTTGAACAGCACTAAGCCGTATTCCTGGGGAAGAGAGGACGAATCCAGCAGCGTTTTCAGCCGGCCGATAACCGGCGCGATCTGAGTCAGCAGCAGCGCCAGCACCAGGACGCCGGTAATCAGGCCGATCGCCATGGAATATTCGGGATGGTATTTCCGCAGCAGCACAGCCAAAAAAGCCGCCACCACCGTAATCCCTAGCACAGCAACCATACTCATGGCTATAACCCGAAAACCGACTTAACCGTTTGAAACAGGTCGCTGATTTCCCCCACGATCATGGACAGCACCACAATTAGCCCCGCCAGCGTGGTCAGCATCGCCTGTTCCTCCCGTCCGGAACGGATGAGCAATTGGTTGAGCACCGCCACAATAATCCCGATCGCGGCAATTTTGAAAATCAGATCCACATCCACGAAGATCCCTTCCTTTCCAATCCTGGCTTATTAACATACGGCAAAGAACAATAAGATACCCATTTATAATAAGAGCAACGCGGCGCCGAGCCCGCCGGCGACGCCGAGCGTTACGTATAATTTCCCTTTTGACGCCGCTTCCTGTTTCGCCGACTGGACGCATCCGTCCAGCATCGCCCCAAACGACTCGCAGTGGGCAAGCTGGCCGTCCAGGTCGCTGCATCCCAAGCCCCGGCCAAAGTTTTGAAGGAGCGTTTTATCCGTCTCCTTCAGCCCGCCGGAGTCGCACCCTTTGAGCGCCTTGTCCCAAGCGTCTCCGGGGCTGTCCCCTTGCTGCATACGGGCCGCCGCCTCTTTCAGAAAAAGCAACCGGGAAAATTCCGGTTCTTTTGCGGCAGCGGCGGCAATCTCCTGGATGGGCGCGGCGGTGTATCGTATCCGAGAAGCCATCCAGCCGATCAGGCGGCGCGCCGTTTCCAGGTTAGCGGCCCTTCGGTTCAAATCCAAAAAAGCCGCTACTCCCCCGCCGACTCCTGCCAGAACGATCAGTAAAATCCCGATTCCCTTGAGCAAGCAAATCCCCCGTTTCTATTACCTGGGCAATCTGTCCGGGATATTGCCGTCCCTTTAAAAAAACGATCTGGTCAAATGCCCCGGAGTGCAGTGCGGCCCTGAGTTGCGGACGGCGAAGGAGGGAAGCTGGATCCCAGCAGTGCGCGGTGGTTACTGCCGCTACACCGGCGTTCAGTCCCTCCAAAACGGCGGAAGTCTCCTCCATCGTTCCCAATTCGTCAAAAAAAACGACGTCCGGCGCTAGGCAGCGGACCGCCTGCTGTATCCCTTCCGCCTTGGGATACCCCTTGAGGACATCGCAGCTGGTCAGCCCTCCACTGCCCGACAGTTCCCCCCGTTCATCCGCCACCGCCACCCGGAAACACCGGCCGCCATGGTTGTCCCCCTCGGACATCTGCCGGGCCAGATCCTTCAAAAGGCTGCTCTTTCCGCTAGACGGCTCCCCGCAGATTAACAAGGAACACGGCCTGCCGCGGCTGACCAGAATCCGGTAAAGCTCACTGGCACAGCCGTCATGCCGGCGGGCTATCCGCAGGCAGATGGAGGTGATATTCCGCACTGAAACCACTCTGCCGCCTTCCCGCACCGCTGAACCGGCGATCCCTGCCCGGCATCCGTTGGCCGTGGTGATAAAGCCGTTGCAGATTTCCTGCTGGTGGGTATGCACCGAATAATTGCACAGCCGTAAAAAGCATTCTTCCATCTGCGATTGGCTGCACAGCATGGGCGGAGCTCCGGCATGCAGCGAAACCACGCCGTTCCGATCCAGCCGCCATTCTCCATCGGGTGCGGAAAGGGTCACCGGCCCGCCGGCCCGCAAGCGGATCTCCTGGACGCGCCGGGTTAAATCCTCGGCCAGCCGGGCCAGGCGTTCCCGTAACCCAGCCGGCAAATACGCGGCTGCTTTTGCAAATTCCTCCGTCATGCCTGTCCTCACCTCGATTTATGAATATGTAGGTTCATGGACAAGTAGAACCATACCGAGCGAAAAAGCGGGACAGGCAGGGAAAGAAAGGAAAAGAAAAAACGCCGTTTCGGTAGTACTACCGAAACGGCGTTCTCGCCAAAGTCTATTGTTGCTCAGGTAACCAACGGCACGCCGCGGGCGTCGCAGAGCGTGTGCCCGGTCAGGATCTGGATCCCCTCGACGATCGCCCAGATCTGGCTGACAATCGCCAGAATCCCACAACTCAAAATCGTCATCAGGAGCTGGGCGATCGCCCGGCCGGTAAACCCAAGATAGAAATTATGGACGCCCAGACAGCCGATCAAAATGGCGAGCAGTCCAGCCGCCAACCGGTTGCGCGGCTGATATCCGGGCGGCACCATCGGCCCCGCCTGCCCGTAAGGGGGAACCCCGGGCGCCGGATAAGGCGGTTGATATCCGGGCGACTGATAACCCGGATAGGGCTGCTGATACGACTGCTGATTGTACGTATACGTATAGGGAGCGGAATACTGCCCCTGCGGAGGTGGTGTCTGCGCCGAGTTGGCGTTCGTACCGGGTGACGACACGGCTTTGCCGCAATATTGGCAATACAAAGCCGTATCATCGATTTCCGCCCCGCAGTAGGGACAATATATTTTCGGCATGGGAACATCTCCCTTCTCTGTCCGTCGCTGTGGATTTCTTATGGTTTTAGTATAAAAAATCCCTTCATTTCTGTCAAGGAGACGGGCACGCACAAACGGTGATGGTCCGATTAATTTTCTCTTAACGTGCCGGTTAGTAGCCTGCATATCGTAGTAAAAACCGCCATTCACGTAACGGAAATCAGACGGTTGGTTTTCAAGCAGTAACGTTTACTCCTGATTCTCCAAAAATGCTTTTGGAATAGAAAAATCCGCCCATAAACAACAGGCTCCGGGCAAGGAATGCCGTTACCAGTCAACCGCATTTCCTGTACCCTCCCGCTGTATATAGGCGGATATCCTCCATTTGCTCTGGAATCCCAAGCGCAATCTGTACACGTGCGATCTATTTTGTCGCTTTGTGTAAACTATCTTGTCCCAACTGTTTTATCGGATTTACTCCATTTTTATTCGGCATAGTCTCCCGGCTGTGCCATTTTTTATGTATAACAAGGGGCTGTCCCCCTCGGTATCACCGTCTTTCATCACCAAATATTCTCTCTACTCCTGTCTGAACCCCTCCCTATCGTAGTTTTTTTATGATATATTTCATCTTTCATACTATCCATAGATTCATTACCTGACGATTTGGAGTGAGATAATGAACGATTTATAAGAAAGGAAAAAGAAAATATGCGAGATATTTTATTTAGAGGGAAACGAAAAGATAACGAAAAATGGGTTGAAGGATATTATGCTGTAAAGACTATATGTAGTATACGGAATACTTATTTAGCTCCTGTTATATGTTCGAAACCGAAAGGTTTATATGATGACAGATGGTTTGAAATCATTCCCTCAACCATTGGACAATACACAGGACTTAAAGACAAGAACGGCAAGAAGATTTTTGAAGGTGACATTGTTAAAACACAGTGGATTGCCAAAATAACAGAAGTTTATACTGTTATTTATGACGATGAAATTGCCGCATTTTGTGGAAAAAACGTAAAAGATGCGGGTATTCGCACATTTGATGATGATCTTGCTTTCCGGGAAGTCATTGGTAATATCCACGACAATCCTGAATTACTTAAAAACACATAAACCTAAAATCGTTCTCAAACAGCTTAAATCCCTTTCTCATGGGATTTGGGCTGTTTTTCTTTTCCCTTTATTCTCCCTTATTTCCCTTCTCTTTTCCCTTTTCTCTTCTTAGAATGAAAAGGTTATTCCCTTTGAAAAATCGCCTGAGAACGGGGCTGTCAGCGTCTCAAATCATATCATTTTACTCATTTGGCTTCTGTGGGACGTGACCGGCTCCTTTTTCTGATGACATTTAGAGGGACCGAGTTCTCTCTTGCAGAGAGTGCGGGGGCAAGCCCCTTCTCTATGTGTTTTTGGGCAATAAAAAAGAGCCTATTCCTTTCGGAATAAGCTCAATTTTCTATGCTATTTACTTGTGTTGTCTGCTGTGCTTTGGACAATATAGATCGCACAACACGACAAAATAGATTACACGCTTACAGTTGCGTTGCCTATTTCATCATGCTGGCGACTTCATCCGCAAAGTTATCCTCGCGCTTCTGGAGCCCTTCGCCCTTTTCAAAACGGACATATTCCACAACCTTCATCGCGCCGCCGGCCTTTTTCGCCATCTCCTCGATGTACTGGGCCACAGTGATGTCGCCGTTCTTGACGAAGGCCTGCTGCAGCAGGCAGTTGTTCTCATAGAACTTGCCGATCCGGCCTTCCACCATCTTGTGGATAATCGCTTCGGGCTTGCTGGCGTTCTTCGGATCGTTCTTGATCTGCGAAACCAGGATTTCCTTTTCCTTCTCCAGCGCTTCGGCAGGGACGGTTTCCTTGCTCAGGTAAGTCGCGTTCAGCGCGGCGATCTGCATCGCCACATCCTTGCCGCACTCCTGCAGCTCTTCGGAAGCTGCGCAGGCCGCATCCGCGTCGAAACGGACCATAACGCCGATCCGGCCGCCGCCGTGGACATATGCCACAATATCGCCTTCGTACCGGACGAAACGGCGGATACTCAAGTTTTCACCAATGACCAGGATCTTGTCACGCAGCGCGTCGGCCACAGTCATACCGCCATCAAAGCTGCACTCGGACAGCGCTGCCACGTCGGCCGGGTTCTTCTCCGCGATCACTTCGGCTACCTTCTTAACAAACGCCTGGAAATCGGCGTTCTTCGCCACGAAGTCGGTTTCGGAGTTGACCTCCACCACCACGCCGACCTTCTTCGCGTTGTCGACATAAGCATAAACCATACCCTCGGCAGCAATGCGGCCGGACTTCTTCGCCGCAGCAGCAAGGCCCTTTTCGCGAAGAATATCGATGGCTTTTTCCATATCGCCGTCGGTCTCGGTCAGCGCCTTTTTGCAGTCCATCATACCGACGCCGGTTCTCTCACGCAGAAGCTGTACGTCTTTCGCAGTAAATGCCATTGGAAATTCCTCCTGTTTTCTAATATTTATTTTGCGTTCGCCCATTCGCCCTATATCTCCGAAAAAGAGGACGCCGCGAGACGGCGGCGCCCTCTTCGGCTACAATCGGATGAACAGGGGCCGGACGGAAGAAAAGCGAAGGGGAATTCGCCTTATTCCTTCTCTTCCGAAGCTTCTTCCGCTTCCTTCTCTTCGGCCGCGTTTTCTTCGCCCTGGCGGCCTTCAATGATCGCGTTCGCCATAGTGGAAGCGATCAGCTTCACCGCACGGATCGCGTCGTCGTTGCCCGGGATCACATAGTCCACTTCGTCCGGATCGCAGTTGGTATCCACGATCGCGACGATCGGAATACCCAGCTTATGCGCTTCGGCCACCGCGATTTTCTCCTTGCGGGGGTCGACGATGAACAACGCGCCGGGGATTTTCTTCATTTCCTTGATGCCGCCGAGGAATTTCTCCAGCTTTTCGATTTCGTGGTTGAGCTTGATGACTTCCTTCTTGGGAAGGAGGTCAAAGGTGCCGTCGGCTTCCATCGCCTTAAGCTGATTCAGACGGGCGATGCGGCCGCGGATGGTGCGGAAGTTGGTCAGCATGCCGCCGAGCCAGCGGGCGTTGACGTAATGGGCACCGGCGCGCTCCGCTTCTTCGCGGATGGAATCCTGCGCCTGCTTTTTGGTGCCGACAAAAAGTACGGTTTCCCCATTCGCAGCGAGATCGCGGACGAACATGTACGCGTCCTCCAGTTTGCGGACGGTTTTCTGCAGATCGATGATGTAGATGCCGTTGCGCTCCGTAAAAATATAGGGCGCCATTTTGGGGTTCCAGCGGCGTGTCTGATGCCCGAAGTGGACACCGGCTTCCAGCAGCTGCTTCATGGATACGACTGCCATTGTTCATTTCCTCCTTGGTTTTTCCTCCACAGGACCACACCCGCGGCCACCGGAAAGCGGCACCGGCTGCGGAAAAATCCTGCGTGTGTTTTTGTAACCGTAATATTATAGCATGCTTTTACCGTTTTTACAAGTACAGCCGGTAAAAAAGGCGGAAAATCAAGGCATTTCTTTCAGATTGTCGGAATTCATTTCCTTCTTTATTATAGAATTTACGTAAAATTCACAGATTCCGACTGAATATACATTGATCTTTTCCTGGTAATCGTGCTATAATGCCAACATGTCCGGCTGGAAGCGGGAGAACGCATTATTTGCCGGAGAGCGGAAAGTAAGGAGATGTTTTGTCTTGGATACGTTCGTGGAACAAATTGTGGCAAAGAAAAAGGGCGGGAAGGAATGGGCTATTATCTGCGGTTCCCTGATCTTGTGCCTTCTGATCCTGGTGTTTCTCGCCCCCATCTTGTTTGCTTTTCTCAGTATCCTGGCCGCCGCGCTGATTGTCGCCCTCGGATACGGCGAGTGGTGGCTGATTACCAACCAAAGCGTGGAATACGAATATAGCGTCACCAACGGCGATATCGATATCGACCAGATTACCGCCCGGCGTAAGCGCAAGCGGATCGTTTCGGTGGTAGGCAACAAGCTGGAAGTACTGGAACCGTATAACGCCGCGGCATATGCTTCCCGCCCCTTCGATCGGAAGGTAGTGGCCGCACCGTCCGAAGCGGAGGAAGGCCTTTGGTGTTTCACCTACCGCAGCAAAAAAAGCGGGCATACGCTGGTGGTATTCCAGCCGGAGAAGCGGGTGCTGGATGCGTTGGTGATCGGCCTGCCCGCCCTGGTGCAGCGGGAGACGAAAAAGAAGATAGCGGGGGCTGTACCTGCAAAAAGCGAAACTCGGGACGAAACCGATGAAATTTAAAAAACAGGGGGAGGCGGCGCCTTCCCCTGTTTTTCATCCGGCAGCAACGATTAAAGTTCAGTGGCAGGAGGAATCGGAGAGATGGAAAACGCGACAACTTCAATGGAAAAGGTCCTAACCTGCGCCCAGATGCGGGAAGTGGAGAAGGCCGCAGTGGAAGGTGGGCTCGATTACCGGAGATTGATGGAGAACGCCGGCAGCGCCGCCGCCAAGGAGATCCGCCGGCGGTATCTGGTCGCCGGACGGCAGGTGGCAATCTTATGCGGGAAGGGAAACAATGGCGGGGACGGGTTCGTTATCGCCCGCAAGCTGCAGGACGAAGGCGCCGTGGTGACCATTATTCTGGCCTGCGGGCAGCCCCAGACGGAAGACGCACGGGAAATGTTTTCCCGCCTGCGCGCCCTGGACATCGGCGTGGTCAGCCTGGAGACGGAACCGTACATCGCGGCCAGCAGCGTGAAGGAAGCGGCGCTGATTGTCGACGCCGTATACGGCATCGGCTTCCACGGGCGGCTGCCCGACCCACTGCGCAGCCTGTTCCGGATTGCGAACGTCTCCCCCTCGCCCATCGTCGCGGTCGATATCCCGAGCGGGCTGGACGGGGATACCGGCGAAGCGGACGAGGACGCCCTGCGCGCCACCTTAACCGTGACCTTCACGGCGGCGAAAACCGGCTTGGCTGCCGCGAAAGCCGCCCCGTATGCCGGGGAAATTCAGGTAACGGAAATCGGTATCGATCCCGCCCTTTTGGCCCCCTATGGTCCCGGCCGGACAATGATCGACGAAAGGATGATACGTCCCTGTTTTCCCCCACGTGCCGAGGACGGGAACAAAGGGGATTACGGGAAGCTGCTCTCCTTCTGCGGGAGCGCGGGGATGCTCGGCGCGGCGATGATGGCGGCGCAGGCCGCCCTGCGCTGTGGTGTAGGGCTGCTGACCGCCGCCCTGCCCCGTTCCCTCTATCCCATTGCGGCCGCACGGCTTTGCGAGCCGGTGTTCTGCTTGTTGGAAGAAACGGGGGACGGCGACCTTTCCCTGTCTAACCGTGCACGGCTCCGGGAACGCGCCGCGCAGTCCTCCGCACTACTGATCGGCTGCGGACTCAGTATGAGCCCCGGCGTGGAGGAACTGGTCCTGGACCTGCTGGCTGCTTCAGACCGGCCGATGGTTTTGGACGCGGACGGCATAAATATCGCCGCACAGCATATATCTGTATGGAAAACAGTGCGCGCGCCCCTGATCCTTACCCCCCATCCCGGCGAGATGGCCCGGCTGACCGGCCTAAGCATCCCGGAGGTCCAGGCAGACCGGGAGACCATCGCCCGCCGCTTTGCCGACGAGCACGGCGTCACCGTGGTGCTCAAGGGCCACGATACGGTTGTCGCTTCGCCAGGTGAACCGGTGCTCCACAACCCCACGGGGAACCCCGGCATGGCGACCGGCGGCAGCGGGGACGTGCTGGCGGGGATGATCGCTTCCTTCCTCGCACAGGGGATGACGGCGCGGGAAGCAGCGATGTGCGGCGTCTTCCTGCACGGCGCGGCGGGCGACCGGGCCGCGCAGCGGCTGTCCCAGCACGCAATGCTCCCGACCGACCTAATCGACGAACTGGGCGCCCTGTTTTTAAATCTGGAAAATAGGAGCTGAAGCCCTATGCTTCGCCGTTTGGCCTGCGCGATCCTTTCCATAGCGTGTTTGTTCGCCTGTTCCGCCTGTTCACCCGGTAAATCCGAAACAGAAGAGCCGGTTACTTCCGGTTTCGAATGCGACTTGGATGTGCAATACCAGGACATGAACGTCAAGGCACACCTGACCCGGCATACCGCCGGCACGCTGCTGCTCGAGCTGACCGAACCCTCCACGTTGAACGGGCTATCCATGGAATGGGACGGGGAAAACATCGCTTTGAAGCTCCATGGACTGAGCTTTGACGTCAACCCCTCCGCCCTGCCGGAAAGCGGCCTGGGCAAAGGTATTCTCAGTGCGCTGGACGCGGCGATCGGCCAGCGGGAAAACCGCGCCGAAGTCAGCGAAGGGATCGCTACCAGCGGCAGTATCGCCCAGGGGGAATTCACTCTGGTTTCGGACCCGGAAACCGGGAATCTGCTTTCCCTGGAAATCCCGTCGATGGAACTGTCCGCCACCTTTTCAAACTTTGCCGTAAACAGTACAAGTTCAGAAAACTGAAGGCGGCGTTCTGTTAGAAAAAACGATCCAAAAAAGCACCCAGACGCATAGCCCGGGTGCTTTTTCCGCTATGTATAGGTTTTCACGATGTCCTCCGCAATCCGCCTTTTGGGCAGGCAGCGGTCCATCGCTTGTTTTTCCAGATAATGCTGGGCGTCGGCTTCGCTCATTTTCAATTCGCTGATCAATATCCATTTTGCGCGGTTGACCAACCGGATTTCTTCCATCTTTTCCTCGATGGTCAGCGATTTCTTTTCCAATTTGCGCAGCCGCTCCCTCACAGCGGCCATCCAACGGAGCGCCTGGATTACCGCCGGCCTGGTGGTGGGCTTGGACAGGGTGAAAACGCCGTACTCCATCACCTTGTCGCACGTCTCCTCATATCCCTCGCTTCGTACCAGGAGCAGCACCACCGTCCCTGGAGTAAGGCCGGCATCCATAGCAAAATGGATGCCGGGATCGTCCGGCAGCGGGGAGTTGATCACAACAAAATCAAAAGCCCGTTCGGTCAGCGCCCGCTTGGCGGCGCTCACGCTGGCGAGGGTGAGAACCGGGGAATACGTAGATTCGGGAAGGAACGCCGCTAACGCCGCGTTAAATTTTTCCGCCGCCGAAACGACAAGGACGCTATATACCCGCTCCTTCACTGGCCCCTTCCCCTTTCCTTCATGATTTATAGAACGTTACCGGCGGCAGTAAGCCGCAATGATCGTCGCCGGGAGGTGTTCCCGGATAAACGCGCTGTTTTCCGCCGCCCGCCGGGCTGTTTCCCAGTTCTGCGGCAGCTGTTTGAACCCGGCCAGCGTCCCGGCGTC
>CAMMRL010000057.1 GCA_946499275.1 uncultured Clostridia bacterium | reverse complement strand
CCTCCTTTCCCTCCGGTGGATTGCGGGCAACCTTTGAAGCCAGAGGCTACACGGCGTGGGACCCTACCTCCTATGCCTTCATCAAGGGAAAGGCCTTGTGCATCCCCACCGCGTTCTGTTCCTACGGTGGCGAGGCGCTGGACAAGAAAACACCCCTGCTCCGTTCCATGGAAGCTCTCAACCGGCAGGCGCTCCGCATCCTGCGCCTGTTTGGTAACGATACGGTCAAATGCGTACGCACCTCGGTCGGCCCGGAGCAGGAATACTTCCTTGTCGATAAGGCGATGTACGAGCAGCGGCGCGACCTCCGTTTCACCGGGCGTACCCTTTTCGGCGCGAAGCCGCCGAAGGGGCAGGAAATGGACGACCATTATTTCGGCGTGATCAAGCCCCGGGTCGCCGCGTATATGGAAGAACTGAACGAAGAGCTTTGGAAGCTGGGTATCCTGGCCAAAACCGAACATAACGAGGTTGCCCCCGCCCAGCACGAGCTGGCACCGATTTACTCCACCACCAACATCGCCACGGACCATAACCAGTTGACCATGGAGATCATGCAGAAGGTAGCGGCAAAGCACAACCTGGTATGCCTGCTCCATGAAAAGCCGTTTGCAGGGGTTAACGGCAGCGGCAAGCACAACAACTGGTCCATTTCCACAGACACCGGCGTGAACCTCCTCTCCCCCGGTGAAACGCCGTATGAAAACGCCCAATTCCTTTTGTTCCTCTGCGCGGTGATCAAGGCGGTAGACGATTACCAGGACCTGCTCCGTATCTCCGTCGCAACCGCCGGAAACGACCATCGGCTGGGTGCGAACGAAGCGCCTCCCGCCGTTGTTTCCATCTTCCTGGGCGATGAGCTGAACGCCGTGCTGGAGGCCATCGAAACAAACGCCCCCTACGCCGGCACAGAAAAGGCACAGATGACGCTGGGGGTGGATATCCTGCCGAAGTTTAACCGGGATACGACCGACCGTAACCGCACTTCCCCCTTCGCCTTCACCGGCAACAAGTTTGAGTTCCGGATGCTCGGCTCCTCCAATAGCATCGCCTGCGCCAACATCATGCTCAACAGTGCGGTTGCGGATAGCCTGAAGGTTTACGCCGACCGGCTGGAAAAGGCGGAAGACTTCAAAACAGCGCTGAATGAAATGATCCGAAAAACCATCAAGGACCACAAAAGGATCATTTTCAACGGCAACGGTTACGACGACGCGTGGATCAAAGAAGCCACCGAAAAGCGGGGTCTTCTCAATTATCGCACCACACCCGACTGCATACCACACATCCTGGATAAGAAGAATGTGGATATGCTCACCTCCCAGGGTGTCTTTTCCGAAGCGGAAATCCGGTCCCGTTATGAAATCACCCTGGACAACTACTGTAAGGCGGTGATCATTGAAGCCAACACCATGGTGGATATGGCGCGGACCGAAATCGCCCCAGCGGTGGAGGAGTACGCGATGGAGGTTGCAAAGGCCGCCTCCGTCAAAAAGGCACTGGACACGGATCTCGACTGCCGTTACGAAAGTGGACTGGTCAAAAAGCTGTCCTCTCTCACCGACCGGATCGCCGCTAAAACCGAGGAGCTTGAACAGGCGCTGCTCTCCCTTCCATCGGCGGAGGATATTGCGGAAGAAGCCTACGCTATCCGGGATACGGTACTGGTGAAAATGAGCGAACTACGGCTCGCCTGCGACGAAGCGGAAACCCTGACGGCAAAAAAATACTGGCCTTTCCCGACCTACGGCGACCTGCTGTTCGGGGTGAAATAGCCCAAAACACGGGGGATACAAAGCATCGGCACAAAACATGCCCTGGCGCCCTACGAACTATCGTGACCAGGGGACGGCTGAGAGCGTCTTCGATCGAAGACGCTCTCAGCGCTGTGTTAAATACATTGGGAAACACCTAATCTCCGGTGCTGATGTTGCCATAGAAGCTGGTCTGTGCTAGGGATGCCCATAGGTTCTGCCCCTTTTTCACGGTAAAACGCTGGACGGTTTTTATGTGTCGGCGTCCGAGGGAAGTTGTGCGCGAAAAGCAGCGGACGCCGATTTTATCCGGGATATCGCGCGGGAGGGAATCCTTGTGTTCATCCAAAACAATAAATATATTAGTAATTTATAAAAAATAGAATAAAGTTTAAAAAAGAATCATTGGCTATTTCAAAAAATAGATTAATGAGTAAAGGAGAAGATATGAAGACAAGGCGATTCGCCTGTTCAATTTCATTATTCTTTCATTAAGCGAGCCGATATATTTTCAACTGTATTTGTACATAACGAGAAAGCGAATCATAGCACGTCCTTTGAAACAACCGTTAAAAATTATGAGATTTATCTTACTGAGAATGATTGGTATCCCCCTTCACAACCAATACTGCTGTATTTTTATGTCAAATGTCCGGCGTCAAAAGATTACGTAATATCTATAACCGGGTTGCCTAAATAAACCTGCCCTACGAAGACAGAGCTTTTCTTCTACTCCCCGATTGGAAATCCCATCATACAGCCAGCCTACGCCCCTGACTTCATTCTGCTTATAATTAAGAATCCGTTATTATTTCCTTCTCTTTCAACGGACTATTTTATTAATCCATAAATCAACAAAAAAATTGGCTATATCCCCGAAGATATTTATTACAAAATCAATCATACTCCATCCCCTCCCATTCCAATTTGTCGTACCGTCTTAGTCTTGTAAAAAACCATTGTAGCATCGCTACTTTTCCATAACCTCTTGCTGTAACCCCATCTAAATTGTAAAATATTTTCACGCCTATTTCAAGGTCGAAAGATCGCCGGGTCAGCCAATTCATGTTACAGGCTGCTATTCAACAAAACTACGGAAGGGAATCCATCAGCACTTCGTTTGAATCGGGGCAGCCCTGTTCCCGGTTTACAAAATCAGCAGAATATGCCATACTATAATGGTTGCGTGCGCAACTATTTAGAAGAGGAGAAACGGATATGCCGGGATTCATGAAAAACATCAACCAAATCGCCCGTTGCGCAGAGCAGTACCGGGCGCAGCGGCTGGCGGAACTCGGGCTGACGGGTTGCCAATACAGTTGTATTCTGCATGTGTGCCGCCAGCCGGGAATATCGCAAGATGGGCTGGCCAGGCAGATTTGCGTACATAAAAGCAGCGTGGCCCGCCAACTGGCACAGCTAGAAAAAAACGGTTTTGTCCGGCGGGAACCGGATGAAAAGGACCGGAGGATAACCGCGGTCTACCCAACCACCCGCGCGGAAGAAGCCTACCCGGTGGTCTGCCGGGTGCTCGGGGAATGGAGCCGGTATGTCACCGGCGGCTTGAGCGAGGAGGACAAGGCGCGGCTGATCCCCATGCTCGAAAGCATGTGCCGCCAGGCGGAGACTTATTGGGAGACAGGAGTGGACGTGCTGCCGGAGGTGGAAGGCTGACATGCGGGACATGCTGAAATACATACGGCCTTTTGGGGGTTGTATCGCTCTCACGTTGTTTATTAAATTTGTGGCCTCGCTGATGGAACTGCTCATCCCATCCATCCTGGCGAAAATGATCGACGATGTCGTGCCCCTAGGAAACCGGGGGCTGATTGTGCTATGGGGCGGGACGATGGTGCTTTGCGCGGCCATCGCCTTGGTAGGCAACATCGTCGCCAACCGGATGGCGGCCAAGTCCTCCGGCCGGATCACCGAACGGATCCGCCACGATCTGTTTAGCCGAATCACCTACCTGTCCGCCCGGCAGCTCGACGGCTTCACGGTGCCGTCCGCGGTGTCGCGGCTGACGACCGATACCTATAACCTCAACCAACTTTTCGCCCGCATGCAGCGCATCGGTGTGCGCGGCCCGATCCTGCTCGTCGGCGGGATCCTGATCACCCTATTGATGGACCCGTGGCTGACGCTGGTACTGGTAGCCACCCTTCCGGCTATCGCAGTGCTGGTGTACGCCGTAACGAAAAAAAGCGTGCCGATGTACACCCGCCAGCAGGGGATCCTGGACGGCATGGTGCGGGTGGTGCAGGAAAACATTACCGGCGTCCGAGTGATCAAAGCGCTGTCCAAAACCGACTATGAGCGCCGCCGGTTCGACAAGGTGAATAATGAACTGGCCGATATGGAACAGCAGGTGGGCGGCGTCATGGCGCTGACCAACCCAGGCTCCACCCTGATCCTCAATCTTGGGTTGACCGCGGTGGTGGCGGCCGGCGCGTTGCTCATGGACAAAGGCATGACCAGTCCAGGGGTGATTATCGCTTTCCTGAACTATTTCACCATCATCCTCAATGCCATGCTCGGCATCACCCGCATCTTTATCCTGTGTTCCAAAGGGCAGGCGTCGGCCAAGCGGGTGGCCGAGGTGCTTAAGGCGCCGGAGGATCTACAGGTACTGCCGGCCGGCGAAAAAATAGGCCGCGCCCATATCGTGTTTGAAAAGGTGTCCTTTTCCTACGAAGGGATTAAAAACAATCTGGAAGACATCTCTTTTTCGCTCGGGCACGGCCAGACGCTGGGCATCCTCGGCGCGACGGGGAGCGGCAAAAGCACCCTCGTCAACCTGTTGATGCGTTTTTACGATGCCGACAGCGGGCGAATCCTGCTGGACGGAGAGGACATCCGTACCATACCGACCGGGAAGCTGAGGGAAAAATTCGGGGTGGTTTTTCAAAACGACTTCCTCTTTGCCGATACGATCCGTGAAAACATCCGGTATTTCCGGGATCTGACTGACGGTCAACTGGTTACCGCCGCGCAGGACGCCCAGGCGGAGGGATTCATCCGAGCGGTGGGCGGCATGGACTATGCCGTTTCAGTGCGGGGCAACAATCTCAGCGGTGGGCAGAAGCAGCGGCTACTGATCGCCCGCGCCCTAGCGGCGGATCCGGAGATCTTGATCCTGGACGACTCCTCCTCCGCGCTGGACTACCGGACCGACGCGGCCCTACGCGGAGCACTGCACGAGCATTTCGCCCACACCACCTGCGTCATCATTGCCCAGCGAATCAGCTCGATACGAGGGGCAGACCGCATCCTGGTACTGGACAACGGGCGGGAAATCGGCTACGGTACCCACGATCAGCTGTTGGCATCCTGCCCGGTCTACCGGGAGATTGCGGAAAGCCAGATGGGAACCGGCGGGGAGGTGTCCACCGATGCATAAAACGGGAACACATCAAAAGAAAACCTATTTGCTCGGCCGGCTGTGGCGGTATCTGAGCCGGCACAAGCTGTTGATCGTTTCCGCCCTGCTGTGCATGCTGGCCGGCAACCTGTTCGGGCTGTTCGGGCCGAAACTCTCCGGAAACGCCATCGACGCTATGGGTGTGGGGGCCGGAGACGTGGACTTTCGCCGGGTGTTTTCCTATGTGGCGCTGATGGCGGTATGCTACCTGGCGTCGGGGCTGCTGTCCTATATACTGTCGCTGCTGATGATCCGGCTGAGCCGGCAGGTCATCTGCCGCATGCGCAAAGATGTATTCGACAAGCTCTCTTCCCTGCCGGTCGGTTTCTTTGACCGCTACCAAACCGGCGATATCATCAGCGTGATCTCCTACGACATCGATACGGTCAACCAGTCCTTTTCCAACGACCTGTTACAGGTGCTGCAAAGCATGGTTATCGTGCTGTTTTCCCTGATTATGATGCTGAGCATCGCCCCGTTGCTGGTATTGGTCTTCGCCTTCACCATCCCGCTATCCATCCTCTCCACCCGGTTCATCACCACCCGGGTGCGGCCGTTATTCCGCCGGCGTTCCAAAAAGTTGGGCGAGCTCAACGGCTTTGTGGAGGAAATGATCGGCGGGCAGAAGACGACCACGGCCTACCACCGGGAGAATGCGGTGATCGCCCGCTTCGACCTCAAGAATGCGAAAGCGGTAGACGCCTACAACAAAGCGGAATATTACGGTACGCTCACCGGACCATCGGTAAATTTTATCAACAACCTCTCGCTAGCGCTGGTCAGCGTGTTCGGCGCATTGATGTATCTCGGCGGTAGCCTTGGTTTGGGCAATATCTCCTCCTTTATTCAGTATTCCCGAAAGTTTTCCGGCCCCATCAACGAAATCGCCAATATTATCGGCGAGCTCCAATCGGCGTTTGCCGCGGCAGAACGGGTGTTCCGCTTGATCGACGAGCTTCCGGAGAAACCGGACGCGGCGGGAGCACGGGTGCTCGAGGATGTGTACGGCGAGGTGGCGGCCCGGCATGTGAGCTTTGGCTATACACCGGATAAGCCCGTCCTGCACGATTTCAGCATGCACGCGGACAAGGGCAGCCTGATCGCTATCGTCGGCCCGACCGGCGCAGGCAAAACTACGATAATCAACCTGCTCATGCGCTTTTACGACGCCGATAGCGGAGTCATTGAAGTGGACGGGCACGATATCGCCACCGTCACCCGCCGGAGCCTTCGGCAAGCCTACTCCATGGTGTTGCAGGACACCTGGCTGTTTTACGGCACCATTTATGAAAACATCGCTTACGGCAAGGAAGATGCCGGCATGGAGGACGTAGTACGGGCCGCCAAAGCTGCCCACATCCACGACTACATCGAAAGCCTGCCGGACGGCTACAACACCCTGTTGAGCGACAACGGCGTCAACATCTCCAAAGGGCAGAAACAGCTGCTCACTATTGCCCGGGCGATGCTGCTGGACTGCAAAATGCTGATCCTGGATGAAGCGACATCCAACGTGGACACCCGTACCGAGCAACAAATCCAAGCGGCCATGCTGAAACTGATGCGGGACAAGACCTGCTTTGTCATCGCCCACCGTCTGTCTACCATCCGCAATGCCGACCACATCCTGGTCATCCGGGACGGGGATGTGGTCGAACAGGGGACGCACGAGGAGCTGATGAACCAAAAAGGGTTCTATTCCCAACTGTACTACGCCCAGTTTGAGACCTATTGATCCTAAAATTCTGCTGATTAACGGATTTTGTATAGCCGCATGATTTATAGACAGAAGAGTGCGCCAAACCCGTATGAACACTGGGTTTGGCGCACTTTCCGTTTTGTTGTTAAGGCGACACAAAAAGCACCCCTAGATATTTAAGGGGTCTTGAACCATCGCAGGCTATTGGAATCAACCACTTCCTTATTGCATGCCAAAACAAAAAAGGAGCGGCGGCCTGATCGGCCGCGCTCCTGAAAAAAGGGGGTGAGAAAGGGAGAAAAAAGAGAAAAAGAAGAAAAGGGGGATAATCTATCGTCAATTCCCAATGGGAAAGAATGGTTTGTCTGCCTTCCGGCAGTGGATCGTCCGGGAGGATTTTCTGCAACGAGTTTTCCTCCGGTTGATGAGTTTAGTATACGGGACAGATATGTCGTGCGTTTGAAGAGAAAAGAAAGATTTTTTGAACCGCATCTTAACAAAATGTGAAGCCGCTTATCCAAAGCTATGGGATATAAATACGGATAAAGGAATTCCTGCTGCCGTATTACCAACAGCTTTATACAAATATGAAACGCCGGAATAGGGAGCGGACACTGCATTTCCAGGTCGACACCGACGGCTTCTGCGAATACGTTATCCCGCTTTATCAAAGCGTGGGATGCGATTATATGAGTCCCTTCGAGGTGGCGGCCAACTGCGACATTGTCCGTGTCTCGCAGGTCTATCCGGAACTTCTTTTGTCCGGAGGAATCGACAAGCGCATTATTGCACAGGGCGGCGATGCGCTCAAACGGCATCTGGAAGCCGGGGTTCCCGTGCTCCGTAAACGCGGCGGTTATATTCCCACCTGCGATCATGGGGTTCCCGAGGAGGTTCCTTTTGAAAACTATATGCTGTACCGGGAATTGATGAATGCCTACTGCGAATAAAATCGGGCTGCCTGGAAGCCGTCGATATCCGCGGTGCCGGAATTGCGTTTTCTTATGTCGATACGCCAATTGCCTATTGATGCGCGGTCCTAAGACGGCACGAATCCTGGGATACCCGTCTATTTACAAATAACCTCGCATTTAAGCAGGCCACGCCGGCGCACGGGAGGACCCCTGTGCTAAACGTTGCCCTTTTCCCTTACGCGGTTATCCCGGGATTCCCCAGTGGAAGGCTATCCCCTCTTGAGTCACAATCGATCGGTTCAAAAAAAGCTTGCGTATCCAAAGATACGCAAGCTTTTTTTGAACCGATGGCCGGCGATTGCTGGTTACTG
Organism: uncultured Clostridia bacterium; assembly: GCA_946499275.1. Taxonomy (GTDB): domain Bacteria; phylum Bacillota; class Clostridia; order Oscillospirales; family Acutalibacteraceae; genus Avimonas. The sequence goes on along the minus strand of CAMMRL010000057.1, from coordinate 10,564 downwards.
ACGGAGAAACTCCAGAAAACAGCGATTGAACTGCGGCAGCTCATCGTAAAATACCCCATGCCCGCTATTCTCAAAGGAATACAAGCGGGAACCGGGAATCGCCTCATGCTGAATCTCTCCCATGATATACGGGACAACGACATCTTGTTTGCCGTGGAAAATCCCGGTCGGCACCTTGATACTGTACAGGTCGTCCCGGCAATCCTCGTCCTGTAAGGAAATCGCTGTACGCACCGTGCCGATCCCCGACGCTTCTAAGGCGATATCCCGGAACCAATCCTTGATCGCCTCGCTATGGGGGCTGTATAACAGCATCCGGCTGAAATCCTGCGCCAGCTGGGCGCGATCGGTTTTCGCCTGCTGTACAAGGTCTTCCGCCTGTTCCCACGTCTGCCCGTAGGGGAAATCCTCCGTCCTGGTAAACCGGGGTGCAGCGGCGGCCAGCAGCGCCAGTTTTTGCACCCCAAACCCCCGGTACAGACGCATATACCGTAGCGCAACCGCGCCGCCCATAGAAAAACCGACCAGTGTTATGTTTCGCAGATTCATCCGGCAGATCACCCGATAGAGGTCGCCGGCCAACGTATCGTAATCGTATCCCCAGCCGGGAGCGTCAGATTGGCCGAAGCCGCGCAGATCCAGAGTAATTGCCCGGTAACCGTTGTTGACCAGCCATCGCTGCTGATATTCATACATTTTGGCGGATAGCGGCCAGCCGTGTACCATGAGTATGGTTTTCCTTGCGCATGTGGCGGTTGTACTCAACGGATTGGGATCGTAAACAGCGATTTTGACGTTCTCTCTGACCGGGATGCGAAGCATAGGCAACAACTCCTTTGTTTTTTCCATCCTATGCATAACCGGCGGGGCCGGCCACTCCCTCCATAGCGAAGGAAGGGCATCCGGCTGCTTTTTATCGATAAGCGTTTAATTCCTCGCCCACATCCTCTTTCAGCTGAAGCCAAGCGTCCTCGTGCTGCACATAATACAGCGGGCAGAGCTTGCCGGAAACATCGTAGTGCCGGATCAGGTTTTCCTGCGTCAAATGGAACTGGCGGCAGAGCCAGGTAACCAACCGGATCAGCGCGTTATAGGTCACTTCGCTATACTTTCCGGTTTCGTCCGGATGGCAGACCTCGATGGAGATGGTGTCCTTGTTGCGCTGGTTGGTCGCCACCGACTGCTCGTTGAGCGGCAGGCACTGGATTACCTCCCCCTCCAAACCCACAACAAAATGGGAACACACCTCTACGCCCTCGCTGTTGAAATAATTGCGGTTTCCCATCGCGCTGGAACCGGGATTCCCCACATAATGGATCGCCAAGTCCTTCACTTCGGTCAGCGGTGTACCGGTGCGGGCCACAGGATTTTCAATGAACGCCTGATCGATCCAATCCGGATAGCGGATTTGGGAAATATCCACTCCGCCGTTGGAAATGTCCCCTTTGGGCGCTGCATACCACAATGCCCGCAAGCCAAAATGATAGGAAACCATCAAGGCGACAGCCGCCGCGGCCCAGGCCCCCGCCAGCAGACGGCGGCGATTTCGTCGCTGCCGTCTCTGTGTACGTTCCAGGCGTTTTTGCTGCACCTCCCGCCGTATCCGTTCATCTTCCAGCTTGTCCTGCCGGCTGACAGGAATCCCAAAAACGCTGGTTTCTGCTTTTTCCATCTCCGTTGTCGGTCCTTCGTATTTCACAGGCATGGCGGTATTCCTCCCCCATTGATCTCCTTCTTTATCCTATCGCCGAAAAAGGGATACGACTAGAAATATATTCTTAGAAAAGTATGAAAAAGAACCCGATCAAGCATTTTTTGGCATTTTAGCGAAATGGGAGGGCAAGGGCGAGTAATCGCCGCCTGGCGAGCCACACTAAAGCAGACGCCGCGCTGGATTCGGCGCGCGAATTCCAATCCGGGAGTTTACTGCCATGCCGACTGCATCTGAGAAAAAGCAAGCATCAAAATCCTCCCTTTTCACTCGTTTTTTAAGCGCAGTGGAAAAAGCGGGGAACAAGCTGCCCCATCCCATCACCCTCTTTTTCCTTTTCTCCGTCGCCATTGTGCTGATATCTGCTCTCTGCTCCCTCCTCGGCGTGTCCGCCACCGGTGAAATGATCGATCCGGCTACAATGGAACTGACGGAACAAACCGTCACGGCGACCAGCCTGTTGAGCCGGGAGGGCGTCGTTTACATGTTGACCAGCGCGGTGAAGAATTTCACCGATTTCGCCCCGCTGGGGGTGGTGCTGGTTACCATGCTGGGCGTAGGCTGTGCGGAGGGCAGCGGTTACCTCACTGCGGCGCTGAAAAAGCTGGTGTCGGTAACGCCGCGCCGGTGGATCACCCCCATGCTGGTATTCCTGGGGGTTCTCTCCAACGTCGCGTCGGATATCGGCTATGTGGTGCTGGTACCGGTAGGGGCGCTGATTTTCATGGCGTATGGACGGCATCCTTTGGCGGGGCTTGCCGCCGCCTTCGCCGGCGTGTCCGGCGGCTACAGCGCCAACCTGATTATCGGGGCGGTCGATCCCCTGATGGCCGGGATCAGCACCGAAGCGGCCCGTCTGGTCGATAAAACCTACACGGTATACGCCACGGACAACTGGTTTTTCCTGATGGTTTCCACCCTGGTCATCGTCGTCGCCGGCACTCTGGTTACCGACAAGATTGTGGAACCCCGTCTCGGCCGGTTTGAAGCTGCGGAGCCGGACGGGGAAATCCGTTCCGAACTCACCGCAGAGCAAAAAAGGGGGCTAAGGGCCGTCTCCCTAACTTTACTGGTTCTCGTCATCGGGCTGATTGCGGCGGCGGCGCCTGCCAGCTCCCCCCTCCGCAACCCGCAGACCGGTAGCCTGACCAACGGCGCGCCGCTGATCGACGGGCTGATCCCCCTGATTACCCTGCTGTTTTTCATCCCTTCGGTGATATACGGCCGGATTGCCGGCACCTTCCGCGGGGAAAAGGAGGTATGCCGTCAGCTGGAAAAGAATATGGCGGCTATGGGAAGCTATATCGCGCTGGTCTTCATTGCGGCGCAGTTTATCAGCTATTTCAATTACAGCCGGCTGGGGACCATCCTGGCGATCAAAGGGGCGGATTTTCTGCAGTCCACCGGCGTGAGCGGGCCGGTGCTGATGGTGTTGTTTATCCTGCTCACGTCGCTGCTCAACCTGGTGATGGGGTCCGCTTCCGCCAAATGGACCATCCTGGCGCCGGTTTTCGTCCCGATGTTTATGATGCTCGGCTACTCGCCGGCGCTTACCCAGGTGGCCTACCGCATCGGGGATTCCTGCACCAATTTGATCTCCCCGTTGATGTCCTATTTCGCGATGGTGGTGGTGTTTGCCAAAAAGTATGATAAAAACGCCGGGATCGGCACCCTGATCTCCACCATGCTCCCCTATAGTCTCGTTTTCCTGGTAGTCTGGTCGCTTCTGCTGGTGGTCTGGATGCTGGCCGGTCTCCCGCTGGGACCGGGTGCGGGGATAAGAATAGCGTAATATTCATAAAACAAAGGGAACCCCCATTAAGCCGAGGTTCCCTTTGTTTTATTTCTGTCTGTCCTTTTTCAGCCGCTCCACAAGAACCGGATCCGGGGTGACGTATGCCGTCCGGTTGGTTTCGTAGATCACCATGCCGGGCTTTGCGCCGGCCGGCTTTTTGACGTTGCGGATTTCGGTATAATCCACCGGCACCTGCTGCGATGAGACCGCCTTGGAGTGGTAAGCGGCAAGGATGGCCGCCTGTTCCAGCGTGCGGTCGGGCGGGGTCTGCCCTCCGGTCATCACCACCACATGGGAACCGGGGATATTCTTGGTGTGGAACCACATGTCGCTCCCCCGGGCGGTACGCAAGGTCAGCCGGTCGTTTTCCACGTTGTTCCGCCCCACCAGGATGGGAAACCCGTCGTCCGACACAAATTCCATCGGCCCCAGGGGCGGAGACGGCTTCTGCTTGCTTCGCTGCAGGCGGAGATATCCACCCGCCGCCAATTCCTCCCGCAGCTCGTTCAGTTCCCGGAGGGTGACGGCGCGGGAGAGGGCGTCGAACACGGTATCAATGTAAGCGAGTTCTTCCTCCCCCTGCGCAATCTGTTCGGCAAGCACCCGCTCAGCGGTCTGCGCTTTGCGGTATTCCTTATAATATTTCTGCGCGTTCTGGGCCGCGGAAAGGGCCGGATCCAGCGGCACGTTTATTTTCGCGCAGTCCGGGTCGTAATAGTTCACCAGCTCCGCGCAAGCCGCGCCCTTGGGGATGGCGTGCAGGTTGGCGTGGATCAGGTCGCCGTAAATCCGGTACTTCTCCCGGTCGCCCGATTTCGCCAGTTCTTCCCTCTGGTTGGCCAGTTTGCGGGCCGTGCGCTCCGACGCGTTGGTCAGCACCCGCAGCATATCGTGCGCCCGCTGTTTGGTGCGTTCCGCCTGATCCCGCTGCGCATAGAAAGCGTCCAGCAGGGCGGAGAAGCTCTCCATCTCCCTTCCCACAGCGGACAGCCCGTACTGCGTGATCGGCAGGAAGCTGAAATCGAGCGGCGCGCCCTCCCCTTTATATAAGATATAGGGCGTCCGTCCCTCCCCCGTTTCAAACGCTGCCTTAATACGGGAAAGGGAAAACCGGGCGCGGTCCCGCTCCCCTTCCGTCAGGGCGCGGGCGGTCGTGTCCATGCCACGGGTCGCGTAATGGGATACCTCCCGGCAGATCAGGGGGGACAGGCCGTGGGAAGCGGCGAGCAGCGCCTTGGAAAACGGGATATCCCGTCCCGCCAGCGCCGCGTTCAGCAACTCCTCCGGCGTGCAGAGGGAAAGATCCCGCTTTCCCGCCTCCGCTGGCGGAGGCGAATAAGGCAGGCCGGGCAGAACCGGGCGGACGGAGGACATATCCATATCCACCCGCTTAATCGCATCCACCACCGTCCCGCCGCCGTCCACCAGGATGATGTTGGAGTGCCGGCCCATGATCTCCACCGCCAGCGTAAGCCGGACGATATCCCCCAGCTCGTCCACACAGTCGAGGTCAAAATACAGCGCCCGCTCCAGCCCCGGCTGGCGGATGGCGATCAGCCGCCCGCCGGTCAGCCGTTTGCGAAGCAGCATGCAGAACATGGGCGGAGACGCCGGGTTTTCCAGCGGTATATCGGTAAAATGCACCCGCGGCGAATTGGCGCGGGCGGAAAGATACAGTTTTTTCGTCCCGGCGCGGGTACGCATGGATATCACCAGTTCCTCCCGCGAGGGCTGGTGTACCTTATCCACCCGGGCGTCGGGGAGGGAATTTACCAATTCCCCCCTCAGGCAGTGCAGAAACGCGCCGTCCAGCGCCATGATTCATCGATCCTTTCCGTTTTCCGCCGGCTGGCCGCGGCGGACCATCACTCCGTAGGGGCAGCGTTCCTTCGCGGTCTCCACCTGCAGGGCCGGAAACGCTTCCCGCAGGCGGGCGGCGAGGGCTTCGGCGATCCATACCTCGGTATGGAAATGGCCCGCGGCTACCACAGTCGCCGCCGTATCCGGCCAGTCGTGATACTTCAGTTCCCCGGTTAAAAAGGCGTCGGCCCCCTCCAACAGCGGGGCCATGAAGTCCTCCCCCGCGCCGGAACAGAGGGCCACCATCTCCACCGGGCGGTCCCCCGCCTTCCACTGGACGGCGGGGGCTTCCAGCCGGTCCATCGCGTAGGCGGCGAAGGCTGCCGGAGGGAACGGCGCAGGAAGGCGGCCGACCCGGCTGATCCCATCCGGAGCGGTGCGGACGCCTTCAAGCCCCAGACGGGCGGCCAGAACGTCGTTCACGCCGCCTGCCGCCGCGTCGAGATTGGTATGCATGGCGATGGCGGAAAGCCCCGCACGGGCAAGCTCGTAAGCCGGGTCGCCCGCCAGCAGCCGCTTCCTGCCGCCGAAGATCACCGGATGATGGCTGACCAGAAGCTGCGCCCCCATCCCGGCGGCCTGTGCGATCACAGCCGGGGACGGGTCGAGGGAAACCAGCACACGGCCTACCGGCTCGTCCGGATCGCCGACCAATAGCCCCACATTGTCCCATTCCTCCGCCAGAGCAGGCGGAGCCGCCTGCTCCAGCCAGACGAGGATATCCCGTACCGTAATCTGCATGCCGTACCCTCCTACAACTTCGCGCCGATATACAGAAGATGGCTGCTATAGCCCAGCAGTTCCCGACGCTCGCAAGTATGGAAATGATAAGCCAGCCACGCGCGGAACAGTTCGTCGTCCGCCGCGTCCAGCGTATCTCCAAAATGGCAGGACATCCCGTTGGAGGCGACCAGATGCCGCTGCTCCAAAGGGAACTCCGCCATCAGCGTTTCAATTTCCTGCAGCGTCGACATGTCGAACAGCATTTCCGGCACGCTGGCGCAATGGAAATCCTCCGTAATCAACCCGTTTTTCAACCCTTCGGCCAGATGGCCCTGCTGCAGGCCCCAACTTAGGATGGTTGCATCATTCATGATGAAGGCAACATAAAGGAGACCGCCCGGCCGGGTTACCCGCAGCGCTTCCGAAACGGCGCGGCGCTTATCCTCCATGGAAAACAGATGATAAAGGGGGCCGAGCAGCAGCGTAATATCAAAGCGGCCGTCCTCAAACATCGAAAGGTCGCACGCGTTCCCCTGCCGGACGCGCAGGTTCATATCGGGCGTCATCTTTTCCCGGAACACGTCAATATTGTGCTCCACCAGCTCCACGGCGTCAACCGCGTATCCCTGAGCGGCGTAATGACGGGAATACCGTCCCGTCCCCGCCCCGACTTCCAGCAGGGACATCCCCGGCCGGAGGTAGCGGTTGATATACCGCACGGTCGTCAAGAATTCCACGGAGGAGGAGCGGCGGGAAAAGCGCGCTTCCTCGTCATACGATTCATAAAAGGCCTTCAAATACGAAACGTCCATTTCCGCCGCTCCTCTCCTCGCAATTTCCACGCTTAATCCGCGTATTGTTCGCCATAACCGTATTTTTCCACCACGTAATCGATGTCCTTGTCCCCGCGGCCGCTGAGGTTCACCAGGATCGCTCCAGTCTTCATCTCCTTAGCCAGACGCATCGCGTAAGCGACGGCATGGGCGCTTTCGAGCGCCGGGATGATCCCCTCATACCGGGAGAGCTTGAAGAAGGCTTCCATCGCCTCCTCATCGCTGACCTGGGCGTATTCCACCCGGCCAAGGTCGTGCAGCATCGCATGTTCCGGCCCGACAGAGGGGTAATCCAACCCGCTCGCCACCGAATACACCGGCGCGGGGGTTCCGTCCTCGTTTTGGAGGAGATAGCTTTCAAACCCATGGAGTACGCCTTTGGTGCCATAGGCGATGGAAGCGGCGTGCTGCCCGATGCCGGTGCCGGTCCCCAGCGGCTCCACCCCGACGATCCGCACCGGATCGTCCAGGAAGGGGACGAACATGCCGATCGAATTGCTGCCGCCGCCGACGCAGGCGGTCACCACGTCGGGATAAATCCCGGTCATTTCCAAAAACTGCTCCCTGGCTTCGCTGCCAATCACGGCCTGGAAGTCCCGCACCATCATCGGGAACGGATGGGGCCCCAGGGCGGAGCCGATGCAGTAGATCGCTTCCTTGTAATCCCGGGCGTAAGCGGCAAAGGCGGAATCCACCGCCTCCTTAAGGGTTTTCAGGCCGTGGGTAACCGGCACCACCTTCGCGCCGAGGATTTTCATCCGGGTGACGTTGGGCGCCTGCTTGGCAATATCCACCTCGCCCATATGGATTTCGCATTCCAGCCCGAAATAGGCCGCCGCGGTGGCGAGCGCCACCCCGTGCTGCCCCGCGCCAGTTTCCGCAATCAGCTTTTTCTTCCCCATATATTTGGCGAGCAGCCCTTCGCCCATGCAATGGTTGAGCTTGTGAGCCCCGGTGTGATTGAGGTCCTCCCGCTTGAGATAAATCTGGCAGGTACCGTCCCCTACCTTGCGGGAAAGGCGTTCGCAGTGGTATACCGGGGTGGGCCGGCCCTGGAATTCCCGCCGGATGCGGCGGAGTTCCGCGATAAACTGGGCGGAATGGCAGATCGCCTGATAGGCTTGGGTGATCTCTTCAAACGCGGGCTTGAGCTCCTCGCTGAGGTAACTGCCGCCGTATTCGCCGAACCGGCCTTCGGCATCCGGGAACTGCCGGGTGTAGTTGCGGTAATCCATCGTCATGAATCCTTTCCGTTTTTCGGCCCGTGTTGGAACAGCGGGCTGTTTTCTGCTTGATTGATAGCGTCTATTGTACACTACTTTCACAAAGATTGCAATTTCCCACGGGGTTCTTCGCCGAAAACACCCGAAATCGGGAGTGAAGATACAATCCAAACGTATCATTTTCTCAGAGGATGCATATAGATAATCAGCGAGCCTATCGCCCCTACCGGCGGGGTAATCAGCCGGTGGGGGAATACCAAACAGGCAGTTTGGGCCCTGCCGCGGCCGCGCGGAGGGGCCGGAACGGGAAAGGATGGATTCATCGTATGAATCAGTCGCGCCAAAACCCCAGCATGGACGACCGCATTCGCCAGTACAGCGAAGAGCTGATGCGGACGTACCGCCGACACCAGCCGTCCCTCAACCGGCAGGAAGCCGCCGCCCCGCCCCGGGACATCCCAGCCCCGATGCCGCGGGCTGCGGAAGAAGCGAAATGTGCCGAACGGTTGCCGGAGGACCCTATTCGCGGGGAGATCCCCCCCGCCGCTCCCACGGCCCCGATCGTCCCCCCTCCCCAGGCAAGACCGACACAAGACGAGGACGACGAGTTCTGCCGGCCGCATTATCCGGTCGAGTCCCCCGCTTTCTCCTCCTCACCCTCCTCGCCAGGCAGAAATGCAATAGAAAACGAGCGGAGCCACCCCGGGCCGGGGATCACCCTCTTTCCCGATCTTCCCAGCGTTCCCCAGGAGACCGGAACCGGGACGGATGCGGATAGGGAAACGGTCTCTGAAGAAGAATTTCTTCCTCCGTCTGTTGTCTTCCCACCGGATGAGGAAGCGACCTACGCCTTCCCGGGAGAAGCGGAAGCGAGGGAGGTTGCCGCCCCGGCTGAAGCCTTTGCAGCGGAAACGGCGGGCTCACAGGTGGACGATACGCCGCCTTCGGGAAACACGGATACCGATATTCCCGGCGAAAGCAATCCCCTGTCCGACTACATCCCGCCCGCTGCGCCGGAAACCGGTATCGCCCATCTGCGTATCTGGGTAACGACGGCGCGCCAGGCCGTCCCTATTGAAGGGGCGCGGGTTGTCGTAACCAAAGAAGGGGATGACGGCGGCCAGTCGCTGGTGAAGGTGCTGACCACCAATCAGGACGGAAACACCGCGACGATCGACCTGCCCGCCGTCGCCGCGCAGTATTCCCAGACCCCCGGCTTCGACCACCCATATACCACCTATACCATCGAAATCAGCAAGCCGGGATATTTCACCATAAAGAATACCCATGTTCCCCTTTACGGAGGTATTACCTCCATCCAGCCGGCTGATTTGATACCTCTGCCTGAAGGGGCCGGGCTGGACGCCCAGCAGGAGGACATCGTTATAGACGAATCCAGCCCACAGACCCTTTAGGCAGGAACGGAGGAAACACTATGATTGCAGAGCCGTATATCCCCAAAAGTATTACCGTCCACTTGGGCCCACCCGGATCCAGCGCTCAGAATGTGACCACCACCTTTCCGGAATATATAAAAAACGTAGCATCCAGCGAAATCTACCCAACTTGGCCGGAAAACGCCATCCGAGCGAATATTTACGCCCAGATTTCCTACGCCCTAAACCGGTATTACACCGAGTGGTACCGCAGCCAGGGGTATGATTTCGACATCACCAACTCCACGGCTTACGACCAGTCATACGTTCACGGGCGGGATATTTTTGAGAACATCAACACCATTGTGGACGATATCTTCAACAGTTATGTCCGCCGTCAGGGAAGTATCGAGCCGTATTTTACCCAGTACTGCAACGGCACTACTGTCACCTGCGACGGGCTTTCCCAGTGGGGAACCGTTACGTTGGCGCAGCAAGGGATGACCCCCTATGAAATCCTGCAACATTATTACGGGGACGACATCGACATCGTGCGGAACGCCCCGGTGCGCACCGGCACCCCCTCCTATCCGGGAAGGCCCCTCCGCCTGGGAGATGCAAGCAACGACGTACAGACCATTCAGATCCAGCTCAACCGGATCAGCCGGAATTATCCGAACATCCCGAAAATCAATCAGGCGGACGGCGTGTTCGACCAGTCCACCGAAAACGCGGTGCGGGTGTTTCAGGAAACGTTCGACCTTCCGGTAGACGGGATCGTAGGGCAAAACACATGGTACCGCATCGCTTATCTGTACAACGCCGTCAAACGCCTTTCCGAACTGGACAGCGAGGGTATTTCCCTGAGCGAAGCGTCCCGGCAGTATCCCGGCCTGCTGCGTCCGGGAGATACCGGCATCGGCGTGCGGCTGCTGCAGTACTACCTGGCGGTTATCGGCGCTTATTACGATTCGGTGCCTCCGGTACAGGTAACCGGTACATTCGACCAGCAGTCCACCGACGGCGGGATCGCCTTCCAGAAG